>NZ_JAGTUL010000002.1:0-269755 GCF_018224605.1 Shewanella sp. M16 | reverse complement strand
GCGACGCTAAGTAATGAGAGTATTGGTAAAAGTCGAGGCGGTAATTCAACCAAAATTCACTTAGCCGTCGACAGCGGAGGATTACCGATTTATTTCGAATTATCAGAAGGCCAAAAACACGATATTACACACGCCCCCAGCTTAATTGAACACCTGAAGCAGGTTGATACCGTCATTGCAGATAAAGGTTATGACAGCGATGCTTTTCGTGAACTTATCGCCAATAACGGCGGGAAATCTGTTATTCCAAGGCGCCGCTATAAGAATACACCTCAAGAAAGAGTCGATTGGTGCTTATATCGGTATCGACATTTAGTGGAGAATGCTTTTGGAAGAATAAAACACTATCGAGCAATATCAACAAGGTATGACAAGCTAGCAAGAAATTACGCCAGTATGGTGTCACTGGCGTTTATGTTAATGTGGCTGCCGATGTATTGCTGAACAACATTTGCACAGCAAAGATCAACAGACCCTAGGTAATAAGAAAAATAGTAGGTAGATCCCTTCAAGCTGGCGATGCCAAACATTAGTCACTGCAGTGCTACCGCTGCAAACACAGTGGTAAACCACAAGGCTTGCTTATAGCATAACAAGCCTCTACGTTAAACAACTTCACTAGCACTACCGCTTACAAGTACCCGCTTAACGACAAGGATGTTATGAAGATATTCACTATTGCTACTCTCCTATTACTGTTGACCGTAAGCTTTGCAGCAACCGCAGAAAAGTCCGCGCTGGAACAGGTATTTGAGCAACAACAATACGACGCTTTCTTGCAACAAGCACAGCAGCAAGCAGCAGAGAACAATGCTGAGGCGTTATTCTTACTGGGTAAAGCCTACCATCTCGGCCGTGGCGTCACGCAAGACAATGCCACCGCCAGCCAATACTATGAACAAGCCAGAGCCTTAGGTTCGGCCCGTGCCAGCCATAATCTAGGCAGCATGGCGCTGGATAATGATCGAAAAACGCAGGCCATCCCCTTGTTAGAAGAAGCGCTGGCGCGGGGTCTTAAACTACCGACCATATATAGCCTAGGACGAGCACACAGTCCGGCAGATCCCAGCTCAAGGTTCTATCTAGCGAAAGCAATCACTGCGGCGCAGCAAGCGGGGAGTTACTTTGGGCAAGCCTTTGAACTCCAGCCCGATAACCTCTATCTGGATAATGCCTCACGCGAGTATCTGCGTGCTTATTTAATGGCGATGCAAAGTGTCGGCAACGAAAGAGAAAGCCTCGACATCCCGCAGTTACGCCAGCAAGCCATAAAGTGGCTGGAATTGGGTATGGCAGCAGATGATGGTACGGCGTGGACAAACTACGGCGCTCTGCTGTTAAATGAAAATGACTACAGCGGCGCGAAAGCCGCATTTTTACAAGGTGCTAAGCGTCAAGTTGCCATAGCTAACTATCATTTAGGCAGTATGGAAGAGCGCGGTTTGGGCGCAGAAGCCGATAAAGTGCAAGCACTGGCATACTACGAGAAAGCAGCGTTAGCGGGCATGGAACAAGCTAAAACGCCCGCATATAATCTGCTTAAGGCACAACTGAAATATGAAGACGACCTCACTAAATTGGAACAGGGCATTGCCCGCTTTAATGCACTAAAACAGCAAGATCAGTATGTTCCCATCTCACTGGACTCAGTTATTCATCGGCTAGCGTGGGGTAAGTTTCTGGCACAGCAGCGACAACGGATTATTTCGCTGCCAACAGCGGCCAAAACCCAATTAAGCTTGCAGGCCTGTGGTTTAGGCTACAACCAACTGCATGGCAGTACATACAATATTGGAGAAAACTCACACTGGCGTATGGCGGCGTATCTAACCTTAGCTGACAAAATCGCCTTGCCACTAGAAGGCAGAGTCGATGAACATGGCTGCGCCAGTTTAACGATTACCATGACAGATCAGCTGTATCACTTGTTACAACAAGGTGCCGTATTCGGATTACGCTTTCCCAACTACACCCTGCCACTGGCATTAAGCCAGCAAGAAAATATCTTGCAGCTAACACTCATGCCTGTCGAGACCCCATTACCGGTTAACTAGTCACAGCAATTTAAGCCTGTGGCCGCGCTTGCTCAGGTTACAGGCATTGTCTATTTTCGACAGCAACATCTTATTAATCTTGCGATTCCCTCGCCCAATATCCCGCCAACATGGCGCCAGACAAATTATGCCATATCGAGAATATCGCGCTGGGAATGGCTGAAATGGGGCTAAAGAATTTAATACATAAAGCAGTGGCGAGACCGGAGTTTTGTAGGCCAACTTCGATGGAGATAGTTTTACAGACTGTGTGGTTAAAGCCTAATAAACGGCAACAGAAATAGCCTAAGGCGAGACCAAGACCATTATGTAAGAACACGGCCAGCAGAATAATGGGGCCAACTTTATCAAACTGATTGGCATTTAACGCCACGATAATCGTAATCGCCATCACAATTGCCAAGATAGAAATCAGTGGCAATGCAGGAGCGACTTTAGCCACCAGCGATTTAAAAAAATGATTGATAATCACGCCAACGCTGACAGGGATCAGCACAATTTTCACTAAACTCAGCAGCATATCGGCGAAGGGTATATCGATCATTTCCCCAATCAACAGCTTAATAATCAGTGGTGTTAACACCACGCCCGCTAAGGTTGACAGTGCCGTCATGGTTATCGATAAAGCCACGTCGCCTTTCGCTAAATAACAGACCACGTTTGAGGCGGTGCCGCCTGCAACACTGCCCACTAACACCATGCCTATGGTGAGTTCCCTATCTAATCCTAATAACAGGCTGATCAATAATGCGCTGAGCGGCATGACCGAAAATTGCAGCACGAGTCCTGTGAGTACAGCACGTTTCTGTTTGAAGGCATTAGCAAAATCCTGAAGATCTAAAGTGAGCCCCATAGATAGCATGATGATTACCAACAGCGGCACTATGGCGGATTTAAGCTCAGTAAACCAACTCGGCATCAGATAAGCTGTCATTGCGCCTATCACTGCCAACAGCGGGAAGAAGCGGTTTACGTTTGCCAACATAGTAGGCCCTTTACATCAAGAGGTTATTTTTATCGTTCGGATGATGACAGCCGTCCCTTGGATAGACAAGCGCTAATCCGCCAGCAACAAAATGCCTAGAATGGTGATTTTCAATCTCAGTATTTCGACTGACGCGGTAAGCTAACCCCGCAAATCTACAATAAATTCCGCTAAAAAATGCATGATAAAAATGCATTCTCAATCGCTAAAACATGATCTGCTTAACAAAAAGCCCGTGATTTCCTTGTTAGGAAACCGTAACTTATAACCAGTTCACGTTTTAACAATTACATACGAGGTAGTCTTATTGCGCTAGGTGGTCGTGAATTACCTAAAGCAATTTCGGTGTTTACGGTTAGCACTCTCAGATAGGAATCGTTATGTCATCAGTTATTCAAACGCTCAGCGGCGCTATCGCAACGCCTTATCAAGCGAATATTACCGTCCCTAACTGGATGCTCGGCTCGATGGAACGGGTCATGCAGTACTATGTCGATAAGAATCTTCGCCTCGATACGCTTTCCGCAGAAATGATGCCAGCACCGGTTGAAGGCAAAAAATATATGCTATACGCACATATTCCCTTCTGCCATACCCTGTGCTCTTACTGTACCTTCCACCGTTTTATGTTTAAGGAAGACAAGGCGCGTGCCTACTTCATCTCATTACGTAAAGAGATGGAAATGGTCAAGGCCCTCGGCTATGACTTTGAATCTATGTACATTGGTGGTGGTACCACCACGGTATTAGAAGACGAATTAGCCCGTACCATAGAACACGCTAAAACCCTATTTCCTAGCATTAAAGAAGTCTCCTGCGAGTCCGATCCGCAGCATTTAGACAGCCCAGGCTTTAAACAGCTCAAAGGCTTAGTGGATCGCATGTCTATCGGCGTGCAAAGCTTTAATGACGATATTTTAAAAATGACCGACCGACTCGATAAATTCGGCACGGGTCAGCAAACCTTCGACAAGATCATGGGTGCCAAAGAGTTGTTCCCTATTATCAACGTCGACCTGATTTTTGGTTTCCGCGGCCAAACCGATGAAGTGATCCAACACGATCTCGACATGGCATCGCGCTTAGACCCAAGACAAATTACCACCTATCCGCTGATGATCACTCATCAAACCCGTAAAAGTGTTAAAGGCAAATTAGCGGCGCCGCAAGCGGATATGGCAAACCAATATCGCCAAATATTAAACAGTCTTAATGGTCAATATAATCAATTGTCTGCATGGGCATTTGGTAAAACCGATGACGAAGGATTTGACGAATACGTTATTGATTACGACGAATACTTAGGGGTAGGTTCGGGCTCATTTAGCTTCTTAAATGACACGCTTTATGTGAACACTTTCTCGCTACGTAAGTACCAAGAACGCATCGCAGCGGGTCAAATGGGTGTCGAGCAACAAAAGAACTACAGCAAAAAAGACGTGATGCAATATCGCTTTTTGCTGGGCATGTTCTCCGGCCGTTTATCGCGTAAATATTTCCGCGAAACCTTTGGCGTCAATTTAGATACCGCCTTATTTAAAGAAATGACGTCAATGAAACTCATTGGTGCCATCAAAAACGACCCAACAGATCCCGACAATCTGATCGTCACCGACAACGGCAAGATGATGGGTCTATTGATGATGAAAGAGTTTTACTCAGGCATGGATAACGTGCGCGCCCAGTTGCGTAAACCGCTCAAACCCTGTGATATGTAACACTTATTGATGATTGTTGATTCATAAAGACTAAACAGGCCCTTCGAGGGCCTTTTTGTTAACTCGGTTTAAAGGTAATCTTGCCCAGTACTATTAATTGAGCACAATCCCAACAATAAAGGAGTATTCGTTATGGGTTTTAATGAACAAGAAAAACAAGCCTTATTAGCACTCAAAGGCGTTGGCCCGACAGTAATTAAACGCTTCGAAGAAATTGGCATCAGCTCGCTACAACAACTCGCCCAACACGAAGTGGATGATATTGCTAACTTAGTCGCCAGCATGCTGCGCACTACTTGCTGGAAAAATAGCCCACAAGCGCGAAATGCGATAAGTGCGGCCATCGACCTCGCCCGCGCGCAATAATCGTTCCCCATTGATACTTAAAGCATCCAACTAGAGTTAAGAAGTACATGTCAGCACACTTAGCCATACCCCTTTTTGCTATAGTTTTACTCGTCTACGGAGAAACTGCCTCTGCCAACGATAGCAGTTTTGGCGATGCTAATGACTCTATTACCTTGAAATATCAGCCTAATATCAGTATGGATAAAGAGTCCCTCTTCATCAGCGAGACCGAAGTCAGGGTCGATTATGTGTTTACCAACACCAGTTCGCAGGATCTTATCGTCCCCATAGCCTTTCCCATGCCACCGATGTTTTTTGGCTCAGCCGATCACAGCAGCATTGATAACTTCACCCTTAAAGTGAATGGCAAAACCCAGCCAACTCAGCACAGGCTTGTTGCCCAACTTGCCGATAAAACCGATATTTCAACCGAGCTGAAACAGCTTCGCTGGGGTGTAGATGAAGTCGCTTACTTTGCCGAATATGCCGAAGTCCCCAAGGGTAAACCCGCACTCCCCAAGCAATGGTTGGATGAGAACCAACAAATCGCCTTTACCCTAAGTGATTACTTTGTGTGGGAACAAACCTTTCCCGCAGGCCAATCTGTCGCAATCAGCCATAGCTACACGCCAAGCCTCTCAACAGGTATCCCCGATACTGCCAGTAGTATTATTGAAACTTACACTGAACTGGCCTGTTTAGATGAAAGCGCCAAGCAAGGCATTAGGAAGCGCAACCTTATCGTTAAACAAGACGGTGAAGATCAGGAGATTGGCGTCGAATGGAGCCATCTTAGCTATATTTTGGTCACAGCTAATAACTGGCAAGGGTCAATTAAGGACTTCAAACTCACCCTAAAAAAATCCCAGCCCACAGATCTCATTAGCTTGTGTTTTGATGGCGAGCTTAAAAAAACTGACCCACTCACCTTTGAATTCCAACAAAAACAGTTCACGCCAAAGCAAGATCTCAGCGTCCTGTTTATTCGTAAACCGAATTTTGAATAATCAAAAAAGAAGCCAACTAAGTGCTGGCTTCTTTATAACTCGCTATTTTTAATTTAAAAACTATAAGTCATACCTAACCAGTAACGTCGGCCATCTTCGATATAACCGTATTCCTCTTGGGTAATTTCCTTATCGAAGGCGTTATAAATGCCCGCACTAAATTTCAAGCTATCGTTCAACTGATAGTTAGCCCCCAAATCCAGCAGAGTATAAGAAGGGGCGATTAAACTGCTCGATGAAGGTCCTGTCGTCGGTTGGCTCTCTTCGCCACGGTAGTTCACCCTTAACCAAGTGCTTAAATTATCAATAGGCTCGTAGTTGAAAGACGCTTGGATCAAATGCTTAGGCAATTGATTCAATGGGCTACCTTTATAAACACCTGTCTTTTGCTCCGAATCCGTATAGGTATAGTTACCCGTCAAACTCAAGTTTGAGCGAATGCGATAGTCGAAACTCAGTTCAATCCCTTGGGTCACAGCTTCGTCGACGTTCACATAAGTCGTCGGATTAGAACCAAATTGATTTGGACCATCGGTACATTGAGTCGCAGGACAGGCTACGCGGGTGATCTTGTCATTAAACTCGTTATAGAACACTCCCGCGCTGGCGGTAATGCTCTCGGTCAGATCAGAATACAAACCTAACTCGTAGTTAACTGAAGTTTCAGGTTGTAAATCTGGATTACCGTACATGTTGCCACCGCGGCTGACTTGTCCCCAATCGGGCACTGTCTGGCGTAAACTCGGCGCCCTAAACCCTGTTGATACACCGCCCTTTAAGGTGGTGCTGTCGGTTAATCCCCACACGCCATAAACACGCGGACTGACATGATTACCAAAGTTTTCATCATCATCTAAACGCAGCCCCATGGTCAGAGCAAAGCTATCGACAATGCGCCATTCATCCTCGGAAAACACCGACCATTGTTTGCGACTAATATCAGTTAAGTCACTCACTTGGTTACCTGTTTCGTCGGTGAGATCTTGATGGTTGAATGCTGCGCCAAAGGTCGCTGTATGACTTTGGCCTAACGTAGTGATAAGGCTAGATTGCGCATCCGTGTTAGTGATTTTCATCTTACGGGATTTATTATCAAACACTTCATGCTTGATATAACTATCCGAAGTACCAAAGTCCCAACGACCTGTATGTGAAAGGGAGAAAGTGCTGTTTTCATATTCTGTCGTTGAAGATTCAGGGCAACCGCGACGACCACAGGCTTCGCCCGGTGCTAACGGTGTGACTGTTTTACCTAAACTGCTGTCGAGTTCTTGGTTAGATGTGCCAACTTCAAACATGATATCGTGATTTTCATTGGGTGTGAGCGCAAATCTCGCGGTCAAGTTAGTCGCATCGCGACCTCGGTAACCACCATAGATTTGATCTTCTTCACGCTGGGTATATTGACCATAAAGTTGCATCCCTAGCAGATCTTTGATCAAACCACCGTTGACGAAAAAGTTGCCTTGATACACATTTCCCGAGTCAGACTTTTCCTGCAAAGTGCTGTCGAGTCGCACCTCACCCTGCCACTCGTTTGGCACTTTGCGAGTGATAATGTTAATTACCCCACCGATGGCATCCGAACCATAAAGTGATGACATAGGCCCGCGAACAATTTCAATTCTATCGATGGCCGCCAATGGTGGCGTCCAAGCGCCTTCAACGCCTGGGCCGTCACTGTTGGTCCGTGTCTCGCGCGAGGATTGGCGTTTACCATCCACTAAAATTAACGTGTATTGACTACCCATGCCCCGCAGACTGATATCCTGACGGTCTGCACCGCCCGTAATCACTACGCCGGGCACTTCTAACATGGCATCGGTTAAGTCGCGGTAGAAGCGGTTATCCAGATCCTCACGGGTGATCACGCTGATAGAAGCTGGCGCATCACGAATTTGCTGTTCAAATCCCGATGCAGTCACCACGATTCTTTCCATCATCTTTTCTTTATCTGACGCGGTATCCGCAAGGGCATTTGTTACTGGTACTGTGGGCAACAAACATAAAGCGGTGATCACTTGAGCGAGGTACTTCTTACGACTTAACAACATAACCGACAAGTCTCCATTAGAGCAAAGATTGTAAATGAGAACAATTTTCAATACGGCAATGTATCTCTATGTTACAATCAGCTCAAGTTAGACTTTAGGTATTCACTTGTAAGAGTTACTTAAAAATGAATAAAAACATGATCAAAGGGATGATCGTTTTTGCGACAATCGCAGAAAAGGGCTCAATGAGTGCCGCAGCGCAGCAATTAAATCTCAGCTCGTCGGCGGTAAGTCAGCAAGTGACCAAGCTCGAAATGGACATGGGGATCAGCCTGTTCCACCGCAATACCCGCAACCTCACGCTCACCGAAGCGGGCAGTTTGTTCTATGAGAATTGCCGCAAGGTCATAGCGATAGTCGAAAGCACAGAGCAGAAACTTAATAACTTGAAAGGTATTCCATCAGGGGAATTAAAGATTGCCGCGCCTATAGGATTCGGCGGCGGCCTGTTAAGCGAACCTTTTCATTACCTGTTGGCAGCACATCCACAGATAAGTTTGAATTTACTGCTGCAAGATGGCCCGATAGATATAGTCAACGACGGTATCGATCTGGCGATTTGCATCGGCCCCTTATCGGATTCCAACCTAATTGCCCGCCATTTAGCCGATTGGCGTATGTTACTGTGCGCCTCACCTAATTATCTGCCAATGCATAAAAACCTTAGCCACCCAACGGAGTTAACTGCATTAAATCGGATCTATCACACTTATGCTAAAGGCGATATCTTAACCCACGCCTTCAGCCAAGAGTGTTTTGAACTGACAAGCCAGCGAATTAGCGTCAACAATATGCAGGCGTTAATTCAACTCACACTCGATGGTCTAGGATTTGCCGCCCTGCCCGAACCTGAAGTACACAAATACCTCGAAAGCGGCCAACTGGTCACCCTATTACCTGAATGGTCACTCAATACCTACAGTGTTTATAGCGTAACGTCGGCGCGGGATAAGCAGCCCGCAAAAGTGAAAGAAGCACTCAATGCACTTAGCCAATACTTTAGTCAGGCAGATTTTACAGATAATTATCATAATCGTGCTCCTGCACTCAGCAATATGCTATTCGATATGAATTTAAATTGATAAAAATTAATTTACAATTCTTTATTAAGCATGTTAGCTAGAGCTTGTAAATTAATAGGTGTCACTTTTATAATACCTTTCCCTGGAGCGTCTATTTCAGCAATCATCAAGAATGATAATGAAATCATTGCAGGTAAGATAAATAACAAACCTAACTTCCCTTTAACTTTCCTTGCATTGTAACCAATCAATATATTGCAATTAATTGCAATAACCACCAATAAAATCCAAGCTGCTAATGGAATTTGATGACGCCATCCAGCAAAGGTTTTCTGTTGAGCTAGTACAATTTCGTTAATACTGGCAATCACTAATGAGGTCACAGGAGTCTGTTTCTGGGTAGTTTCATGCACCGCTGTTTCCCATAATACTTTCTGCAAATCCAACACTTTCATCCTAATAAAATTAATGCCTTCAGGCGATTGTGCATCATAAATATTAATTCGTTGCTGTAAATATTCTCGTAGTGTGGCCTTCATTAAATCACGGCTCGATTCAGTCAATAAATCTGCTCGCATAAAACCAGTACGAATAACAAAAGCCTCATACTCTTCCGCTGCCTGCCGACTATTGAAGCCACTTATTGACATCGATAACGTAAAACCAATAATTAAACCAAGAAGAGATAAAGTAGCTCCTAGTATTACTCTAAAATCTTCATCGCCCTCATTATTACTAACGCCCTTCCTACCGATAACTTTTTTCCCAATCCAAGCGGACAGAAATAGCACTATAAATGAACCTAAAAACAATCCAATTGAATATAAAGTTAAACCAAAAAATTGAATATCAAGCAAAGTTTCAACCTATTTAATCATAATAAAACTTAAACCTATGTAATAAAAAAAGAGAACCATCTCTTCTAAATAAATTATAGGCCTTCGAAAATTACCTTCGAGAAGTTTAGCCCCGAGGTCCCTAGCTATAAATTTAACCAACTCGCAAAGGTGGTGCTCTGGCATTATATTTACTTATCTATTATTTACAGTAGTCAAAATCCAATTAAGATATTTCCTACAAAAAAACAAGATGCCACTGGGACGATGAACTTAAATCAATCATTAAAAACAGGGAGGGAAACGATACAAGATATTAATTTATAATGATAAATTATTATCTCGCACTTGACTAATAATCAACTCTCGCAGCCATTTATGGCTCAAGTCGTGTTCGAAGTGTTTGTGCCACATCAATAAATACGCACCGGGGATCAGCTTGATGGGTGATGGTAAAGACTGAAGCTCAAAAGACTTCATCACAGCCAAGGCATAGCGCGAAGGTGCACAGAGGATCAAATCGCTCTGTTCACACAGGGTGAGAGCACTCTGAAAGTCGGTCATATTCACGGCAATATCCCGCTGACGGCCCTCGAGTTGCAACACATCATCCAGCAACCAATGCTCTAAACCGCCAAAGGCCACTTGCAGATGGCGATAACTCAAGAAGGTATCTAAATTCCATTCTTGTGTTAACGCCGGATGATCACGACGCATCAAACACACTGGATAATCCTGCACTAACTCAACATGGCATAAGTCATCGGGAATATTATTCACATGCATGGGCGAGCGCTCGTCCCACTCGCGGCAACCTATGGCTAAGTCGATGTCGCAGCGCAGTAATCTGTCCATGGTATCGAGTCGCCACGTTTGGCAATTGAGACTCACACCGGGCGCTTGAGTGAGCAACATGGGCATAAAATGGGGAAAGGTCAGTGAATAGGTGGTTTCGACCAAATGCATTCTAAACTGTCGTTGGCTCAAGGCGGGTTCGAAGGTGTCCGGCCGAGTAAATTGCGCCAATTGCTGTAAGCATTGGCGTAACTCAGGCGCGAGTGACAAAGCCTTGGGTGTCGGTTTTAGGCCGTAGGCGGTACGCTCAAATAAAGGATCATCAAACACTTCTCTCAGACGTGTGAGCTGTTTACTCACCGCCGACTGGCTCAAATGCAACCGCGCAGCAGCGGCGGTCACGCTTTGCTCCTCAAGTAAGATTTCGAGTACGGGCAGTAAATTCAGATCCAAACGTTTTAGCATCTATGCCTCATTCACCCCAAAATAATGACTAGGGTTGCACTTTTTTAAATGGATTTAACCTTAAATTCTGCGGCAACTTCATCAATAACAGTGACAATAAAATCACAGCTATTCCCATCCATTGGCGCATATCTAAAGTTTCCCCCACAATCATGACCCCTAATGATACGGCAACCACAGGGTTGACTAAAGCGACCATGCCCATGATTTCTGGTCCTAAGTTTCGCATAGACCACAGCCAAGCCCAATAGGCAACGGCGGTGTTGGCAATCACTAACCATATCAGTGAAGGTACAAGCGTCATACTCGGTAGCTGCGGTGGCCCTGCCATAAACCAAGCCAGTGGGATCAACATCAAACCGCCTAATAATAGCTGCCACGCGGTCAGCACTAAAAAGTCACCCACATCCCACTTTTGCATCCAGCGAGAAGAAAAGGCAATTAACGTCGTGGCGCTCAACATGCACAACACGCCGATAGGATCGAGATCCGCCGAAGGGTTAAGCAGTAAAATCACCCCACCAAGACCCATTAAGCCTAATAATAACCACTTCATTCCTGGGCGTTTTTTATCAATGAGCCAAGCCAGTATTAAGAAGATGAGCGGCAGAGTGGCCCCTAAGGTTCCCGCCACCGCGCCCGGCAAACGATACGCGCCGATAAATAGCAAAGTGAAGAAGGCACCGATATTACAAAAAGCCAGCAAACCAAGCTTTGACCAAACCAAAGTTGGCAAACGAGGACGCAGCATCAGCATTAATATCCCCGCAGGCAAGGCACGCCACACGGCTACCCAGTAGGGCGACATGTCATGTAAGTAGAGACTCACTAACGCATAGGTCGTCCCCCAAAATACAGGAGCAAGTAATGCAATAATAAAAGGCATAATGACTTCTTAAAAAGTATCTTGATATTGAGATATATTACTTTGAGATAATAAAACAGGCAAGCCTTGAGCTAACAATTCCACCGATTACAACCTCTATTGCATGAACTTAGCCAAATCCACCCACAACAGACACTGCGCTTGGGCGCCGTTTGCCGTATAATCGGCCGTCATTTTCTACAGGCGGGCCAGTATGTTCCATATCGCACTCTATGAGCCAGAAATCGCACCTAACACAGGTAATATCATTCGCCTTTGCGCAAACAATGGCTGCCAGCTGCATTTGATTGAGCCATTAGGTTTTGATCTAGAAGAGAAAAAGCTACGCCGCGCGGGTTTGGACTATGCCGACTTAACCAATGTGACTCGCCATAAAGACTTCGATGCTTTCCTCGAAGCCATGGCTGGCAAGCGCATTATGGCCTGCACCACTAAGGGTAGTCGCCCGCATACTGAGCTGAGTTTTGCCAAAGACGATGTGCTGCTATTCGGCCCAGAAACCCGAGGTTTACCGATGGCGATTATCGAATCCATCCCCACTGAGCAGAGACTACGCATCCCCATGGCGGCCACCAGCCGTAGCTTGAATCTGTCTAATGCGGTGGCAATTATCAGCTATGAAGCATGGCGCCAACTGGATTTTGCTGGCGCACTTTAAGCGCTATCGAAGGTAAATCGGATTGGCGACTATGGAGATGGCGCGACTGGCGTCATCTCTATCCCGCGAAAAAGCTGATAGCGATCAACATCATCGTCTAAATATTGAATATTCTGCGTCCATTGCCATGCGTTAGCTTGAGCACCCGCCCCCTTTGCCTCGAACAGTAATTGAATTAACGCAGACCGAGCAGTCACCACGCCCTCACCCAGCAAAGAATAATCGCCATTTTGACGATATAAGCTAAAGACTTGCTGCTTCTCTTGGGACACGCCATCGTAATAGGTCAACAACACTTGCTCGCCCTGCTCCCTAAACCACCAGGTTTCACTATAGGGCGCACGCGTGCCAACACTCACAGACAATAACAGCTGCCGCTTATCATGGGAGCAAAATCCGGTGACTGTGACTTTTCGTGGCACTTCCCCCACTTTGGCGGCATCGCCCACCCATTGACCGGTAAACTGAGGGCAAAACTCACTAAAACTTACCCTAGCCGCGTGTGCAGCCAGAGGAATAGCAGCACTCAGTGCAATTGCCACTCCCCATAATAGTCTTAATCGGTTGATTTTATTCTGCATCTACCTAGTCCTCAGCCGAAATCTCACCCTAGATTAGCCTGTAATTCTGCCATCAACAAATCACAATTAGCCGACAACTATTCACAGATGCTTACACAAAGCGTCCCGCTATGAGTTATCACTCAGTTTGCTTTCATGCTCGGTTTCTATACTCTCGAATCTGCACCACAAATAAAATCATTATAACTATATGTATGATAAGGAGACTCACAGTGAAGAAGACAGGAATCTTATTGCTCTGTCTGTTGATGCCATTCGGCTCAGCATTTGCGGAGCAGGGTAAACCGCTCTCGGTGGAATTGCTCTGGCAACTTAAGCGTATTGGTAGCCCAGTCGTATCGCCCTCTGGTGAGCATATTATTGCGCCAGTCACAGAATATGATCTAAAGGAAGATAAAGGTTCGACCCAGTTATGGCGTTTTGATGGCGAAGGTAAGAATAATCGCGCTATTACAGTCAAAGGGTTAAAGGTGAGCGAGCCCGTGTTTTCGCCCGACGGCAAAACCTTGGCCTTTGTGAGTGAGCGAAATGAAGACGACGCAGGCCAAATCTACCTATTGCCTATGGACGGTCCGGGTGAAGCGCAACGCTTAACCGACATACCTACTGGCGTAAATGGTATTAAATGGGTTGGCAAGCATTTGTATTTCATCAGCAATGTATTCCCAAATCAAACATGGGACGAGATGAAAACCCAACTAAAAGCCGACGAGGATAATAAGGTCTCCGCTCGCCAGTGGAACGCTTTGCCCTACGCTCAGTTTGATCACTGGTTAGATGAACGTCGCCAAGCCCATGTATTTATGATCCCCGCTTCGGGCGGCGAAGTCGAAGCCGTGACGCAAGCGCTCGGCCATGAATTACCACGCTCGAGCCAAAGCAGTTCAAGTTACGATATTTCACCTAATGAAGGCTTAATTGCCTTCAGTACTTATGGCTCAGACAACCGTATCGACCCTAAACTGGATATTTTCCTTGCGACGATTGGCAGTGGTAAAGCAGAGAATATCACCCCAGAAAATCAAGCCGCAGATGCTGATCCCAGCTTTAGCCCCAATGGCAAAACGCTGGCTTTTACCCGTCAGAAAATCCCCGGTTTCTATGCCGATACTTCAAGGCTGATGTTACTGGATATCGATAGCCGTAAACTTAATACGCTAACACCAGAGTGGGATCGTTCGGTCAGCCAATTTAATTGGACCCCCGACAGTAAAGGCTTTTATGCCACCATTGAAGATGCCGCCACTAACCGCATTTATCATATCGATGCCAAAAACGGTAAAGTCAAAGCCATTACAGAGGCAACTGACTTTGGCCAACCCGCCATAGGCAAAGACGGTGAACTGATTGCCACCAACGAGAGCTTTTTGCACCCAGCGCGCTTGGTCAGCATTAATCCCCGCAATGGTAAGACGGTACGCCTAGAGAATTTTAATGACGATATTCTCAAAGATGTTGATTTAGGCACTTACGAATCAGTGACCTACAAGGGATATCAAAATCAAGATATTCAAATGTGGGTTCACTATCCCCCCGGATTCGATCGCAGTAAAAAATATCCACTCTTTATGCTAGTTCACGGCGGGCCACACAACGCCATTACTGACGGTTTCCATTACCGTTGGAACGCACAAACCTTCGCTTCTTGGGGATATGTCACTGCATGGCCAAACTTCCATGGATCTAGTGGCTTCGGACAAGCGTTTGCCGATGCGATTAACCCAGATTGGAAGAATAAATCCCTCGAAGATGTGCTCAAGGCGGCAGACTGGTTTAAACAGCAAAGCTGGATAGACAGCGACCGCATGGTGGCGGGTGGCGCAAGTTATGGCGGTTATCTGACCTCAATTATTTTAGGTCAACCACATCCCTTTAAAGCCTTGTTGATCCACGCTGCGGTTTACGACATGTATTCACAAATGGCGTCGGATTTTGCCGTGCACAGCACCCGATTTGGCAACTACTGGGATAATCCTGAGCTGTATAAAGCCATTTCTCCGCATTACTTTGCGGCTAACTTTAACACTCCGACCTTAGTCAGCCATGGCCAACTCGATTACCGAGTACCTGTGGGACAAGGTTTTGAACTGTTCCGCACCCTGCAAACTCGCAATGTGGAATCACGGATGATTTACTTCCCCGATGAAAATCATTGGGTTATGAAACCCAATAACTCTATCTATTGGTATAACCAAGTGAAGGATTGGATGACCCATTATGCTAAGCCGGGTGGACAATAAACGCTGCATCTAGCACCAAGAACAGAAAAGCAAAAGGTCTGCACTATGCAGACCTTTTCTTTATTGAATCAAGCCTCGCAATGATAGCTTATTGGCCAAATCCCGTGGCTTTAATATCGACGGTTTGCACTTTGCCGTACTTAGCGGCAATAGGTGCAATCTTAGCCGCATTGCCAATCAGCACAAATTGCAGATCTTTTTGCGGGAAGTAAGTTTTCACTAACCTTTGGGTTTCTTCTAAGGTCAAACCATCCACCTTAGCTTGGAACTCATTGATAAACTTATCATCGAAACCGTATAGATACATGCCAGATAAGAGCCCCGCCAGCTGCCCTGAGGTTTCAAACTGAGGCGGGAACTGACCCTTAACGTAGGCTTTAGCCGAATCTAAGGTCGCTTGATCTACACCTTTTTCCCATAAACGTGCATAGGTTTTTAAGGCTAAATCCATCGCTTCTTGAGTGGTTTCCGTCTTAGTGAAAGTGCTGATTGTGAATACGCCCGAATCGGTATAAGGGCTAAAACCTGAGCGTGCGCCATAGGTTAAGCCTGCGTTCACCCGCAGCTCGTCGTTAAGCCAAGAGGTGAAACGACCACCTAAAATAGTGTTCACTACCGTTAAACCTACATAGTCTGGATTGTCACGACTAATGCCTAAACCCCCAATCACAAAAGTAGTTTCGATTGCATCGGGTTTATCCACCAACAAGACTTTGGCCTCGGTCAACTGAGGCAAACCTTGGTTTAAATCAGGCTGCACCAGCTTTTCGCTGCCCTGCCACTGACCAAAGGCATGCGTCAGCTTGGCTTTCATCGACGCCACATCAAAGTCACCCACGACAGTTATCGCGGTATTGGCCGGTTGATAGTAACTCTTATGGAAGGCGCGTAGCTGTGACACTGTCACTTGCTCCAGTGAGTCACTGTTACCCGAAGCCGCATTGCCATAAGGATGTGCACCAAATACGAGCTTATCGAAGTAGCGACCAATCACAGCCCGCGGGCTTTCTTTATCCTGCTGCAGCCCAGCAATCGCGCGCTGTTTGAGTTTATCGAACTCGGCGGCATCAAAATCAGGCGTTAACATCGCCGCGCTAAATAAGCCCAGCATCAAGTCAATGTCCTTCGCCATAAAGTCAGCACTCAGATAACTGCCTTCCTTATCCGCTTCGGCCACTAAACTTGCACCGAGAAAATCCACTTGCTGCTCGATATCCGCCTTAGATTTCCCCGCCGCACCTAACAACAAACCTTCTGCTGTCATTTGTGCCACGCCTGCGGTGGTGTCATTCACTGCACCGGCGCGTACCACGGCATTTAAGGTAATTAACGGCACTTCGCGCTGCGGCATTAAGTACACAGTTAAGCCGTTATCTAACACAAACTTATCGTAACTTGGCATCGCAAAGCTGCCAGTATCGACCCGCTTTGGTGCCGATGTCGCCGCGCAGCCCGCTATGATTAAGCTTGTGCCTAAAGCCAATGCTGCCATTAACTTAGACGATTTCCCAAGTGATTCCATCTTAAGTGATTTCACTGCTGTCGATTTCATAGGGAAGACTCCTCAGTTGCCGCCAGCACAGCCACAGTGCGATTCGATTTACGTAAGTAGGTTTGGGCAACTCGTTGAATATCCG
Source organism: Shewanella sp. M16 (assembly GCF_018224605.1). Classification (NCBI taxonomy): domain Bacteria; kingdom Pseudomonadati; phylum Pseudomonadota; class Gammaproteobacteria; order Alteromonadales; family Shewanellaceae; genus Shewanella; species Shewanella sp. M16. The sequence goes on along the minus strand of NZ_JAGTUL010000002.1, from coordinate 252,469 downwards.
CAGGCGTCACCTTGTTATAGGCTTCAGGTGCATTAAATAACTTGTCGTAACTGCCAAAATACATCTCATAGGTGCCTATGGTATTAGCCTTACCATTAATGGTTTCCATCGAGCGATAAAAATCCATCAACTTAATATTTTTAACTTTATCCAATTCTTGCTGGGTAATACCTTGGGCCGCAATCGCATCGATTTGCTCAATCAACGCATGCTCCAGCGTCGAGGCTTTCACCTCAGGTGTAGCAACACCCATCACATAGAAGAGGTTAGGATCGACCGACATCGGCATGTAGGTTTGCGCTTCTAAGGCCACTTGTTTATCAACCAATGATTGATATAAACGCGAGCTATTACCTTGGCTTAGAATCGAGCTTAATAAATCCAGCGCATAAAAATCCGCATGGGTTGCCGCCGGAATATGGTACGCCAACATCACATTAGGTGTGCTGACCGATGCCTTTTGCACAAAGGTGCGACGCTCACCCTTTTGCTCAGGTTCGACAGTGCGAATCGCTTTAGGCGGAGTCTGTGCCGGAATAGGCGCAAAGTACTTGTCTGCCAAGGCTTTTACTTGGGCAAGCTTTACATCACCGGCAATCACGACCACGGCATTGTTCGGCGCATAATAGGTTTTATGGTATTGGACTAAATCTTCCAGCGACCAAGCGGCGATATCCGACTCATGGCCGATCACCGACCAAGAATAAGGGTGGGCTAAAAATGCCACGCCTTTGATTTCGCCTTCGAGGGCATTCCAGTTAGAGTTTTCTAAGCCAGTGGAACGCTCCGACTGCACTACACCACGCTCGCTATCGACCATAGTTTGGTTGATATCTAAGTTAGCGATACGGTCGGCTTCGAGATCGAACATAGTTTCGAGCGCATTGGCGGGGAACCAATCGGTATAAACCGTCATGTCTTCAGTGGTATACGCATTGTTCGCACCACCTGCGGCTTCCATAGTGCGGTCGAACATTTTCGGGCCGTACTTTTTCGAACCGTTAAACATCATGTGTTCGAAAAAGTGCGAAATACCGGTAATGCCGGGCACTTCGTTACGTGAACCGACTTTCCAAAACAAATACATGTTGGCATTGGGAATTGAGGCATCTTCTAGCACCATGATTTTCATGCCGTTATCTAGCGTGAAACTCTTAATGTCTTCTGCCGTGGTGGCCTGTACTTGGCTTAGGGGAGTCAAAAATCCCATGGCCAACACAAGAGCCGATAGCGTGCGCTTCATTTGGTTTGCTCCTTGCTGTAAATATCCACATATAGAGGTAAATTGTTTAACAAATCAAGCGCAGAAAGCGTATCCAGCGCCGATTTTTTGTAAGCTCAAGTTATACCGAAGAGCTTACGGAATAACGTCTGTCCGACTTATTGCGCATTTAGCGCAGTCAACGCCACTTTAGTCATGGCCTCAACTCCCACTTTTAGCGCGCTTTCATCTACATAAAAAGCCGGAGAATGATTGCTGGCCGCGGTTTCTGGATCCGTTCCCTTTGGTGTCACCCCGAGGAAGAAAAACATCCCAGGAGACTCTAAGGCATAGAAGGAAAAGTCCTCGGCACCTGTGATTAACCCAGGTTCAATCAGCATCTTATCGCCCACCACACTGGCAAGCACAGGCCTCATACTAGCGACTAACTCGGGATTATTGACCACTACAGGGTAACCTGGCTGGATCTCTGTGGTCGCGGTCGCACCAAGGGTTTTCGCCGACAGCTCGGCCATTTGCGCTAAACGCACTTTAATATCGGCGCGCATGGGCTGGTCGAAGGTGCGAATAGTACCAATCAGCTCGACTTCATCGGGAATAATATTAGAGCGTATGCCACCATTAACCGCACCAAAACTCACCACGGCAGGGGCTTTAGTGATATCCACCTGACGGCTGACGATCGTTTGCACATTGGTAATAATTTGCGCCGCAGCGACAATAGGGTCGACCCCATTCCAAGGGCGCGAACCGTGGGTTTGGCGGCCTTTCACTTTGATGGTAAAAGAATCCTCACTCGCCATCGCAGGGCCACTGCGCAGGCCAATCATGCCACTCGGCATACTCGAGGTGACATGCATACCAAATACTTGCTCGGGTTTGCGCTGAGCAAACAGCCCTTCTTTGAGCATCAATTCCGCGCCGCCCTCTTCACCCTCTGGCGCACCTTCTTCAGCGGGTTGGAAGATAAACATCACATCCCCCGCTAGGCTGTCTTTCACTTTAACCAAGTTTTCGGCCACGCCCATTAACATGGCCACATGGGTATCGTGCCCACAGGCATGCATCACACCCACTTTTTGATCGCGATAAGTGTCAGTCGCCTTAGAGGCAAAAGGCACATCGACCACTTCAGTCACAGGCAGTGCATCCATATCCGCTCGAATCGCAATCAACGGACCAGGCTTGCCGCCCTTCAGCTTCCCGCCTTTCAAAATGGCCACCACGCCCGTATGTGCCACACCCGTTTGCACTTCTAATCCTAAGGATTTCAGATGTTTTTCAATAATCTTGCTGGTGCGAAACTCACGGTTAGACAACTCAGGGTGTTGATGCAAATCACGACGCCAGTCGATCACCTTTTGCTCCACACCCGCCGCCAACTTAGCCGCATCAGGCATAGCACTGGTCGCCGCTTGCGCCGAATTAAAACCCGTGCCCATAAAACTCAAGGCTAAGGCTGAAGCGAGTAAGGTCTTAGAAAAATGGGATTTATTTACTAGGGGCTTAAATTCAAATGATGTTGATGCAGCAAGTAATACTGAGGGTAAAGTCATAGCGATAGCCTATTGTTGTTTTTATAAGCTACCTAAACTACACGGACAAGGAGAAATTGTTAATAGATTTAATGATAAAGGTAAAAAAGACTGTGCTTCATTAGAGGCTGTCTTTAACCGTCATTCCCGCAATGCTGTGGGCTGGAATCCAGCTTTTAGATAAATCAACCTGAAAAAAGATAGGGATGGCGGATCTCAGTTAAAGAAACTCAAGGCAACGGAAAAGCTGTCCTAATGCTTGGCATAGTTAGCTTTAGTCACAAAACAACAAATTCACGATTTTCTTTAAAACCACATGGCCATCGGCCTTGGCTATACAACTCAGCCACCTCACTCCATACGCCCTTTTGTCTGAGAGCGGCCTCTCTCGCTGCCATTTTGAAGGCAAAGAGTGCGCCGCCTCTAAAGCTCTCAGTAAAATCATGAGGACCATACACAAGCAAAGGATGTGACCGGCCAATTTTTCTCAGAGATCTGAGCGCCGATTTATACACAAGCATCTCCGCGTCTTTTGTTTCCTCACATTTTTTCGGACCATTCAAAGGATCCTCTTGATCTCTGCTTGTAGGCAGCCACTCCCATCCATATGTAGAACCCAATACGCCTTCAATGGGACTTGCAGCCGAGAGCCAGTCAATAAATTCAACTTGTTTGGCTAGATATTCAGGAGTCATAGGAGGTTAACGCCGTGTTAAAGGAGTTTCAAACTGAAGCAGCAGTTTGAACTCCCAGTGAGTAAAGCGAAGGATTTCAAACGCTTTATTACGTTTTGGCTGCTTAGCTTGGTTTACCAGCCAAAGTCTAGCCACCCTTTTTAAATCAACAACATAATGCACTTTCGGTTTCTCTACCACCTGTACTGGCTAAAATTACTTGAACAAGAGCCATCATATGTGGATGTCTGGCTAAAATGCTTAGCTACAATTGCCTTTCTGAGTAACACAGTATTGCGCGGGAATAATAGTAGTAAAATTTAGTCAGCAACTCACAGAAAATTAAGCTCTTCATCTTGAAGGGATAAAGCACTATCAATGGAGGCTAATAACACACCATAGGTGTAACCGCAGTTGCCCACAAAAATCACTTGATTACCATTAAGTACCATCACTTCTACCCCATGATCGGTTTCCCAGTTGCAGGCGTAATGATAACGAATTGCCCGAGTCTCCATTGTGCTGGTGTCATCCAATATAATGTACAACGGCTGGGTATTTTCTGCTATTTCATTGATTGTATTTAAAGAAACCTCCAAATCACCGCAATAATTTTCAAAATATTTATGCATTTTGAGCATAGCATTTAGAATTTGATACTTCGTCTCTTGTGTCATCAGAGAAACGTCTTCGAGTATTTTTATGCGTAACTTATCGTTGCCCTGAAGCTCACCTTCAATAATCAGTTCACTAGGTTTGTTAAATAATGGATCGTTCATTTTCGTTATCCTTAATCCTCAATTAATTCACCTGGATATAGTGCGATTTGCGCCAAGGATTGTGCAAAAAATTGGCTTAGGTTTGGGCTGATAAAGTCCATCATATCGGGGTCATGGGTGTATGCGATGACTTGTCCCATTTTACCTAATGCTGAGGGCGAATGATCTGCAATCAAGAGTAATGTGCCACCCCCAAATTGGGCAAAGGGTAGCCAACCTTCTTGATACCACCCCGATTGGATTTTGGGATCCCGCACTTCTGGCTCGTGGTAATCAACGTAGTACTGGGCCTGTTTTCTCATTCGGTCACGAAATTTAAATGATGAGGCTAGTGACAAAAAATCATACCGGCAAAAGTAATCTTTTCGGGCAAAGACTGTGCTCCACTCATTGCCGCCATTGGCATATCCCCAAAGCTCCCTTAACGGAGAAATAAGTGTAAAACCTAATTGTTTTTCGGCTTCATCTAAAACTGAGTTTGATAAGCCACGATCCAGTTCTAATGTTTGATTCATGTTGGCGTAAATAGCACTCAAAGCTTGTAGATACGTCTTAACATCTATTGTATTTACCCCTTCATCCAGACACTTAGCAGCAGTGTTAATCCTTTTGGTTTATACCGCTCGCATATGCACTTATGGGAACTTATTTAATCGAATTAGACACATAAATTAGGGTGTTGCATTACTTTTCTCAACTTTATGCATCTCTTTATATAAGAACACTACGTCCTTATCAATAATTTCGAGTCGCCAGCCATAGTGATGCGCGAGCCACTCAAAGGTCGCTTCGGCGTAAAAATTGATGTGGGTGGGATCGTTTTTATAGTGCCAGCGGGCAAATGCGGTTTTATCCTGCACACGCTTGGTCATAACCGCCAAAATGCCTTTGGGTTTTAATAACTTATCGAGCTGAGTAAGCAAACCTGCGGCACCACTCACGTGTTCTATGACTTCGGTTAAGGTAATAAAGTCGTATTGGCGGGCTAACATTTCGGGATTATTGGCGTAATAAAGGTCGTAATTATCTATCTGATAACCGCGCGCCTTTGCCATTAGACTCAATGCCTTACCTTCTCCGCAACCAAAATCGAGCCCTTGGGCCAAAGTGCTAACACGGCTAAGTAGTGGCTCGAGTGTGCGATTTAAAAATGTTTGATAGCCGAGATCATCGGCATGATTCTCGTGCTTATCGTACTCGGCTTTTTCTGCCTCGGCCGAAAGATAAAACTCAGAAGGCACGCTCACCAGTTGGCAGGTTTGGCATTGCTGGTAACTGCGCTTCCTATCTTGATGATAAGTGAGTAATTCAACGCCATGACATAAGGGGCAGATATTCAACAACAATTCCTAGTGATAGTAAGGTGCATAGTAATGAGAATAGCCGTAATGCCCACAAATAATGCTAGCACTGACTAGCTGAAATCGACTATATCGATGGCCTGATTAAGGTTTAGGGATTTTACGCTCTTTTGCGGCGGCTTCTTTTGCTTCCCGTAAATATTTTTGCTCGCGACTTTCTCTTTCGTCGAACTGTTTTTGTGCCTTAAGTTTTTGCTGCGCTTCCCAATCGTTGGTTTGGGACTGTTGCTTAATTTTATCTTCCCGCTCTGTCGTCTCTTTAGTGGCTTGACGGGCCTTTTCTAATTGAGCCTGTTCTAATCGCTGTGAGTCGATGCGTGCCTTATCGACTTTTTGCTCTAGGGTCAATCTAGGCTTTGGCGCCTCGGCGGCATGCGCTAACGCGAGATGAAAACTAAAGATGAGGACTAGCGATATTAATATTTTTGAGATTAACACTTTAAATAAATACGCCATTTCCTGTCTCCTTTATTCGATAATTGAATGAATCAATGATAAAAGCCAATTCACGCAAGATGTGCAAAACATAGCATAAAATCTGCCTAAGCTTGAAATATGCAGCAGGTGTTCTTAAAAAATATGCTTGAATACAAGTCTTAAACTACACTTTTTAAGTTTCTATTTGAGTGAAACAACAATTAGGTTTATTTTTAACCCCATTGGAATGATGTACTATTGGGCAACTTCGTGCTCAACGAAGACCTAAAAATGGGATGTGACTATTTTGCGTCACAAGGGAGTATCCTGAATGATCAGATGGCAACACTTACTTAAGAAACTCAGTACAGATGATCCTGTACTGCAAGAAAAGCTGTCTCTCTGGCAAGCACATCCCCATAAAACCCCCTTAGCCTTAATTCAAGGCTTTAGCTTTATTAGTGCCAACCAAGCTACCCTCAGTTATTTTGAGACTGAATACGATGCTTTTGTGAATGCGACTCCCTATGATTTTTCTCCGAGGATCCAATCTTCAGGCCGCAATAGTGTTGAATTTGCTCGGGAAATGATCCTCGAAGCCATTGCAGGCAATAATGTTGAATTCAACTGGCTGCACATGAGCCAACAAGGCAATGAACTGCCGACTCGAATTAATCTCTATCGCTGTTATCTGCAACAACAGCCCGTGGTACTCGTTGAATTACAAGCTCTTAATCGCCGCAATCAAATGCGCGAAACGATTTCTGATGGTTTTGCTCATATTCCCAAAGAAATTTTGTCGACCACGCTCGAAGAAAGTGCCGAAGCTGTGTATATCACTGACACTGATAATCAAATTTTGGCTGTCAATAAAGCCATGTGCCGTATTTGCGGCTATAGCGCTGAGCAGCTCATCAGTAAAACCCCTGAATTTTTAGAGGTAAGAACCCATAATATGGGGGAAGAAACCGAATGCCAAATCGCCTTGAAACAAAGGGGATTTTGGCAGGGCGAAACGTGGAAAAGACGTTCAGATGGCAGTAACTTCCCTGCTTGGCAAAGCAGTCGTAAAATCGTCACTGAAGATGATGCTCATTATAATGTAAATATTTTCAGTGATATTAGTACGAAGAAACTATTAGAAACCCAGCTAACAACTCGGGCTATGTACGATACCTTGACTGGATTACCTAACCGGTTCCATCTCAAACAGATCCTCAATAGCGCCCTCGAAAAACTTAAAACTGATCCCCTCGCACTGGGCGCGTTGATGTTTTTAGATCTCAATGGTTTCAAGAATATCAATGACAGCTTCGGTCACTCCATGGGCGATAGAGTATTACAACTCGTCGCAGCCAGACTCGAAGCAGGTTGTATCGAAAAGGCCGACATAGCCCGTATGGGCGGAGATGAGTTTACCTTAGTGCTGCAAGACTGTAGCTGCAAAGATGAAATCCAACTGTTTGCAGAACAGATTCTCAGCTTATTTGAGAGCCCCTTTGAAATTGAAGGCCAAAAGTTCTTCCTCGGCACTAGCATAGGCATTGCGCTATTTCCTACCCACAGTAACCAAGCGGGACAGCTGATTAGTCTTGCCGATACTGCCATGTATTGCGCTAAAAAGAGCTTACCGCATCTCGTGTTTTACGATAAGGCAATGAGCCTAGCAGCCGAGTTAAAATTACAGTTAATCAATAACCTAAGACATGCACATAGCCTAAAACAATTCACTCTCGCCTATCAAGCCATAGTCGATTTACACACAAATCAAACTATTGCTGCCGAAGCCCTGCTCCGCTGGCAGAAGTCACCGACAGAATATTATGAAGCTGCCGACTTTGTGCCATTGCTTGAGGAAACAGGATTAATTGTCAGCATTGGCCAATGGGTATTAGAACAGGCCTGTGTACAAGCGGCCCTCTGGCGAGCACATTATCAACCCGACTTTAGAATTTCAGTCAATGTGTCACCACTGCAATTAGAACACTTAGATTTTATCGATCAAGTGATAAATGCCTTAGAAATGGCGAAGTTACCCGCTGATGCACTGATTTTAGAAATTACCGAATCGGCATTGTTACGACAACCGGAGCAAGCACGACTCACACTCAATCGTATCAAAGCGTTAGGTGTCAGCATAGCCATCGATGATTTTGGGACTGGGTTATCGTCACTCAGTCGCTTAGGGACTTTGCCAATAGACAGCGTCAAAATTGATGCCGAGTTTGCCTTGCGCTTAAACGAAGTCTCAGGACAAAAGCTCTGCAATGCTATAGTGCAACTCGCACAAGCACTCGACATTCACTTCGTCGCAGAAGGTATTGAAACTCAACAACAAAAAGACATAATGACTGACATGGGCCAAGGTTTCGCCCAAGGATTTCTATTTGGCTACCCGAGTTCAGTTGAAAACTTCACCCAAGCCTTTCTTGCGGAAAAACGCTTAGCCTAGAACAGATTTAGGACTGCCGATGTTCGCATCGGCTCGATAATCCGACTTGCGTACCGAATTAACGCTCTCAACGTTTACAACGGAAAACGAAAGATCCGCTAAGGTTTTATCGAAATATTTTGATGGGTCGCGAACGAAGTGGAAAGATTTTCTTGCAGAAAACATACGATTAAAGCTCGATAGCCATGCCAGCACTCCATTTACTAATAGTAATGAATGGAATCACTCCCCTGCAAAGCCAGTGATGGCCTGGCAAAGCGCTCTCATCATTATCAATAAAAAAACCATATTTTAAGCTCGATAGCCCTGCCAGCACGCTATTTACTAATAGTAATGAATAGAATCACTCCCCTGCAAAGCCAGTGATGGCCTGGCAAAGCGCTCTCATCATTATCAATAAAAACACTATATTTAAGCTCGATAGCCCTGCCAGCACGCTATTTACTAATAGTAATGAATGGAATCTACTCCCCTGCAAAACCAATGATGGCCTGGCAAAGCGCTCTCATCATTATCAATAAAAAAACCATATTTAAAGCTCGATAGCCCTGCCAGCACGCCATTTACTAATAGTAATGAATGGAATTACTCCCCTGCAAAGCAATTGGCTGGCAAAGCTATCTCATCATTTGCTGCGCAAATGAATCCCAGTTATTAAACCGTATTTCACATTACGTTAGCGTGATCTGAATAAGATTTTGACTATTTTAATTCGTACGGAGTCTCAAAAACTCAATAACTTAAAAGCACTAATTCATACCTAAAACATCTAAGACTCAATAGCCTTAACCCCATCAACTATACCTTACCACTGGATTCATTTGAGTTCTGATAACGAGCCTGCACTTTACTCGGCATCGCCTTAATCCGCAATTCCACCATAGCATCAAATGCCATCATTAACGGCTGAACATCAAGGGTAGGATCGAGGGCGCTTAACATATAAGCGCAAGCTTCTAAGGTCGATAAACTATCGCTACGACTCGATTTACGGATCCGATAGCGCGATTCATAACCTTCAGCCAAATGCACCGCAGGATACTGGGTTAACCAAGGATTCAGCTGCAGCATTTTGAATGCCTTACGCCAAGTGCCATCGAGCAACAGCAATATACAATCAGGATTAATACGTTGCTGTTCAACACTCACGCTTAACGCAGAGGGATAGACGAGATAAATCGGCTTATTACACGCCGCCAAATATTCCCGTAAGCCTTTGAAATCAGAATCGATTTCACCCACATAAACTTGCGTTTTAGGTACAGCAAGGCTCAATACCCGCACACTATTCTTCTTATGTTCGACTTCACTCGGGTGCTGTAAAACCACCAACTGAGTCATTGGAGAGATAGGCTGAACACTCGCACATAAGCAAGCATTTTGCGGATAACGACAGATAGCACAATAGTGACGGGACAAGCTTTACCCTCGGTTTAGTGAGTTATTTTACGAGTATACCAAAGGATAAAAGGGTATTAGACACAATAAAAAATACCCACAGTTCGCGGTCAAACAAACTGTGGGTAAAGGGTGTACTCTGTAATTAATCAGTGCAGCGAACTAATGCTCGCCAACTAACTGCTCTTGGTGCCAGTGGTCGAATCGACTCAGCGCCATCATCAACAATAAACCGATAGAAAACACACCCATGACGAGTGCCACTGCGTAAGGTGCAGTTAAATTCGTTTGCTGTATAAGTCCAGCTAAAACGGATGCACCACTCATCTGAATAAAACCTAGCATAGCCGCGGCAGTCCCCGCTCGCTCACCGAAAGCTGACAGCGCCATACTCGTCGCGGGGCCGAGTAAGAAGGCAAATCCCACACATAACAACATCATAGGTAACATAAAGTTAAAAGCTGCTGCCATCCCTGTATTTGGACCAAACTGTTGCCCCGCCACTGTCGCCACTGAAGACAAAACGAGTAAAGACAGAGCCAAAATAACCGTTGGACGATTACCCAGTTTGCGAATGACGATCGGTGCAGCAAAACAGGCCACGATATTGAACACAGCATTGAGCCCGAATAAACCACTAAACGCCAGCTCAGAAACCCCTAAATGCCCAATCAACCACACAGGCGCATAAGACACATAACTCAAAATAGCCGCCATAGCTGACATACAAGCAAAGGCATAAAACAAAAAGTGGGTGTTACCGAGTACAGGTTTAAATCTGCCCCAACGGTAAAGTGGGCCAGTAGTAACAGTGTTGGCTGGACGAGTCTCAGGTAAGCGATAACCGACAACGAGCATCATCAACATGGCATATAACGTCATGAAAACGAAGGTTGAACGCCAGCCGAATTGCATCGCTAACAAGCCACCTAAGGTTGGTGCTAAAGCTGGGATCACGCAAATCGCGCCATTTAAGTAACTGTAAATTTTAGCGCCTTCTTTTTGTGAGTAGCAGTCGCGCACCGCACTAAACACCACGATAGAAGTTGAACAGGCGGCTAAACCTTGCAGCACACGAGCAATCTGTAACCAATGAAACTCGATGGCAGCGGCAGCGAGAAGACTACTTGCGCCGTAGAGTAAGACCCCGAAAATGGCCACAGGACGGCGGCCATAACGATCGGCTAATGGCCCAATCAACACTTGGCCTAAACCCATGGCGAATAAAAACAATACGAGCGTGGATTGCACATCACTGGCAGATACGGCGAATTCTGTCGCCATAGTTGGCATTGAAGGTAAATAAATATCGATGGCTAATGGGCTGAGCAGCACCATAGACATCAGGATAGGTAACAGATTGCGCCGCATAAATAATCTCAGTTGATCAGGGAAAGGTATTTCAGTGGGCGCTATTTTAATTAACTCAAGGTATGAACAGAAATGGTATAATTTCCAAAGTAAATTTCCTCTGAGGAATATCTGTGAATATCGACAACTTAGCCAGAATCGATTTGAACTTGCTGGTCATACTCAAAGTACTGCTAGAGGAGCAGAGTGTCACTCGCGCCGCCAGCCGATTACATATAAGTCAGTCAGCCCTCAGTAAGAGCTTAAATCGGCTCAGAGAAACTTTAGATGATCCCCTATTTCAGCGTACGGCGCATGGCTTAAAACCCACCGCGCACGCCCTCATTCTTGGGCAAAAACTGCCGAATATATTGCAAGACTTGTATCAACTCACTCAGCCTCCGACCTTTAATCCTGCCAGTAGCAATCGACAATTTTCTTTTGCCATGGTGGAAAGCGCCTATGAGACCTTAATCCCATATTTTATCGGCCCTATGCTGACCACGGCACCCAACGTCAAACTCGACTCCTATGTCTGGACCGAAAAATCGATGCAGGATTTGCAGCAAGGGCAAATCGACTTTGGCATTTCAGGGCGGGATTTGCATCCACTGTCAGATTTTCAAGTAGATCGCCTGCCCGAAGGGATTGCCTATCAAACATTATTTACCGATCAACAAGTCTGCTTAGTGCGAGAGGATCACCCGCTGATGGCGGCGCTCACCTCAGAACAATGGAATATACCCCTTTACCTCGATATGGCCCATGTGCAGGTTCGTTGTGAAGGTAGTGATTGGTGGGCACTGGATTACTTTCTTGCCGATCTTGGGCATAGACGCCGGATCAGCACGACTGTACCCGACTTTTATGGTGCCGCCAGCGTTTGCGCCCACAGCAATTTAATCTTCACTCTGCCTTCGAGCTTTGCCCGTCACGCCTGCCAACTTTATCCGCTCAAACAACTGCCACTGCCTTTCGAATTTATGCCAATGGCCTATGTGCTGTTATGGCATCAAAGAAATGATGAAGATCAAGGGCATAAATGGATTAGAGAAACCATTTGTCAAAGTGTGGCTAAGTTATTCAATCCCACAGAAATGCTTTAACACGACAAAACGGCCAGTAAAAAGCCCGACAAAGCGAAGGCTTTATCGGGCTAATATCGAGGCACGCTATTAAGAATAGCGATTACAGAATAAATGTCGCGACTTGCGCATTCAGGTCATTAGCGCGAGCTTTTAAGCCCCTCGCCTGTGCCAAATCTGCCATGGCCGATGCGGTAATCTCATCGGTCACATCTTTAATCGCAACCGTATTCTGGGTTATTTCACCCGTAACTTGAGTCTGTTCTTCCGCTGCGGTAGCAATTTGGCCTGCCATATCTGAAATCACATTGACCGCTTGCGTAATTTCTTCAAGGGCTTTCGCCGCCGCATTGGCATCTTCTACGCTATGACCCGCTAATACTTGGCTGCTTTCCATCAAGCTGACTGCTCGAGCGGTAGTGCGTTGTAGCGTTTCAATCGTGGTATGTACTTCCTGAGTCGAATCTTGTGTGCGGCGCGATAGTACTCGAACTTCATCGGCAACGACCGCAAAACCACGGCCTTGCTCGCCAGCACGAGCCGCTTCAATGGCTGCGTTAAGCGCCAACAGGTTAGTTTGCTCTGCAATCCCTTGAATTGTCGCCAGAATACTCGAGATAGACTTAGCGTGACGACTTAAATCGCCAATAACATCCGTTGCTTGAGTCACTTCATCTGCGAGTGAATTAATCGAGTTACGAGTTTTATTCACTAACTCTTTGCCCTGTAAACTGCTCGCTGCAGACTGTTGAGCCGCTGTTGCCGTGTTCTCAGCATTGGCTGCGATCTCATTAGTCGCACTCGCCATTTCAGTTACCGCAGTCGCGACCATAGCGACTTCTTGCTGCTGACGTTGTAACTCCGCAACTGAAGTTTGCGTGGTGGCAAGACTACGTTCAGCATCGGCATCCAACTCATTCGCTAATTGGCGAATATGGCTGATCAGCTGATGTTGACTGCCCACAAAGCGGTTAAAACTGTCGGCAAGCACGCCCACTTCATCTTGAGTGTCGACAGAAATACGTTGAGTTAAATCACCATTACCATCGGCAATACGCGCAAGAGCTTGCGATACTCGACTCAGAGGACCCAGTAACATGCCAACTAACCAAGAAATGGCTAACACACTCAGCAACAGTACGAGTGCAGAGAGACCCAATTGAGTGAGTAATAGGTTAGACAATGGTGCTTCTAGCGTTTCCTTATCAAGCACTAACACTAATTCCCAATCTGTATTAGGGATATCAACGCTCCAGACTAATTTGTCACGTCCTTCATTTTCAAAATACATAGGCAACAGAGTGCCCGCTGCACGGCTCTGTTCTGGTAAGTTGCGATTAAGCTCGTTGTCGATTTCACCTATAGGTTTCATCGTCTTAGCTTGATCTTTATAAGCGATCACAGTGCCGTCTTTGTGCATCATGATGGCATAACCGTTTGCCGGTAACTTCATCCGATTAACACCGTCAACTAGGCTTGCGATAGATAAGTCACCACCCACAACACCTTGTGCGGTAGGCTGTGCCATAGTCACAACCAGAATGTTATAGGCAACATCCACGTAAGGTTTTGTCAAAATAAGACCGCGCTCACTGATGGCTTGTTGATACCAAGGGCGGCTGCGAGGATCATAGCCCGTACGATCAATACTCGGATCAGAATCCAACATTTGCCCTGCTTGAGAGCCAAAATAGGTCAGCTGAAAACGGCCCGATGCCTGTGCTTGTTGAAGTGTATTGAGGCTGTCACCTTCAACTTTGTTCGCCAGGGCTCCCATAATATCTTGGCGGCCAGCCAACCATTCTTGGATCCGCTCAGCCTGCTGTTCACCTAAGCGCTGCACTTGTTCTAGGCTGTTTTGTAACAGCTGGGATTTTTGGCTGGAATAACTTTGCCATGACAACAAACCAATCACGAGTGAAAGGGCTGCCACGACAGAGAACAGAATTTTTTGCTTGAGCGAATATGAGTTCATGTTGGCGTCTAATTAATTAACAAAGCAGTGAAACAAGAGGGTGTTTGAGCGGGTCGAACGAACATTTACAACCAATATAATAAGGCGGCTAACTGAGTTAAAACTGCAGTTAAATTTGAGCTGAATTTTCTCATATTCTGTACAGTTAGCAAAGAAATTGCTCAGATTTACATCAAAAAGATTTTAGCAAACACATATAATTAACCAACCGTTATTCGAGCAACAACATATAGATAGGCATGCGATCACATATCAAAGTAATGCGCAACACCAAAATGGCCTCCGGAGTAAAATAAAGTAAATTAATCAAGATTAACGTGACCTAGACGCACTCGCTATTGCACACTAAATGTCCACTGCCTATCGAGGAGTTCTTATGATTTTTCAACAGTTCCAACAGAGCCCACTGCAGACCCGAATTTCTGGCCCACGGGCTTGGTTAGCGATGGCAATTAGCATTAGTCTAATTTGTTTATCACTATTTTTATTGCCCTTCGTGCTCTTATTTGGCGCGATTGCGCTCGGTTGTTTAGTCCTATTTAGCCGCTTTTATATGGCACATCAGTTGGCTAAGTTTAATCAGGCTCAGGCAAGCGCAACGCAACATGCCCACGCGACAGAGGAGCCGCAGAGTCAGGTTTATGGATCTGACACTATTGTTAGGGAATCTAATGCGGCACGCCATCAAGGGCGCACTTTTGAGCATAAAGAGGATGAACACTAGTTCAATCGAAGCAAAACTGCACTTAAGCGAGTAAGGTCTGCGCGCGTTTAAGGCTATGAATTTCGGCGGGATCTTGGGTTACCTCAAGCACATTTTCAATCTGTAATACCAGTGAACGCCACAGAGGCTCGATAATATCCGCCTCTTTTTTATTGGCATTTTGCCGTGCCAGCTTAAGTAAAGCCGCAGATCCAACGACATCAATTCGTCCTAAGATACCGTCGGCCAGTGCCATACTCAGCTCAATCATCGCAGGCACACTGTGGCTATATTTGATCACTTGGCGCAAATAATCCTCAGCTTGAGTCAAATCACTGCCAAAGGCATTGTCATCATTGAGCATATGTTGCGCCCGCGTGAGCATAGCATCGAGTTGTCCTTGCTCGGCAGCTTCGGCCATCCAATGCTCACTGGCAATCATATCTCGAGTACAACCATCTCCATTGGCAAGCATTAATGCTAAATGATACTGAGCATGGGGATAACCTGCTTGCGCGGCTTTGCTTATAAAATGATAGGCTTGAGTTAAGTTCTTTTGCTGGTAATGCAATACACCTAGATTCGCCATCGCTTCGGTTTGCTCGCCATCTGCCGCACCTTGTAAATATTGCTGTGCTAACTTGCTGTCGGGTTGAAACGACTCACTGCCTACAAGATAAAAATATCCCAATAACGCCATCGCATTGACCACACCTGCTGCTGCTGCAGTAGCAATGATCTGTTCACCTTTAGCCACTTCTGGCGCGCCTTGATAACCGTGGATCAGTGCTACGCCATGCTCATGTAAGGCTTCCATGTGCTTAGGTGCCGCAAGGGAAAACCAATAGGCCGCCCGGGCAAAACTGTCAGCTGCGCTAATGTGAGAAATGGCATTTAGAGGTGAAACTATGGATAAATCTTGGCTTGATATAGCTTCGGCTTCTGCCGCAAGCTCTTGCTCTTTGAGCAGTTCTTGTTCTTTCAGTATCAAAGCCTTGGTCTTAAACGATATCCCCACCAAATACTGTGCTTGCGGGTCATCTTCCATCACCGCACGGTAGCACAAGTCCCTCACCGTCATTGCGTCAGTCGCTTCATAACAGTAGTCAGGGGCAACTCGACCTTTAACCTTAGGATACAAGTGCTCGACTAAAGTCAGGACATCTTTAATGGATTTTTGCGCTAGCGCGAGTAATTGTTCCTGGGTAAGATGGTATTTCTCAGGATGAGCACCGCGGTTACCGTCGGCACGCAATCGATGCAGGGCACGAGTGGTCTTCACATCAATCACGCGCTGCTGATTTAGCTGTTCGATCCTATCGTATAAATTCGGACTGGAAAACGCGATTTGCTTATCTTGCCCCAGTAACTCTGTAAGTTTATGGGTAAAACTGCGAATGTGTAGCAGCGACTGTGTCGGCACATCCTGCACATAGCTTTTCGCCTTGAGGTAATCATCACTCAAGGAGACCGAAAAATCGTGGATAAACTCACTATCCTTAATGACTGTTTTCGTCCCCATGAGTGATTCCCTGCAGGCTGAATTGATGTTGCACTATTCGACGCTTGGTTTTTTCGACACCATATATAAGCGGAACAAAGCGACGTTAACGAATAATCCAATAAAAGACATAAAAGTATCCGCTAACATTTGCACAGGTAATCCGCCCATGGACGCTAACCCAGAAAGCTGGCTACCTATGACAGAGAGTGGTAAATACAACATCAATAATGCAATGGTTTTTAGTACGATAGGACCACTAAAACTAAAACTACCCTTAATCGCTTCTAGCGGTGTTAAGCGCTCAACCACAACCATAAAGTTCACATAGGCTAAACGCGCAAAGAGATAGAAGCTAATTACCAATCCTACCAGCCACACTGGACCGAAGGCGGCAAACAGCATCACTGGTGCTAAAATCGCTAGACCAGAAAACACCCCAGCCAATAATAATGGTGGAACAAAAGGTAAACTCGCCTTCAACACCACTCCCGCTGAAGGACTATGCCCTTGTGAGCGCAGTTCTAAAAACAGAGTCAAAGCGGCAATTAATACCGAAAAAGTAAGTAGTAACAGCATCATGGCGATCATATGCGGCGCGCCAAACTGTGGGTTTTCTAGATCAACTTTACTCATCTCTATACCAAGCCATAACTGGATCCCCACTTGGATCAAGAGTAATGGGATCGTCAGCATAGCGAGTTGCGCCAGATGATTACGGAAGAAGTTATAGGCTTCTGACAAAATTGCGGATAGTGACATGCGACTTTCCAAATAATTGAAATGAATTAACACTTAGAATTGCCGCTAAGGATACCGAAAATCCCTTGGCAATGCACAGTAGAAATCACCAGTGTGAACCGTAAATCACAGAAAACTACTGCAACAAAAGTGACAAACCCGCTAAACTGTCCAGCGAACTCGTGCGCAAACCATCAAAGGACGCTTCCATATGAAACACACTCTGACCTTCTCTATCCTCCTCAGCACTTGTATTTTAGCGGCGCCCGCCAGTGCAGGCTGGTTAGATAACTTGGCAGGAACTCAAGCCAAAACTGAAAAAGCGACCACTACAGCAGCGGCAACTCAGTCGAATGATTTAGTTGGCAGCGTCATGTCACAATTGGGTTTAAACCAAACTCAAGCCGAAGGTGGCTTAGGCAGTTTATTAGGCTTAGCGCAATCAAGCCTAGGAACAACCGACTACTCAAAACTGGCTGCCAGCATTCCTAATGCCGATAGTTTGCTCGCCGCCGCGCCTAAATTGGACTCAAAATCGGGTGTTTCTGGCTTATTATCCAAAGCGGGTGATTTAGGTTCATCACTGCAAGGCAGTGCTATGGTTTTAGACGCCTTTGAAAAATTGGGCATTTCTAAAGATCTAGCAATGCCAATGATCAACATAGCTAAGTCTTACTTAGATACCAATGGTACTGAAGGCACCTCAGACTTACTGATGAAAGGTCTGAACTCGCTACTGTAATTCAGTCTTACCTCACCCTAAGCAATACAAGGTTTAGGGTGAACTTTCACTTCCCAATCGACTCTACTTTATATTCCCTCCAGCATGAGAACCGCCAAATATGATTGCGAAATTAAGACGATTTTTTGAAGCTCATACTCAAGCCGTCTCCCCTGAAGACAAGGCACATCAACTTAAACTGGCCGCAGCGAGTATGTTACTTGAAGTCGTATTTGCCGATGAGACCTTAACGGCAGAGGAAGAAGCCTTATTACCTAAGCTGCTAACCGATACCTTATCAATGTCAGAAGTAGACGCTAAGATGCTGATTGATGAAGCTAAAAGCGTACAAGGCAGCGCGACCTCACTCTTTGAATTCACCTCAGCCATTAACGCTGAATTTAGCCTAGCGCAAAAGCAGCAATTGTTGCTCGCAATGTGGCAACTGGCCTACGCCGATGGCCAGCTATCCCAATATGAAGACCAGATCATTCGACGCACCGCTGATTTGTTGCACCTCAAACACAGTGAGTTGATCCAAATGCGTAATCTTGCCATAGCTGCAACCCAACAAACTGGCTAGCCACATCCGCTATTCAGTCAAAGTGCAAATCAACAAAAGCCCATAAAAAAGCGTGAATGCGAAACACCCGTTTCCCATTCACGCGATGGTCTTCTTAAGACTAAATTGATATCGCTCTTTGGCTAAAAATATTTTTACTGCAGCCCTACTCACCAAAACACTAAGCGAAACAAAATTCTAAGCTAACGCTTTACCGATCTCATATCCCGAACCGTGTAATTCAGTCAACTTAGTCCTTAGCCCGCCCATCTCCATCTTCAATCCTTTCTTAGTCGCTAATTGAGATAACCAACTGGTTTTCTCCTCATCCTCAATCGTATCCCACTCATCTAGAACTTTGTAAGATAAGCATAATAACGCAGCAAGTTTTGAAAATGGGTTTGAATCCTTAGGGTGGTCTTGATACAAAATGCCTTGCACTAACGCTGGTGTAAACTTCCAATTTTTCGCTAGTAATGCGCCAATATCCGGGGAGTCATATCCGAGTAACTCGCGCTCAAACTGATGCTTATCTTTGCCCTGCGCCACAGCTTCGGCAATTTTCGCCGCATCTTCAGGCGATACTGCCGCAATCAATAGATCGCCAATACGATGTAAGATACCGCAAGTAAAAGCTTCTTCTGGTACAGCACCACAACGCTTTGCCATTTCTTGACTATAAAGCGCAATCTCAAAGGTTTGCCCCCAAAACTGGGCTAAATCTATTCCTTCACACTTAGGGACTGCACCAATCACCGCCGATGCGAGCACTAAGGTTCGTAGGGTTTGCATCCCAAGACGCACAACAGCTTCATCGATAGTGCCAACCTCTCGACTGCGTCCATAGTGGGCACAGTTAGCAAGGCGTAACACCCTAGCGCTGATTAAGGGATCGTGTGAAACTTTAGTGGCAATGCTTTTTACTGTCGCATTGTCATCATTGACCGCATCTAACAATTCACTGATCGCCTTAGGTAACCTAGGTAACTCATCGACACGATTGAGCAACGCAGCTGAATCCATATTTATTCTCCTTCCGTATGAATGATCAAAATATAGAACACAAGTTATCGCCTCGCTCACCGAGATACATTAAATATCAGTAATGTGCAGTCCTTCGGCAACAAAGCTTGGCAGCCATCAGACTTAAGGTTTACCTCTTTATTTCATTCAATTTAATCGCACTCAATCTTATCCAGTTTCGAAATCCACTAAGCCACACAAAAAAGCCCCAAACTCTTATGACAATAAAGAGTTCGGGGCTTTCTTAATTAATCCATCATGTTGATTTAGCCCAGAGGGGGCGAATATTACTCAGGTAACGCCAAACTTTGTTTGCGACTAATATGGGTCTTTTGCCACCACAAAAATGGCGCTACCACTAAGATCAACACAAGCACATAGGACATACTTGCACCTAGGGCAAAACCTAATACTAAGCAAAACGCACAACCCAGCGCCACCAGCGGCCAATTGTGCCGTGGTAATAACTTAGCGGCAGCGAGCATAGCCATCAAATAGATCACCACAAATACGCCGTTGCTCCATGCAATAAGGTGCTCTAACTCTTGCCCGGTAAGGTAAGTCAGTACGATCACGCTTGCCATCACAGATAACAGCGCAGCAAGTGCGCGAATGGGCACACCATGGGCATTCTTAACGGCAAAGAAGCGCGGTAAAATGCCTTCACAACTAAAACTCCAGACCAGACGTGCCGCACTAGCCGCATACACGTTAACGGTTGCCAATCCACTTGCGATACCTAACACACCAATCACTTGCGCACCGTAACCACCGAGCAGTTGGTCAAACACGCCGATCATGGCGACACTTTTATCTGTCGGCACTAATAGCAATAAAAGTGTACAAGCCACATAAATCACGCCCACCAGCACTGTGCCCATCATCATAGCGGGGATCATATCCTGCTGCGGACGACGAAAATCATCGGCAAGATGGGTCATAGCTTCTATACCCAAGAAACTCCAAAAAGCGATGCCAGCGGCAATCATCACGGTCGGCATTTCAGGCATACCATGGCTAGCAAGTGTCGTGAGATGACCTTGCTGAAAACTACTCGCACCAAACAAGACCACAACAACGGCGACTATGCAAAGTGTCAGGCCAAATTGCAGCTTAGCCGACACTTGAATGCCTCTTAAATTAATCAGAAACAAGCCAAAAATCACGAGTATTTCAACACCAACCTTGGACCAACCCGATATCGGGATTAAGGCATTCACAAACTGAAAGGTCATCAAAATCGCGGCCGGAGCCCCCATGGGCACAACCAGTAAAAAGATCAGTCCAATTGTTCGACCAGCAGTGCGACCAAAGGCTGTTTCGACAAAGTAAGCGGGGCCTGCGGCATGGGGAAATACACTCGCTAAACGACCAAAGACCAGTGCCACAGGAATAATGGCCAAGGTCAACAAGATCCATGCGACTAAGGCGCCAGAATGCGCTTTTTCAATAGTCATCTGAGGCAAAATAAATACCCCTGTACCGAGCAAAGTAGTCGCCATTAAACCCGCACCTTGCCAACGACCTATAGTTCCGCTATTTGAATTCATCTGTTAATATTCTGTGGTTTTTGAGCTGTCAGTATAATGAGATTTCGCCCTACAATCTGCCGTTAATTTCAGTGTTCTCCACATCCAATACCGGCAAAATCGCGGCAAATAACGTTATTTCCATCAAAATGACGGCCAGCTTAAATTTTGGTAAAATTTTAAGCAAAAATACTCAGAAAATTCTGTGTTTATTCAAACCAATGGCAAAATAACACACAGATTCAATATAGCCATTTTCACTGGAGTCACCCTTGGATAAATTCGATACGGCCATCATTCATAGTTTGCGTCAGGATGCGCGCCAGAGCGTGTCGAATATCGCCGAACAGGTCAATCTATCCCGTAGTGCAGTTGCCGAGCGCATAAAAAAGCTCGAACAAACTGGAGTGATCCGTGGCTATCAAGTGCTCTTGAGTGAGTCGCAAAAAGAAGGAGTATCGGCTTATTTCGAAATCCAGCATCAATGTCCACGTTGCGCCGACGTGGTACACGTATTCCAAGCGATCCCCGAAGTGATTACCTGCCGTGGTATTTCTGGTGATATGGATTTACTCGTGTACGTGCATGCGCCCTCGATGCGCCGCCTGCATGAGATCCGTGAGTATATCGACACTCACACTGACATCATCAAGATCAAAACCCATGTGGTAATGAGTGAATGGATTAATAACCTCGGCGAGTAAATCGTGCCTCCCTAAAACAAGAAACGCCACCCTTAGGAATAAGGTGGCGAGGCCCGTTTGGAGGCAGGGCAAAATATTGAAGTGTAAAATATGGCATCCTTGCCCAGCGACCTCCCTGTTACACAACCAACCGCGGCTAGACTTAACCCTTGAGAGCTCAGCCAGCGCCGCAAGGGCCTCATCTACAATGTTTTCCTTTGACATTGTTTCCGCGATCCGTCGATTCCATTGATTATTATGATTTTTTCGTCATTAATTAACGGTACGCCTTAAGCGATCGTCATTTGTCCTGTATAGAGTATGAAGTTACGTAGCAGTAATACCCCGATCAAGCTCAAGCAAGCCGTCCCCGCTACATAGGCCCATTTCCGTTTAGATGTCGCCGTCATAAATAGATTCATCGCCAATGGTCCAGACAAACCGAGTCCAATAATACCAAGCCAGAAAATCCATCCCCAGAAGCCATACCCTAAGGCATTAAAGGCGGCAATTTTACTCTGTCCACCTGTTAGCACTAAGCCCATAAAGAAGGTAAAAATCAGCACGATTTCAACTAAAATCAGTGGGATTTCAACCTTGTGGATAAAGTGCACCTCTTTGTCATTAGGTTTGCCATTCATCAACACGCCACCGAGTAAAGATGATGCCGCACCGGAAGACAAACCAGATGCCAAAAACAGCAGAGGTAACACAGGGTTTTTAAGCATGGGATAGCCTGGCAAGGCCGAGAGCAGGAAGCCTGTATACGCGCCCAATGCCAAGGATAGAATCACGAGCAATCCTGTAATTGTCGCTTCAAATCGAGCCAATAATGCGGTCAACTTAAGCACAATAGGAAAGCGTGTTTCACACCAAGCATCAACAGGTTTACGGAAGGTTAAACCAATCCACATAAACATGAATACTTGGTAAATCAGCAGAATAAGCACGCCCATCGACATGACAGATTTAGGGTTGTAGAACACCAAAATCTTCCAAAAATCGAGAGGTTTAGTTAAGTCTGCGACCAATATCCCTAACCCGGCCATCACAGCTACAGGCGCGACGATACAAGCGGCTCGTACAAAACCAGACTGATAGGCGTTTTGCTTCAAAACAAAATGTTTCAACAGTACGGCGAAGAACATGGCTCCCGCAGATACACCCGCTAAAAACAGGTAAATTGCAATCGGCCAATGCCACACTAAGGTATCAAAATGTAGGGCACTCATAGTATCACCTCCCCTGATTTTGCAACGATACGGAACAATTTAGGTCTCGTTCCAAGATCAACCTTAGTGCGCTGGGTTGGATTAGACCGCAGAACTTGAACAACCTCAGAAGTCGGATCTTTTAAATTACCGAACACGAGTGCCTTTGTTGGGCAAGCAGCAACACAGGCAGGTTGTTTACCTTGAGCTAGGTTAGTTTCTCGGCAGAAATCACACTTATCCGCCGCATGGGTGACAGGATTAATAAAACGGACTTGATAAGGACAAGCTGCAATACAGTATTGGCAACCTACGCATTTCCATGCATCGACAGAAACGATACCCGTTTCTTTATCAATAAATGCAGCTCCCGTTGGACATACATTTACACAGGGCGCGTCTTCACAATGCTGACAAGACTTGCGACTAAAGTGATAAAACTGATTAGGGTATTCGCCAAAGGGACCCGCTTGCTTAATTTGAAGCCTAGAAACACCTTCGGGTACATTATTCACCTCACGACAAGCCACCTCACACGCTTGGCAACCTATACACTTAGTTTCATCATGAATAAGTGCATATTTGACATCAGGTTCTGCTTTAACACTATCCGATGCATTCACTGTGGCGAGTAATGATGCACCTGTAGCGCCGGCAAATAAGGCACAGGTGCCTTTTAGAAATCTTCTTTTTGAATTTTCCATAACCTTACTCCTGCTTGCCAGTGTGGCAACTGCTACAT
Source organism: Shewanella sp. M16 (assembly GCF_018224605.1). Taxonomy (NCBI): domain Bacteria; kingdom Pseudomonadati; phylum Pseudomonadota; class Gammaproteobacteria; order Alteromonadales; family Shewanellaceae; genus Shewanella; species Shewanella sp. M16. The sequence continues at coordinate 228,805 of NZ_JAGTUL010000002.1, read as the reverse complement.
AGCTCACTGCGAACCTTCGGCGTCATATCCGCCATTGGATCCGTTGGGCTATGTAATTTATGGCAGGCGGCACAAGGCACTTTTTGAGCATGTACGTTATGCGTCCAATCTGCTCCACTGAGTTTTTTCTTGGTATGACACTTCTGACACACTCTCAGCTGAACCGTCAGATCCGACGATTCTTCCATACCAAAGACCACCATATCATTCGGTTTCTTAGGGTGGTCGCCCTTTTCTCCATGACAGGAAGAACAGCTCATTTTCATCGCATCTTGACCATGATGCCCTAACATTTGACCATTACGCTTGTGACACTTCATACAAGCATCACTGTTAATTTGATTGGCTGGCTCAGCACTCATTGCAGAAAAGCTTAAAAGCAACGCAGCAGCACCTAAGCGTAACGACCACAGCCATTGTCTTTTGGACATAGGAAGTCCTCACATTTATCCGTAGGAAGGTAAAGAAGGGGTCGAGTTCGGATAATTCCGAACCCGACGGTCAAGATCACACAGCCAAGGCTTGCTTAAGACTCTGAGTATCCCACTGTTTATGCTGGTTCATTTCAATGAAACTGATATTGAACTTGCTAAACAGTTTTTTCAGTGGTGAGTTAGTTTCTTTGCCAAAATCACTGATAACCATTTTCACTTCAGATGAATCATGGTCGATCAATACATAATCGAGTCGGCATTCATGATTTAATTCCGTATCATGTTTGTCCATCTCAAATACAGTGTCTAATGGCACGTTACAACAAACATCGTATTTACCTTCAACAACTGTTTTTAATGATTTAAAAAAATTGAAGCTTTGTTTATCAAACAATACTGGTTTAAGTTTCATCTCATGATGTGCGGCTTCATCAGGACCTGCTTTAAAAAACTTAATGCAAGTCATGACAAACATCACAAACACGAATGGTACTGCTACGAATAGTACGAAGTACATAAACGCATAGCTGAGAATGACTGAAGTATTCATACACGCCTCCAAAAACTAATTTATTTTTTGTTATCTCCTTTAAAGCAACTTTAGTATTATTTGAAAACACTTATCTTTTCTTGACACATGTCACACTTGCAAGTAACAACTTAAATATAAACAATGATTTACACGACTCATCACATTGCAAAATTATGTAAATCTTAAATACAAATATTGATACTTGATAATTCAGTATTTGCATTTTAAATATGTAAATATTAGTTTTTGAAATTTTAAATTTTATGAAAAACCATTTTAAATATTAAAAATAAAACAAAAAAACCTTTGATACACATAGATAAAATCTAGATCCAAAACTTGGGATTAGTTTCACATTAAAATTATTAATTAGCACCATAATTAGGCGTTGATTTAAGTATTTGCTCAATATTAAGGAATATAAAAAATGCACATTAGTAACATGGATGGCCTCGATATTCTGAGTTTAAAAATACTTGTTTCATTATATGAGAACAAGTCAGCAACCTATGTATCGAAAGCGCTAGACATTCCAGCTCCTAAAATCAGCCGTAGCCTTAAAAATCTACGGGAAATTTTTGGTGATGAGTTATTTATTCGTCGTAAATATGGCTTATTCCCAAATGAGTTTGCTACTCATTTATATCCAATTGCAAAAGAAGCAATTGAGTGTACTGATAAGTTTCAAAAAGCCAGAATAGCAAACACTCGCCAAGTTAAGACACATGTCGAAATTGCAGCACCAGGGTTAATTGCCTACACCTTTCCTAAAGCCTTGATGCAGGCTATTAAAGAAGAGCAAAAACCCATGCACATTAATATAAACCCTTGGTCTATGCATACGACTCAAGACATTATTAATGGTGATACAACCCTAGGTATTTGTTGCAATAAAAGTGCTGCCGATGTTGCCGCCTTCGGCGATAAACTGCTAACGACTGAATTGCAACGTATGGACAAACTCTACCTGATTGCTAGCAGGCATCATCCTATTTTTAAACGGGAAATCACCCTAGAAACGATTGCGGAATACCCCTATGTCAATACGGATCTTGGTAATCCCAGCACCAAATTGAGTCCATACCAAGAGTTTTGCATAACGAATGGCATTAAACTCAATACTGAAATTACCATTACCAGTATTTCAAGTTTGTTTGAATATCTAGGCGAAAGTAATGCAGTCTCCCTATTGCCTTATCGGATAGTTTACGAAATGGTGAGCGATATTCCTGAACTGCATACGTGTCAACTATCGCAGTATGAAGCAGAACGTTTATATGCAGATACAGAAACCCCAACGATTTTCTTAGTGCAAAAAAATCAGCCTAATGCAATCAATGAGGACTTGAAATGGTTAAGCGGAGAGATTAAAAAAATCGTCGATCGTATTATCTAGCCAAGCAATAGTTCAACATATCCAAACAACAAACCACCGATACACGAGGTGACAGGCATCCTCTGCCTTAGCTTAGGCTCCACCTCAGCCCCCATGCGATCCACTCGAGAATTGTTAAACCAAGCATACATCTTGGAGCATAAACACGTTACACTAAGCCCATCTTTATCCTAATAGATTCAGCTATGCGGACCGAAAATACAGCCACTCTTAATCTTATTTGGGGCGCCCTTATTCTTGAGGAGTTAGCACGTCTTGGCGTGCAACATGTGTGTATGGCGCCGGGCTCGCGCTCAACACCGTTAACCCTCGCCGCCGCCCAGCAAACTAAACTCCAACGTCACTTACATTTCGACGAACGTGGGCTCGGCTTTATGGCCTTAGGTCTAGCCAAAGCCAGCCGCGGACCGGTCGCCATCATTACGACCTCAGGCACAGCAGTCGCCAACTTGTACCCTGCCATTGTGGAGGCGTGGCTGACCCATGTACCTTTAATCGTCTTAAGTGGCGATCGTCCGCCAGAATTACTCGGCTGCGGTGCTAATCAAGCCATAGTCCAACCGGGAATTTTTGCGAATTATGCCACTCAAGTGAATTTGCCAACACCGGATACACATATCGCACCGCAGGCGTTGCTTACCACAGTGGATGAAGCAGTGGCGAATCAAACTCGTCCAGTGCACATCAACTGCATGTACCGTGAGCCCTTGTATCCGAGTGAACTCGGTGGCGCGATTCTCGATGCCGAATCACCCTACCTCAAACCATTGCAAACTTGGCTGCAGCTCGCACGCCCGTATACCCAATACGGTAAGAGCAAACTGGTGAGCAGCCCAAGTGACGATGCCATTATGCGGTTCGTCCACGGTAAAGGGGTGATCGTTGTCGGCACTCTCACGCCTGAACAAGATCCACAGCAACTAATTGCCCTATCGCAAAAAATCGGCTGGCCATTACTTACTGATGCCCAGTCGCAACTGCGTCAGCATCCCGCGGCGATAGGTAATATTGATCAACTGCTGCAACATCCAAGGGCGCGTAATCTATTGCAGGAAGCGGATCGTGTACTCGTATTCGGCGGCCGTTTATTATCAAAACGCTTGATAGGTTATCTCGCCGAGCAAAATTGGCACAGCTATTGGCAGGTTTTACCAGAACAAGACAGGCTTGACCCTAGCCACAATGCTAAACACATTTGGCACGCGAATGCACAGCAGTTTGCAGCCTTAAATTGGTATCGCTCATCCTCGGCAAACTGGGCGAATACCCTAATCACCTATAACGATGAATTGCATAACTTATTTGTGCGCAATATCGACCAAGGGGAATTTGGTGAAGCACAAGTTGTGCGGGCCATCGCCAATACTCGTCCGCTAGAACAGCAGCTTTTTATCGGCAATAGCCTGCCTGTACGCTTGTACGACATGTATGCCCCTGTCAGTTGTTGTACGGCAACCACTTATACTAATCGTGGCGCATCAGGTATTGACGGACTACTCGCCACCGCCTGCGGTATTGCGGCCCATGAAGGCAAACCCACGAGTTTAATCATCGGTGATTTATCACAACTGCACGATCTTAACTCGCTAGCCATCGCTAAAGGCTTAACCAGCCCGCTGGTGATAGTGATCCTCAATAACGATGGCGGTAACATCTTCAACTTATTGCCTGTTCCCAATGAACAAGTCCGTAGCGATTATTATCGACTCAGCCACGGTTTAGAATTTGGCTACGCCGCAGCTATGTTTAATTTGCCCTATAATCAAGTGGATAATCTAGCCGATTTTCAAGATAGCTATAATGAAGCGCTGGATTTTCAGGGGGCTTCGATCATTGAAGTCAATGTAAGTCAAACACAAGCCAGCGACCAAATCGCCGAGCTCAACTTGTGGGTGAAACAAAGCTAATGCCAACCATGGCCCGTTACGGCAATTCTTCACTACCGACCTTAGTGTTACTGCATGGCTTTTTAGGCACTAAGACCGACTGGTTGCCGTTAATGCCTGCGCTAAGCCAGCACTTTCACTGTATTTGCTTAGATCTGCCGGGCCACGGGGATAACCAAAAAGAGTTGAAGCCAACCGAATTAGATGGATTTAACCAATGTGTTGAAGATGTGTTGGCACACCTGAATGGCCTTCATATTGGTCAATTCCATCTCTATGGTTATTCTCTCGGTGGCCGTATTGCTCTGCACCTTGCCAAAGCCTATCCAGAAAGACTTCTGAGCCTAAACCTCGAATCCTGCCATCCTGGACTTACAGACCCGCAAGAAAAACTTGCCAGAACCCAAAATGATGCCCAGTGGGCCGAGCGTTTACTGCATCTGAATAGCAAAGACTTTTTAAGCTTGTGGTATCAGCAGCCCGTATTTGCCGATATGACGGCTACCAAACGAAAAACCTTAATCGAGCATCGTTCTGCAGCATTAGATCTGCATCCTAAACAGCGGCTTAAAGAGGTATTCATAGCCACCTCACTCGCACACCAAGCATCGATGTGGGATGTACCTTTGCAGCTTACCTGTGAGTGCCATTTCTTTGCGGGCAACCAAGATGCCAAGTTCCACGCCCTCGCCCAAGAGTGGCAATTACACGCGCCCATCCTCGTCCATAGTATTCACGGCGCCGGCCACAACATACACCAAGCCGCTCCCGAGGCATTAACCTCAAAAATAGTGAAGTTGCTAGGGTAATGACAGAATTAAAATGTAGGAAATATATGATATTAACTTCGCTTAACCTGTATCAATATCGACTACCGCTCGACGTATTATTGCCCGTCGGTAAGCAACGTATCGATCACAGAGCGGGATTAGTACTACAAGCCAGTGTAAGTGCCAGCGCTAATGTTGGTGGCGAGCATAGACAAGTCGAAGTTGAAATTGCCCCACTCTCTGGCATAGATGTCGATGAACAAGCCTTGATGGGTTTCAGCCGTGAAACACTCACTCAAGTGCAAACGGCTTTGACTGGATTATTACCCCAACTCTGCGGTCAGCATATTGATACATTGCTGGAATGCGCCGAGCAAAGCCCTTACCCTTCTCTGGCCTTTGGTTTAAGTCTGTTACATGCCAAGTTAATGGGCAAACTCGATGCCATTCGTCCACAAACGGCCACAGTCCCTTTGATTTATCATCCAACGGATGCCAGCAAAGACTTGCTCGATAGCAAAATTGCCGCCCTTGGCAGGGATGTTCGTTCGGTTAAAGTCAAAGTCGCGCAAACTTCAATCGAAGATGAACTAAGCCTGATTTATGGCATTTTACGTACCCGCCCCGATCTCAAATTGCGTTTGGATGCGAACCGAGGGTTTACACTTGAGCAAGCAATCGAATTTGCCGCTTGCTTGCCCCTAGAGACCATAGAGTACATTGAGGAACCTTGCCTGAATCCTCATGATAATCATGAATTTTATCAAGCAATTGGTATACCCTACGCCCTCGATGAATCGCTCAACGATCCAGAATACCAGTTTGTAATGCAAAATGGCCTGACTGCGCTTGTCATCAAGCCTATGCTGCTCGGCAGTATCGAAAAGCTAGCTAATTTAATCGATACGGCGCAAAGCTATGGCGTACGTTGCATTATCAGTTCGAGTCTAGAGAGCAGTTTAGGCATTAATGATCTGGCTTATTTAGCCGCGATTCTCACTCCCGATGAAATCCCTGGGCTCGATACCCTCAGCGCCTTTAGCCAAGATTTAATCGTGTCATCGGGTAAAAAATACTGCCTCACACTCGCGCAACTTGAGCCCATTGCACTGCATACCATTGATTCAATGCAACAAAATGATGATGCAGCTAAAAGTGAGGGAAACGAGTTTGTCTAATGCCAGCCTATCAAAACCGCTTGCACTGTCACCCGTGCACCAAGCTGCGCTTGCGTTTCCACAGCAGACAGCCATCAAGTTGGCGGGGCAAGACATTAGCTACTCAGAGCTTAGCCAGCGCGTAATCGCACTGGCTCAGCAGCTAAGCGCTGCGGGGAGCTCAAACGGTGAGCCGCTCGCCTGTATTGCTAGCAATAATCTCGAGATGATTTGTCTCTATTGGGTCTGCATCGATATTGGAGCAATCTTTTTTCCTATCTCGCCACGTTTTCCCCTCGCTCAGATCCAAGGCTTAGTTGATCAACATCAGATCCGCTATATTTGGAGTGCTGAGGTTTACGAACTACAGAATTGTCATCACTTGCGCTTAAATTTCAATCGCGTTAGCAGTGACTTAGCCCTGCCTGTCGACTTTACTCGGCCAGCTAATGTGATTTTAACTTCAGGCTCTAGTGGCTTTCCCAAAGCGGCGGTGCATTGCTTAGCGAATCATATTGCCAATGCCGAAGGTGCCCGCAGCTTAATCCCACTCGAACAAGGTGATGCTTGGCTACTCTCCTTGCCCTTATTCCATATTGGCGGTCTTGCGATATTAAACCGCTGTGCCTTAGTCGGTGCCAGTGTTGTCCTGCCAGATCAAGCGCTTAGCCTTGGTCAGCAGATTGACCAAGATCAGTTGACTCACATATCTCTCGTTCCCACACAACTGAGCAAGTTACTCGTCGATACGAGCAGCAAGCTTAAAAGTATCAAAGCCCTATTGCTGGGTGGCGGCGCAGTCTCAATCGACTTACTCGAACAACTTAAGCAACGCAATATCGCCAGTTACACCAGTTACGGCATGACGGAAATGGGCTCGCAGATCACCACAGGTCACGCTTTTAGCGACGGCAGCAGTGGCAAATTACTCCCCAAGCGTGAGCTTAAAATCGAAGATGGTGTGATTTTGGTGCGCGGCGCATGCCTGTTTATGGGCTATCTCACCGCGGATGGAATACAAAAGTGCGTTGAACAAGACGGCTGGTTTTACACCAAAGACATGGGCGAATGGGACGAAAATGGTAATCTGCGTATTCTTGGTCGCGTCGATAATATGTTTATCTGCGGCGGCGAAAACATCCAGCCAGAAGAAATTGAAGCCGCGCTTAAACAGCACCCACAAATAGACGATGCAATCGTTTTCGCCATACCAGATGTACAATTTGGCAATCTCCCAGCCGCCATCATTCGCGGCAGTTTAACCCACCACCCAGAGTCGATTGCAAATACGCTCGAACTGTTCCTTGCCAACAAAATCGCCCGCTTCAAACGCCCAAGACAATATTATTCATGGCCAGAAAATAATGAACAAATAGGACTGAAAGTAAACCGAAAATCTTTGATCCGTGAGCTAACAAAAACAAGTTAGTCCACTAAAAATCAAGGCTAAGCTCCTGTAATTCTTTAAGCTGTAAACTCGCAGGGAAAAAACGTTGGATAAATGTTTGCTCATTAATAGGACGAGAAAAACAAAAGCCCTGTCCAATCGTACAGCCAAGCTGTTGCAACAATACTAATTGGGAATTTGTTTCAATACCTTCTATCACTAACTCCATATTAAGTGCTTGTGATAACGCTATCACGCTGGAAATTGCGGCTTGGCACCTAGGCTCAACACTAAGTTCACGCACAAAACAACCATCTAATTTAATTTGTGAGAAAGGCAATTCGCATAAACGTGCCAATGAAGAATGTGCAGCACCAAAATCATCAATCGCCAATTCAAATCCTTGCATTCGCAAACGGATTAAATTCTCCATATTCACTGCTGGCGCAGCCAACAGGCCCGTCTCAGTAATTTCGAGGGTAATACTTTGAGGATGAATGTTAAATTTCTTTACCATATCGACAATCTGATACACTAATTTAGTCGAATTGAGTTGAGAGATATCGAGATTATAGGCGAGAGAAATCTGATTTCCTTGCTGTTGTAGTTGCTGTTGCAGAACACAACCTTGCTTAAACAGCTGCAAGAAAAGTTCATCGAGTAAGCCGTATGAAATGAGCGGCTCAATAAATACACCTGGACCTACAATCCCAAAATCTGGGTGATTCCAGCGCGCAAGCATTTCAGCACCTTTCAAGCTAAAACCGGCGACATCAAACTTAGGTTGATAAAAACCGACGAACTGACCCAGCTTTAATGCTTGTTCGAAATCTTCAAATGCGAAGCGAGTACAAACAATTGGACGGGAAGCACTCTGACGCTTTTCAGTGCGACTATTAGTAAATCTATCAAGCATTCGCTGTAGATTCTCCACTGAGGGGCACTTTTTTAAATCTCCAAGATATTCAAAATTAAGCATTTTAATCATCTGTGATACAGCGCGCCTGAGCTCTTTATCAATACTACTAAATAATGCAACTGAAGCTATACCGTACTTCGCTTTTGCTTTACGCAAAAAAGATAGCCCATCAATACCTGCCATCATAAGATCGCAAATCACAATATCAGCATTATGATGCTCATCAAGCCAAGCAAGCGCATCTTGAGCTGCGCCAAAGGCAAAGACTTCAACATTGGCAAGAGACGCAAGATTATGCTCAAGTACTGCCCGCTGAAAGGGGTGATCTTCTAACACAATCACTCTTACCTTATCCATTGAATATCCTCAAAATTAAAATAATTTACAGCAAACAACATTTTTGATCGCTGACACATAAAATGTAGCAACTTTAAGCTAGTATGATTAGTGTGGCATTTCAAACAATTGAAATCTGATTACGTGAAACAACCACACATAAAAGTTGATACTCTAGCAGAATGAGATTTTTTTGATGATAAAGTCCACTCTCTTCACCTATTCTACGACTATTATTCATTAAGCATCACCGAACAAAATGTAGGAAAAATCCTAATCACTTGAATTTATTTCACACAAGTGACTTACAAGGATAGAATCAAATTCAAATCGTCGCGGAGTTATAAATGAAGAGAAAAATATTAATAGTAGATGATCATCCAGTTGTTGTTTTAGCACTGAAAATCATTTTGGAACAAAGTGGCTTTGAAGTGATTGCAGAAACCAATAATGGTGTTGATGCGTTAAAACTCATTAAAGAACTCTCACCCGATGCTGTCATTCTCGATATTGGCATCCCCCAGCTAGATGGATTAGAAGTGATAGAAAGATCAAGAAATCTAGTTAAGAGCCCTCCGATACTAGTATTAACTGCACAACCATCAGATCACTTTGTCTCCCGCTGTATTCAAGCCGGCGCTTCAGGTTTTGTCTCTAAACAAAAGGATATGAATGAAGTCACTGGCGCGCTTAGAGCAATTCTCAGTGGTCATTCCTATTTCCCTATTGTTAACAATAGCAACATAATATCTAAATCCAGTCAGGATGAAGTTGAACTTATAAAAAAACTCTCAACTCGCGAAATGGCAGTTCTTCAACAATTAGCAGTAGGTTTATCGAATAAAGAAATAGCCGAACGTATGCTGCTCAGCAATAAGACTATAAGTACATATAAAACACGATTACTTGAAAAGTTAAACGCAAAAACCTTAGTAGATATAATTGACATAGCTAAAAGACACCAATTAATATGAATAAATCTAATCACGTGTTTTTTTATATTATCTTTTTGTTACTGCCACTATTCTTACCTTTTTTATTATCAGCACATGCTGTAAATACACCATACTATAAATTAAGTGGGCACCCTAATCTACATCCAGAACAGATAACACTTAGTAAAGAAGAACGTGATTACGTTAATAATAAGGCAACACTTAAGGTAGGGATCTCTGCACCTGATTATCATCCATTTGACATGACTATGAATGGAGAAAGTCAATATTATGAAGGGATCAGTGCAGACAATCTACAACTGATCAGTAAAATGCTTAACATCAATATCGATATTATTCGGTATCTCACTAGAGAAGAGGTCATTAGTGCCGTAAAAACTGGTGAAATCGATTTATTAACTACAGCAAATAACTACGAAGAAAAAAACGGTCTGATTCTTTCTACTCCGTATATTTCAGATAGGCCTACAGTTTTCAGAAACATATCACTAAAAGGACCGTTAAAATCAATTTCAGTGGCCTATGAATACCTGCCAGATGATTTAGTGAAGCAAAAATTACCTGCAACAACAATCGTGACCTATCCATCGAGGCAAGCCGCGGTTGCAGCTGCGGCATTTGGACAAACAGATGCAGTTCTCATTGATCTTGCATCGGCTAATTATCTAATAAATAATGTTTATTCTGGAAAACTCACATTCGAAACCTCACTTCAGATTAATTCGAAAGGAACCGCGTTTGCGATTGCACCAAGCAACACTATTTTATTGACAGTTTTAAACAAAGCAGTGAGTTCAATATCGGCAGATGAGAATAGACTCATCAGAAAGCGATGGAGTGGTGGTGGATTTATTATACCAGAGCTAAATGAATTACCTAAATTTAATGACATTGAAAATCAGTGGATAAAAACACATCCAAAAATAAAAATGGTTGTCAATGAATACATGGCCCCATTAACATATATTGATAATTTAGGTAAGCCGGCTGGGTATGCTATAGAAACTGCGGAGCTGATTAGCTTATATTCTGGCATCGATTTCGAATATGTTGTCACTAAACACTTTTCAGAACAACAAGAACTATTGACTGACAACCAAGATATTTACCTAACAATACTCACACCAAACACAAAAAGGTCTGAGCATTTTATATTTTCTAAAGAATTCTCTACTTCTCCGTATGTTTATGTGCAACAGAAAAATACTGAAGACTCAATACTCCCAATTATAGCGGTACCTAAAGGTCATGCAGTTGAAACAGAAGTACGCCAACATCTAAAATTTAGAGAATTACTGTTTACAAGTAATTATATTGAAGCTTTAGATAAAGTTAAAAACGGCTCAGCTGACAGCACAATTATCCCTTTAAATGTTGCGGACTATTACACAAACAGCTATTTCAATGACCAACTTGAAGTTAGTCATGTGGTGAATGAAATACCGGATGTTACAGCGGCATTTGCACTAAAAAAATCTGAATATATACTCCAAGAGATCCTCAATAAAACCTTATTAACCATTCCCCCCAATGAGCTACAAGTACTTGAAAATCGCTGGAGGCTAAATACATTACCCGCAAACCAAACATGGAAAGACTACCGTTATACTATATATACGATTCTTATTGCTGCAACCATACTCATTTTAGCCTCAATTGGCTGGGCATTTTATACTCGTCGTCATTACAAACAACGTCTTGAAGCGAATCGGGCTCTTGATTCTCAATTATTATTTATGCAAGAAATTGTAGATGGTATTCCTCATCCTATATATGCACGTAATAAGGAGATGGAACTTATATTATGTAATGAAAGCTATATTGCTACTTTTAATATACCTCGAACTGAACTACTGAAAACGAACAATACAAAAAAGGCACTAAAACTGAATGAAGCTATTGAAATAGAACAAGAATATGCCAACGTACTAAAAACTGGCATAGCCAATTTCAAAGATAGAGAAATGCATATAAATGGCGTAAAGCTTAATGCTTACCATTGGTTCAAACCCTATAGAGATGCTACAGGGGAGATCGAAGGTATTGTTGGAGGCTGGATTGATATTAGTGACAGAATAAAACTTTTAGACGATCTCCAGCTGGCAAAAAATTTAGCAGAAAGTGCAAATGAAGCCAAAAGTACATTCTTAGCAACTATGAGTCATGAAATTCGTACACCTATGAATGCCATCATAGGAATGCTTGAGTTAGCCTTAAAAAGTGCTAATTCTAGACAGGTTGACTTAAATTCAATAAAAGTTGCTTATGACTCAGCCAACGGATTGCTTGAACTTATTGGTGATATTTTAGATATCGCCCGCATTGAGGCCGGCCAACTCACGCTATCACCGGTTAGAACGGAGCTAAAGTCGGTTGTGCTCTCCGTAGTCAGAGTTTTTGATGGTCTAGCACACCAAAAGGGAATAAAACTAGAGTTAGATTTTGATAAAAATATCAAGCAAGATGTGCTGGTCGATCCTATGAGAATTAAACAAATACTTTCAAATTTGATCGGCAATGCCATTAAATTTACCAACAAAGGTTCAGTGTCAATAAAAGTATATTCTGGTAATTCTGTTAACGAAAAAGCTTCATTTACCTTCACAGTTAAAGATACTGGTATAGGAATATCTGTTGAAGACCAAAAAAACCTGTTTAAACCATTTTCACAAGGGCATGGTTCCCACAACAATTATGGTGGAACTGGACTTGGCCTAATGATATCGAAATCCCTTTGTGAGATGATGGGTGGCTCTTTACATTTACAGAGTGAGGAAAACTCAGGTACCGAAGTCAAAATGGAACTTAATCTAAAACAATTGGATAATTTAGATGACATTATAGAATCTCCTGCAGTAAGAGTTTCTCAATCTAAAAGTTCATTTCAAATCCTTATTGTCGACGATCACCCAGCAAATCGCTTACTACTTGCCCAACAACTCCGCTATCTAGGACACTCAGTAGATGAGGCAGACAATGGTGAGCTGGCACTAAAAATGTTTAGAGAACATGAATACCAGTTCATAGTAACAGACTGTAATATGCCTGAAATGGACGGGTACGAGCTTAGTAAAAGAATCCGCCAGCTAGAAGAAACATTCAGATTCAATACTTGTATTATTATTGGGTATACTGCTAATGCACAGATAGAAGTAAAACAAGCCTGTCTAGATGTAGGAATGGATGAGTGCCTATTTAAGCCGATAGGCCTTACAGAACTAGATCAAGCACTCAATAAGTTTGCAGAGCGAGTACAAAAAGAAAGCAGTAAAAAATATTGTGACTTTGATGCTAATGCTATCCTTAAACTCACCAGTAACAACAAAGAACTAGCTGCTAAGCTTCTGCGAGAACTAATATCATGCAATACAAGTGACTTACAGAGTATTTTAAATTCAATTAAAAGTGAGGATTTTAGTCTAACTAAAAATCTTGCCCATAAAATAAAAGGGGCAGCAAAAATTATTGACGCGAACACCTTAATCTCTGTCTGTGAACAGATTGAGGTATCCAGTAGTTCAGAAGCAATGACACAGCTATCGACTCAACTCGAACATTGCATTCTATCACTCGAACATGAAATTAAAATTTTCTTACCGTATTTCGAAAGTTGAACCTTGTCCAATATAATTTATTAATTTAGCAAAATTTAATTAAGTATCAGCTCTTATCTGTGGTTTTTTATTTTTAGGATCGCTAATGTGAGACTATCCGCATAGCGCTCTAGCGTATGTACGCTGGAAAAATGAGTTTATTTTACTATTGTAATTTTTAGCGTACAACGCCAGTCACTCAAAGCTATAGAGCCTTTACTAGATTCAAACAAAATTATAAAAAACAATAAAATCAAAATTTTATGTTGCCATATCTATTTTAGATAGGCAATTTTACTCCTCCTTGTACTCTAACTTCCAGCTGTCATTTATGTGTTCTCTAGCCTAATTGTTAGTCCTCTCCTTTGCGCCTCCTTCAATCACTTCATCTAAAATCACATCGGATGATTTAAAATTGTGCCTACTCAACTAACGCTCAACAAAAATAACAACTTGACAACAAAAATATATCATCAATAATTCACTCATGTACAACAACGCCATCGCACCTCTAAAGGAACAACTATGAGATACACACTTCTTTCAATATTTCTTCTGATTTTTTGCGGACCAAGTTACGCAGCCACAGCTAATATCGCTTTTTATGGAGTAGTGCCGGTTAAAGCATGCAGTGTAGACAACTATCTGACGAGTGAAGAGATAAATAAAGCGATCAGTGAAGAATGCAAAATGCAAATCGAAATTTTTGACAATACAACATCACTAGCTCAATCACTATCTAGTCATATAGCAATAAAAGAAAATGATGATAACCCTATCATTATTGTTCAATATCATTAAAAACTACGTCATTCCAACAACACTTAAATGTGTTTAAGGTTCTAAGATGCGTCAATTGGTTATTATATTAAGAGGTTTGTTTATAACTGGCCTTATTACAGTTAATGCATTTTCTATTACACCACTCACTGGAACAAGAATAATATTTAATTTACCGGCAGAAAACGCATCGGCAGTTTTCAAAAACAATTCAGAAATTGAAAGAAAAATTAATGCATGGGTTACTGACATAGACAATAAAGTCGTTGAAAACTTTACCGTGCATGTCTCAAACCCACTCCTTCAAGCTAAAATGAAATCCACGATTACGATTAAAATAAGAAATAAAAATTTGATTTCAAAAAAACAAGAAAGCTTATATTGGTTAAATATAGCAGAAGATAAAAATAATCATACAAATAAAATAACCAGGATGAAGCTACTGGTTCGACCACAAGGTTTAGCATTCATTGACCTTAACAAAGATCTTATTTTTTCAGAAGACAATAAAAAAATAATGATTAAAAATGACTCAGCCCATTATATTACAATCATAAACCTAACAGTAAATCAGCAGGAAAGAATACTAGCAGAAGACTACTTAGCACCATTTTCAAGCTTAATACTAGAAAATTCATCCACACAAAATGTTCTGTCAATGAATATTATACAAGACTCTGGGATAACGTTAAATATTACAAAACACCTATATCAAGACCATAGCTTGTATACAAATAAACCCCTAAAATAGAAACACCCTGCATTTATATTTTAGCTATTCCCCCTAACCATATAATTACTAAGCACTTGTCCCATCGTGCTATAACGCACATAATGACCAGGAAGAATAGTATAAACCGTGTTTGGAGATTGATACTTTGGAGTTGAAGTCCAAAGCATAGTCCTAATATTTACAGTTGGAACACTGTTCTTATCCATTTCAACTGTAAATATAGAAATTGGAAATTAAAACGTTAAGCTCTAAACGTTCAACGTTAAGGCTCTGAAACGCAGGATGCGTAGCGCGGATAGCTCGGATCATTGAAGCTGCGGATGTTACCGTAGTTGAGCTGCACGGCATAATAGCCAGAATCTTTAGGTGTCACCGACCAATAGTAGCCGCCGGTAGGCCAACCGTGCGCGATAAACATATTACCAAATCCATCGAACAGTTCCACTTTTAACTCGCCACTCGTTGCTAAGCGCCAGTTAGTTCGCCCACCGATACTATTGGTGTTATAGGTGGCACAGAGTGCGTTTGCATTATTCCAGCTGAATAGATAGAAATCACCAACTGGGCCATCAGTTCCATTTTCAGTAGTAGTAGCATTTGCTGCACTGCCACCATTATTGTCTAAATAAGCAACTGATGGGGAGTTGGTAAATAACTTACCACTGCCAGTATCCACGATATCAACACATTCATCAGTTAAGCTACACACGACCAAAATGTGATGACTTGCCGTTAATCCATTCTCTGACTCAACTGTAATCGCGACTGTGGAGGGTACACTGACTGCAATCCCAGTCACAATGCCGGTTTCAGATACTGTTAGCTGATCAGTATTTGCACTATCCCAGTAAATTTTTTTCTTATAAGGATAACGAACACCACCTGCAGTGACACCATTCACCGCTAAGGTATTTTTAGTCCCCACTGCAATTCGATTGGGTCCAAAGACTTCTAACGCCACAGGTAATGCATCAACACAAGTTAAAAAATGGCGTGCTTGGGGATAAGAATCCGTACTTATTCCGGTGTCCAAATTGAATGTAGCAAAATTTGGAGAGGTCACGGCAGTTGAAGTCCAATACGATTGACCTGCTGGCCACCTTTGCTTATTGACTCCGCTGTACACACTTTGCTCCTGTGCAAATAAGCGTTCGAGCTCAGCTAACGTCGGCAGGCGAGCACCAATCGCGGTGCAATAGGCATCCGCCATTGCATAAGTATAAGTTGGTGTTAGCGAACCAGTTAAGCCATTACTTCCATTGCCCGTGACATAACCAACAAAGCCAATACTGGCAAATTGCGCTTGCTCTAATGTTAATGGCCCACTAAAGATTAAATCATCACCCACAGGAATATCAAAATATGGACCACCAACATTGATTTTTATCATGCCGACACCGTAACCACCCTTATGATCACTTACAACATAAGTAATATAGTGACTAGTGTTACTTGTCGGTTTAAAGGTGAATTTACGTCCGCTAAAGTCACCCGCTACTTGAGGAATGGCTAATTCGCCATTCCAACTAAAGACATCGATTAATTGTAAGATGTCCCCATCTGCATCAGAGATATAAGGCGCAACATCTATTGAGGCAGTAACACCAGATGCAATGATTTCAGGATAAGTAAAATCACTAGCAATAGGCGGGGTGTTATTATCGACAGAAACGGCAACGGCAATACTGCCCAATTTTAATTGATTACTGTCTAAACTATCGTGGTAACTGTACAGCAATCTGGCAACCCCATGCCAATCTGGCGTTGGTGTATATACTATGGTATTAACTAATTCACCCTTTACCGCAGTACCAGACCCCAATACCATAATGTAATCATCTAGCACATAATGACTCGGAATATTATTACCCGCATTTAACAATAATGCATTAACATCCAATGTTAAGGGCACATTTGTACTGGTAGAAACTGACAATGATGGAAAGTTTGCAGTCGGCAAACTGTAATCAGTGATGGCAACCCGACTGATACCGCTGGTATTCGCGGCGGCATTTGTTTTAGAAACTAAGGTATAACGATAATCACAAACTTTGGCATAATCTGCGGCAATAAAAAAACCCTTATCTGTCTGTGAGATAGGAGTGCAAGCAGTATCTTCCGTTAATAGGGTTAGATTGGCTAACCTTACAGTTGAGCCGTCCGAAACACGCCCCTGGCGAGTCACATCAACAAAGAAACTCGCTGATATTGGCGATAATTCAAATACATCTGGGGCAAAAACTACGGGCAAGACATTTATGTTGTCAGTTTTGCTATCCTCTGCACCACCACAGCCAGTTAAGCCAATAGTAGCCAAAAGCATTATTACTAAACAGGCGCTAACACTTCTTTTTACTAACCTTGCACTAAAGCACATTAAAATCCCACCCTAATTTTACGTGTTAATTTGCAGTACTCATTTACATCACTTTGAATATTGACACTGCATAATACGGCATTAACCTTATTATAACTGCTCATGCAACCACAGACTTGTAGGACAATTCCCAAGGTAAACGATGAAATGTGAGATTAATTAGACTAGTCATTTAACCGTGGATTAAAACAACCAAAATATTATCTATTCTATGGATTTAAATATCGCTTTCGCGCTGTCTTTATCGCGCCATTTAAGCTGCATTTGCTCGGCTGGACAGTACAATTTAGCATCTTTTCTAAGACCATTGATTTTTTTCTGATTAAACCCACTCAGGTTTGTATAGTAAATCGCCAACATAGCACCATACACATTGGTGTGCCAAATTTCGGCATAATGGGTTCCTAGTCGCCACAAAGACTCATTACCAGTGTATTCCAACAGGCATTTCTGCGTACTCACAGATATAGCACTAGGTTGGGGATTTGCGGCTAAATATGCAGGTTGCGATACTAATGGCTGATGGCTATTTTGATTTAGGTTATTAGCCAACTCATTTTCAGGGAAGAGCCCAATTTGCATCAGTTCGTGCCAATGGCCTTGCTCAAAGCTGCGCACAATAATTTTTGCATTTACATCTGTCACTGGCATTAACCCCAGTAAAAGTAACATAAATGGATTAAGTTGCTGCACCAATAATTTTTCATCATGATTATGCTGTGTTAACACAAATTCTAAGCGGGTAATGTCATCGACTGGCGCCACAATATTAAGCTTTAGCATGGGCAGATTGCCCATTTCAAACAAACGCTTATGCATACTAACATGGTTTACTTGGGCAAATAGTGGCTGGGCATAAAAATAAATTACAAAAAATGCTATTTTAATAGAAATAACCACGATTCTTCTAATCGGTAGCGTCAGAGAGTTGTATAATGACATTTTACACCCAATTTAACGCTCAATTAAATAATTCACCCACAATGCAATATGGCTACACCGCTATACATCAGCATGTTTTATAAAAAATAAATAAACCAAAAGCCAATTAGTAAATTAACCGGGCTTTAATTAAACACTCATTAAACAGCCATGCTTTATTATGTCAAAACACGGTCAAAACCTAATTTTATTTACACCCATTTTTCAACATTTAGCTTGTAGCAATTTATCTAGCATCACGAACTAAAAGAATACCGAATCTAGCTGTAAGATAGTGCTCCGTGCTGTGCCCAACGAAATTCGTAGCCAATTTTAGTACCCTATCTTTACTTTTAAGTGTAGAAGAGAGGATTTCGGGAACATTACTCGCAGTCGCAAATTTGAAAATATTTGTATTTATTAGTGGGAATGTACACTGCGTTTCAAGGATAGTGAACAATTCTTTAATGTTAGGTAAACGCCAAGTGTAGTGGCCTGCAAAACGATTATCGTTTGCGAGTATTAACCCTTCTTGGTAATTAGATAAAACATAAACACCATCACACGTTAAGTTTTGACTGTTCCATGTTTGTCCTAGTAAACAACGTTGCCACATCAGACCCGTTTTTCGGTCTGTAACAGTACCATCAACACCGTTTAGCTGAAAACGGCTGGCAGAGTTACTGGCTTGAAGTTGGTCGAAGCAGAGTTGTGCTGTAGCGCGTTCAGGAATTAACGACAGTACTACTACCATTAAAATTAAAAATTTTCTCATAACACAACCCTTACTCATTAATATCAACATTAACAAAATAAACATCAAAAAAAGATATTGTGGCCATTACAACATTCGCTATTTATTGTCTCGAACTAACATAATTACATTGGAAAAGGAGATAATGACACTATATTTATCAGAAACGTTAAAGGTAGCTTGATTACCAAAAAACAAAGTGAAATATGTAAATGTAGGCTGAGATACACTACCGTAGACCGCTGTATCCGAAGTCATAAAATAAAGCGTTCTATAAGGAAAATAGTTCCGATCCGTCGGAGCATACATTTGATCGAATATTAAAATAGTTGACAATTCGCTTCGGCTGGGAACATGCCAATCATTAAAACCGCACAGTTGTAACTCATTTATATCTACAGTATACCCTAGGGTGTCACAACTTGAGCCGTTACAACTCCCGCCATTGATTAAGCCAGCTTCACCGCCATTGGTATTATTATCGGGGCTATACCAAGAATAGGTGCTCTTATAATATTGAATACTGCTAGAATCATTTAACTTGACCTCCCACATGAGGTTGGTCACGTTATCAAGCACGCAGCTCCATTTAGTCCCCGCAGCTTCGGTGCCAGTGTCACTCCATTGGTTTGTTTGTATTGCTAAGGGGCTGCCATTGGCACCAATTTTTGTGAAATCAAATCCTCCAAAGCCGCCACCTTTTTTAGACAATGTCCCAGCGAGTGCGTCGGCATCCCGCCCGACATGGGCGTCTTGATTCGGGAACGGACCCGCAGCGGTCATGCAGGATATTCCTGGGAGTGGAATACTTGAACAAAAAGTAACCCCGGTATCGTTCAACGGAGTGGTGTCGTAAGCGCAGGTCAACGCCATTGGGACTAAATTATTGACCGGCTTAACTTCAGCCGAACCCGAAACAGTTAATTGATAAGCCTGATGGGAATCAGGTACTGTACTGTCGGCGGTCCAATATTGCACACCATTTACGGGCCAAACATTCCCAGCCTTTCCGCTGCTATTAAGCGCAGAGATTTCGGCAACTGTCGGCAGCCTTGCATCACGACTCAAGCAGACATTATTTGCCTGTTCCCAAGTGTATAACGGTGATCGGGCATTAAACGGTGGATGAGTATTTGCAGTGTCGGTATACACACTGGAGTATATATGTTCGGCTTCATCCGCTTGATTTTGTGTCATAGGCGCAAGCATTAATACTCTGTCGATTAATACATCTGGATAAATATCCTCTTGATATATTATTTTAATTAAACCTACCGCCTGAGCGCCTTTAGCATCTTTCATTACATAACTAACATAATAGCTGCCTGGGCGATTAGGCGTTGTAATAACAAGGGAAGGATTTGCGCCAAGGTTCGGTGCTATCACTAAATTCATGCTGATTACTTCTTGCAAGGTCAAATTTAACGCTAATACTTCGCTAGGAAAATTAAATGTTTCCGTTAAATTGCCCTTAGCGCCCGTATCATATAAGAGTGTAATTGGCGCTAAATGTATTGTTGGTAGCGCAGCTTGGCCGACCGCAATATCAATATAACCAACAACAAGCTGAGTATCTTTCTCCCAGCTATAGAGTATTCGATGAACACCGTACGCCTTTAATTTAGGGGTGTATTTTATGGTGTAAGCACCTGTACCAACATCTTGTGATTCCGTCACGAGACCTTCACCAAGCAAGATAAATGTAAAGTTGCTCACGCCGTGGGCCGCATCACCGTGAACAAGACTGAAATCAATGACAACTGTCGCATCATCTGCCACAACTTCACTTATGGGGGCTAAGCTAAAATCGACTAACCTTGAGCTAATGACAACGCGACTGGTTGCCGTAGCGGACTCAGTGTCATCCGCAATTCGTCCACGCTGTTGATTTTCGACTAACTCAACCCGGTAACGATAATCGCAAATCGCTTCTTTTTGAGCCACGATATTAAAGCCGTGATCATTAATATTGAGCAAGTGGCATTCAGGCGCATTTGATAGTGATTCAACAGCTGCAATACGAACAGGCTCATCGTCCACACTGCCGATATATTCCCGTAGGTCAACAAAATAGCTGCTGTATTCCGGTTTTACCTGTTGCTGGGTGTCAACGGCAAACACCAGTGACTCCACAGGCATTACTGGCGGCTCAATAATAGGCGGTTCAATAACAATGGGCGGTTCAACCACAGGAGGCACAGATTCAGTATCGCCCTCACCACCGCCACAGGCGGTTAAGCATAAAACAGCCATTAAAAGTGGCAAGGCTAATAGAGGTTTTAACTTGTTCATCATGAGCACCATTATTTTTGACCAGTACGAGCTTGGTTTTTCGGCTGTCGTTGCAAAGTTTTACAATCATCTATCAACTGCGGGATACGTAAGCGATCACCAGAATGCACGACATTAGGATGACGACCGCAGCAAGTATATTGCTGATTCGCTTGCATTAAGGCTTGATAACTGATGTTAAAAGAACGCGCAATTTGCATCAAATGATCACCCTCTTTAATGGTGTATTCGACAATATGCAACGCCTTTGGGCAGGGCTTAATATCAAGAATATTAATAGCATCGATATCGCTAACGGACTGTTGATAATTCAGCTCAACAGCGGTTAATGCTTGGCTGGGTGATGTCGCGGAATGAGTTTCTACTTTTGCCTCAGCGACCTGACTTGATTGAGTGCTTTTTTTAGACTCAGTTGCTATTGCCTGAGAGCCAAAACGGTATTCGACACCAATGCGCAGGCTATAAAGATCGCTCTCTGACGCATTATTAATACTGCTGCCATAGCCATTAACAAGCCACTTATAGCCAATATCTAAAGACCATGCTGGGCTCAATTTATATTGCAAGCCAAAACTCACGGCAGGAATAACATCATCGCCTTGATAAAACGCACCAGCGCCAAGGTGCAAACTCGCGTAGTCACTCACGGGATAACGACCTATGAGTTGCAACGTACTGCCGTGCAACGTTTGCTGCTGGGCATCTTTACCTAGTAACCCGTAACCTAACTCAGCGCTCAAATATGGATTAAAATGGAATCCACTCCACAGTTCAGCGCCAAAATCAGTGTCGGAATTATCGTCTTGGTTATTAGCACTCACGTTACCTGCAGCACCAATATAAATAGATTGAGCGAATGATTGAGCCGCTAAAAGACTCATCAATAAAGTGCATAACGTAGAAAATCTATTTATCGTCATCATTACAAATTAACCTCAAACATGACAATAAAGTTATCGCTATAAGTGCCCGTTTCAACCTCAGTGATATCAATATTGTCGTAACTCACATCAAGGTTAAAATTAATGGTTGTTTTATTGCTCCCACTAGCTGTAACCACAACGGAATTGTGATTTAACACTCCAGCAGTAACAATATTCGTCTGTGAACATGCGCCATCGCAGACAATTGAGTAAGGTATATTCGTCGGGCCTACGAGTTCATAGTCGCGAGCACTAAAACTCATTACTAGCCCATTAGAAAAATAGCCATTTGCTTGTATCGAAAAAGTGGTTGTTGCTGAAACTTTTTGGTTTATTTGATCATATATTGGCGGCATAATGCCATTACCAATGACCTCCACTGAAGTTAAAAAACTGGGTTTATGCTCAATTTGTATATGTAATGTCTGAGGCAAAGCACGATAAGTGGTTGTCCCATTATCGGAGAGATATTCATAATAAATAATGACCGGTAATGAACCTGTAAAAATACCTTCCTCTTTGTCACTGAATCTGGATGCAATATTCTCAGAACGTCCTATAAAAATAGGCCTAATGAAATAAAATGGTTGTCCAGAATCTTGCATATCAAGAGAAAAAGGAGCTACACAGTACTCACGGCGCCTAAGAAGAAAACTATTACCTGATGTTACTGTGGTTTCACCGCAAACATTACTAATACCATTGCCGACGCCTTCAGATATGGTCGGATTTGCACTTCCTGTATTATACTCAACACCCACAAGATATATAGGTAATGTAAACGAACTAGATGGTCCTGATACAGGGACTGAAATACCTCCGTTTGAAATAAAGGCTCCTGGTCTCCAACTTTTTGTGTGTTGCAGGCCAAAAACAGGCTCCCAAGATGTTAATGTTTGATCAATCCCTGTAATTGAGGGCATTGCATTATCCCAACGCAATACGCCGCCCTGAATCTTGCCATTGAGGGTAAAAGCACTCGCCTGCATCGACATCAATAAACTAAAAAATGATACCCACATAAAAGTACGTATTGTCATTTTACTCACCGAGTTAATGCTACTGTATGCTGTTGCTTATAGGTTTCGTCATGGTTATACGCTTTGACGACTAATGCATCCTTACGCAAATTTTCAGGTAATGAAATCATTCGTTTACGGCCAGCAATAACACGTTCTGTGAGGCGACAATTTTCCTTTATGCTTGGGCTACAATAATCAATCACAAAACTCACTAAAGTATTACCTTTGTTGAATACTTCAAGTGACTCACCCCTATTTTTAATATCATAGTTAATACGACCATTTTTCGTCGGAATCACATAAATAGCGGCATAGCCATAATTAATATTCACAGTATTATTTGGTGTTTCACCTTCGGCAAAATAAGGAGCAGGTTCAAAGGCGACTGAAAAAACCATGTCTCTCTCAATTGCACATTTTTCACCACACAAAGCTCGAATACCTATGTCCTTAGTGATTTTTCCATCAAGAATTAGCTTCGGGTGAGTCGTCATTATCTTCCAAGCATCAATATTTTCTTTATTATATGGCGTTCTTACTATGCTTTGATTTTGATCAACATTAATTTCTTCAATTTTAGTTGTGATATAACTGGCCTGTTCAAAATCATTTGTTAATGATATTACCCCATTCCCTTTTGGGTCCGAAATTAAAAACATAGTGTCTATCACTAGTGCATTAGCCTTCGAAACAATAATAAAAGTAAATAAAATAAGCATTGACTTGAACATGGATTAATCCCCTTTAACAGGTGTGTATTTTGCAATAGGTTGATAAATAATGCGACTTTCAACATCATTTTTAGCGAGAAGTAATAGCACTTCGATCGCCTGCTTCATCTCGGCTGATAAATCCGCCTGCGCATTAGGTGTTTGTAAAAATATCGCCTCATCATCCCCAATAGACTTTCTAATTAACTTATCTCCATGTGAAGCCAAATTCGTAATATGAGATGAGATGACTTTATTACGCTCAAAAATTCCTAAGTAATAAAGCTGTGTGAGTTCACCTTCATTTAATAGTGAAACCTTAGTCAGCGGTGCAATATCCGGTAAACAAAAATTACTGCCAAAATTGAGTGTATCTGCACGTTCATATCGCTTAGGCACAATACATTTATTATTGTCAGAAACTAATTCAAATGGCAGCCCTTCCATTAACGAAATCTTGAATACGCCATCCATGAGCTTTTGCACATCAACACAACCTACACCGTTACATTTTATATGAGTAACGGTTTGGTCAAAAACATCTGAAAAAGATGAAATAAATGAGACAATAGGTCTTAAATTCGGTTTAACCTTTGCCACTGTCCCGGGTAATGAGAAGCCTGTAAAACTGCTGTCACCACTGTTATGTAAAGCAACACTTTCAGTATCAAGGTTGACATCATAGCTATCATAACTGTTGAGTCCTATTAGGCTTTTTTTATCATATATAAATGATTTATTCTGTAACTTACCATTGCGACGAAGTGTCATAAAACCATAACTATCATCAGATTCTTGTGCATCAATATCAACTGAAACATAGGCATCCGCTTTATCACTGGTAAAATTAACACTATTACCGGTGATAACCTGAGTGCTCGACACATTACCAGAAAAACCCAGTTCATTATTTGTATCAGCATAACTATAGCCACTTGCTTGCCATTGTGCCTGCCGCGTACTAGCGGTCAGCATTGCCTCTGACACATTGCTACTTTCATCTCGATTAAAATAAGATTGGCCTAACTGTACGCTGCTATTAACATTCGAAAATGGAAGCACATTATCGGCTTTAACCGCAACTTTAGCTTGTTGTAACGCATCCTTATTAGCGTAAAGTGTTGAGTGAGCACTCAAAGTTGTTGATAAAGGTACACTCCAGTTGATAGTTGCACTTAAATTATCATTTGTGTCTTGATAGTCGATTGAAAAATCGAGCATTGAATTAGCAATCCACGGCATATTAAAGCCTGCAGTAATGCTGCGATATTGATAACCAACACTGACACCTAAAATATCTTCTATATTAGAGCGGTCTACATCACTGCGTTTACCTTGGCTATAAATAAAATAACTGTTTATACTATTAAATCGATAACTAGTACTAAAACTAAAGCGATTGTAATCACGATCACCATACATATAGCTTGCTAGTGACTTATTTACATCGACATCATTATTAGTAAAATTTTCATACTGGATTGCAAAATAATCAGTACTAAAGAGTAAGTCTAGGTGGTTTGAACCTGAGTCAAAATAAGTAGTAACCAGATTACTTCTCATATTCAATGGAAAATACACTTGCGCACCAAGCTGTCCCGCATAGGAGTCAGCGGCACCAATGACGCCAGAACCCACAACCAATGATGACAAGGGGCGATACGCGAGTAAACCTTTATAAAGCACAGCACCATCTAGCTCAGATTGAGCATGCGGTTTATCAGCAGAGGTATAGAAAGCCCTAGATTCGTCTAAACGTCCGACTGCTAATGCATAATCAATATCGCCTAAACGTAGACGTTCATTTGCTGAGTTGTATATTTGCTTGACCTCTGAAGATACCACATTACCCGCAACAACAATGTCGATTCTTATTTCATAGCGACCCGTTGGTAAATCTTCATATGTGATAAACCCTTGCCCCTCTGATACCGTTATTTGTTTAATAATTCTTTCATCACGATAAATAATCAGCTCTGCTGGGCCTGGAGCAAAAAAATACAGTTTTTCATAGCCAGACATTTCTCCGGTCAGCAGATTAGAGGATGAACCTATGGTCACGGATGTTTGTTCAAACTGCGAATTGGTTGTCAAAAAATCGGTCGCGTTGAAACTCACGCCATTTCTAAATTTTCCGGCATATAGGCGTAGACCATCAGATTCAACATCGTATGATAGCTGATATAAATCAAACTGTTTTTCGTCGTTACGGGATAAATAGTTAAAATCAGAACGTAAATTGCCATACGGCAAACCCAGCAGAGTTTGATCGCTCAGCGAATAGCTACTGGTTTGACCCGCGTAGCTACTCGCATAAACTGCAGTATGGTTAATCAGTGCCGAATGTTCGTTTTTTGAATCGGCATAGACTAGCTCAGCCGGAGCTGTTAATAAGTATTTAGGATTTATAAACAAACTTAACTGGTTATTATCATAATCATATAGCGTTGCAAACGTTTCAGGTAAGATAACACACTCATCCATACGCCCACGACATTGCATATCATTACTGACGCCTACGGCTAATGCTTGCAGTATTGCATTGCTCAATTCAGCATTAATTTGATTAAATTCTAAATATTGAATTAATGCTTTTTGTGTCTGTAACTTATTTACGGTAAATTTTACCGTATCATAGTTAACAGCAAGCTCAATAGTGTAGGATTTACTGCCATCTAAATTTTTAAGCAGCACTTGTCGCTCAGAGAATTGGTATAAGTCCTCAAAACCTGATGGAATATGACGTGCGAAAGTAATTTCATGGGCACTAAAAAATATTAACAGCACTAGTACTAAATTAATTTTTTTCACAATGAGAATTCCAACGCGACGGATATTTGACCATAACACCGAGAAATAGCATGACCTGGCGGCACTGTGGGCAATGGATTAAAGTCAAGCCTAAATTGATGAGTTGCACTTTTGAATCCTTGATCATTACCGTTAAATCCAGCAATAGGTAAAAATTCATTTAGTGCAATACTTGCACCATCAATAACCACTGCAACCAGTGAAGAACCTAATAACGTTATCGACTCGGCAATAGGAAGAATACTCATATCAGCCGTCACACAGGCTGAATCATTTTTAGTTAAAAAAATATTATAATTATTTAACACTGCAGACGTTGGGATATCGGTATTTATTTGTAACTCAGTTAATCCAGAAGCAAAACTTCCAGTATTGCGCTCAAACAAAACGGTTAATCTTTCAGGGTGAAACCTTATCAGCGTAAATGTATTACCAAAAAAATCGTTTTTATCTATCTCAGTGGACAGAGGAAAACTCTTTGCTACTGGCGCAGCAAAAGGCTTAACCAAAGGAAGGCATAGCAAAATAATTAAAAAGCACGACTTAATTAGTGTCAACCTAGGCATACGACTCACTTTAGTGTAGGGCATCCGACATTGGCAGGGTTAAAAATGTCGGACGCCACTCTATTTACTTAAACGTTTTGTGCTGCAACAACAGTAACTTGTACCTGCACTAACTCACCAGATGTTGTACCCGCATCTGCGTCTTGCGATACTGTTAAACGCAGAGTGTCAATGCCTGTATCAACAGCTCCCGCACCTAACACTTCTCCGATGTTCCATAGAGTTCCATCATTTTGAACTTCTAAGTTAAGGCCAGTCGTAGCTGTTGTTGTATAGTTCAGTAAAGCACTAGACAGAGTCCAGTTTGCGACTGTGATATCACCAGGAGTTACACCATCAGTGGTTTCATGCGCTTCAAGAATAATAGTGCTTGACGTAAATGAACCACCGTTAGCAACAACTAAAGTACCGCCACCAATAGCGCCGCCAGCGAGGCCGGTGATCATGATAGTATCGCCACCTGTTGAGCCAGGAACCATACCATTCCATACAACTGATGCTGTCGGATCTACCGCATAAGCAGAACTAGAAATTGCTACAGCGGCAATCACACCGGCTAATTTTTTCATTGTAAACATTTTATCCATCTCCATATTTAAGGTTAAGACATTCGGCTTATTTTATAAAACGGTATTTTGTAGAATAAGCAATTTGAATGTATTTTCATTTTACATTTTTAAAACTGATGCGACGCCAGACCACTCCAAAAATCTTGTAGGAAACATCCCACCGCAGTTTTAGAACTTAAATTCTCAGGACAAACGTGATACTTCGTGATAAAGGTCACGCTTTATTCCAATAACCTTCATTTAGATTTATTCAATGGAAAGAAAAAGACTACAGACGCTTATATTTAAATCGCTCAATATAAAATATCTTTATGTATGTACTTAGATATGAATCAAATGAAAATAAGAACTACCTACATAGCACTCATAAGCCTGAGTTTAAGTGTGTCTATTCCTGTGAATGCATTTAATAAATGTGACTATGGCGATATATTAGGAAAAACTGTAACGCCACAATTTAAAATACAATCCGAAGCAACTTTCAAGCAAGAACCGACTAACTTAGTCTGGTCAAGATGCGTTCTTGGGCAAAGCTGGGATGGCAAACAGTGCTTAGGCAAGGCTTTAAAGCTAAATCTTGATGATATTAATCGTCATTTGGTTAGATACGAACAACAAGCGGAATTAAAGTGGCGGCTACCTACTTCATTTGAATTGGAAAACTTATACTATTCAATCTGCTCAAGTCACAGCCTTAAAAATATACTACTCCCTAATTTCTCAGCGAAATATCTTTGGACTTCATCTAAGTCTTCGGGTTTAACACCTTACTACCTAAATATCACCAATGGATACTTAGGGTTGTGTGAACAGTCAAAATGCAAATTCAATGTTTTACTCGTCGCTAGCACTATATGAAATTATCTTTATCAGTAAAATAAATCAATGCCATTTCAAGCTCTAACTTTCCTTACTTAATTTTTATAGCATTGGCCACTTTATGAGTAATTGCCCCATTATCTTCGATAAAATCGAAACTGATACTGATCTCGCTCTCATCTCGTATTTGTTGAAGTTGAGGAAAAGTTAGTAACTTTTCAGAAAATGGCGGCAGAAAATCTGGTTCAAGAGAAATCTTGTGTTCACCCGCTAAGACGGATAATTGGTTGTAAACCATGAATAACGGCGAGTCATTTTTGATATTCAATCCTTTGTCTGTTAGCGTAAAACTCTGCATTTCAGGCCGTTTATCGACGGCAGTCATGAGTGATTTGGGGCGAAAAAAAACCTTCAGCTGAGTTCTTATTGTCAACATTAATAACTGGCCATTTTGTTCCATCTGAACTTCAGAAGGTTTAGGCGGTACCTCATAAATATTCAACCAATACATTTGCTCGACTGATAACGGCATATTCTCAAGAATATTGATTAAGCGGATATTTTTTTGCTCGCCCGCCGCCATTTTAAACATCGCCGGGGTAGCAATGATGGGCGCTTTGGCTGTTTCGGGCGTGGAGTCAACTTTACCATCATCTATCCATAATTGAACCACAACCGGATAGTCGTTGAGATTAGCTAGCAACAGATTTTGCGCGGGCTCATCGTTAAGCATAACAACACGGCTTTTATCTGTTACAACACCACTCCAGCAAGCAAAACTATTACATAAACATATGAAAAATAAAGCTGTTTTATTGAACACGTATAAGCACCTGTGTTTGCGCATAATATCTCCCAGCAGTAACGGCTTGACCCGGCAGTTTTGTAAAAATGGCCTGATAGTTATCATGGAAAATAATGGTCTGTTCTAGCGGGTCATAATCAATGGCATTGCCTATAAATTGGCGCCAACCGTCTTGCGAAGGGTCATACGACAGCCCTGTTCCAATAGTTGGATAATCCTTAAGCAAAAAAGGCTGAGTTAAGCCATCCGTTCTTTCGAGTTTAACTCCGACCCCCTTAGCAAAACCTGCCGAACCATAGTTATTGCTAAGCAAGTGACTTACTGCGGCTGAATCAGTTAATCCTAAGCTTTTTGCCTTTGTAAAATTTGTCGCTGCAATTTTAAAACCCACAGCAAAATTACCTAGCTTAGTGCCTGACGTTATATCACCTTGACAACGATATTGTAATTGAATATTAGCTGCGCTTGTTTTCCCTTGCTCTAACGCCATCACTGACATAGTAGGAAATAACACATAGGGCGTCACACTTGTAACATAACATCTTGCCGGAGTGCGCCGCACTATCAGTTGTTGGTATAGACTGATGTTACCTGGCCATTGCGAATAAAACCCTGGATAATGGGATATATGGTCAAGCCCTTCAGTTGGATGGAGTATCCCCGGCCCACCAAATGCTATATAGGCTGCCGGCTGGTTATATGTATAGGCACTCACATAGGGGTTGGCTTGGGCACTCGTTCCGTCATACCCGCGCACAGTTCTAATTTGGAATAATTCCAATGTGATATCTGTGAAATTTTTTGCTTTTACGAGTATGCGCCCTTGGCCATCACGGTCCAAATTGGTTAATGCGCGGTATTGCCATAGTCGAGAAAAATACCTCCCTGTTAAATTATTTTTTATCCTTAAAGCGACATTTCTGAACAAAGTTGCATAGCCTTTGTCAATACCATCTGCCAATCCATCTTCATACATACCACTATAAGCATCATCCGCATTTACAGAGTAAATCTCATAGAGCAAATTTTGGTCTTCTGGTGCACAACGATAAAGGACTTGCTCTGGGTCATACCCCCCCGTTTTACCGTAAGAGATGAAGGGCACAACACTAGACCCTAACAAGGTTCCGTTTGGCTGATAAAGGGTATCAGATACGTTGATGATTGGGAGATTCAATAAACCCCGATTTGCTTCAACTGCACCATACCAAATGCCCGTTTTACCATATGCAGGGTCGACATAATAGGGATCAGTGATAACCGTAGTGGTAGTTGAAATCCGCTGACAGGTTGCCTGCGCCTCAATACCTAATAATAAGCTATAAAAAAATACAGCTTTTATAAAAACACTACGCACAGAAACGGCTCCGTTTATCACTTTAAGCATTACTCTACCCTTATTGAATAGCTGATTGGCAGCTTACTGGTAAACGTTGTAATTCAGATGGTTGCGTTTGGGGTAATGTATATTCAAAAGTACACTGCTGATTAACAGTGTCTCCCCAAACGATCCTGAGCTTACCAAAGTCAGATGTTACCCTTACATATGCCATACCCGCTTGACCCATCATACCTAATACATGTCCATCAGAATCAATAACTTCAGCACCTATTGGTATAACGTCTCCATTTTCATGCTTCGTTAAGAACAGCGCAGCAACTCCCTGCCTTGTATCAAATTTCATCTTAACAATAGCACCTGCATATGGAGTTACTTGCTGCTGCGTATCCATTAGCTCCGCGCTTCCGCTCATCGAGCCACTACCCAGTGTCACTCTATTAATCTTGTATGGGGTTAAGGATGGAATAATAGCAAATCCTTGCTGATCAACTTCAATGCCCCAGTTATTTGCGACAGTAGCACCCGCCGCTCCTTTAGCTTCAACAATAGCAAAGGTGTCACTTAAATTTTGACTTAGAGTAATACCGCCAGAATGCATAACCGCCGAACCACTCACACCAGCACTAATCTGCTGATTATTATCAGAAATAGCGTAAGAACCAGAAACAGTGGATTGACTAAATCGCTTTTGAGTATTAATGCTCATGCTTTCAGTTGATCCTTGATTCTGTTGTAAAGATGCATTGAGCCCATAGGTCCAACTTTTATCTTCGTCTACAGTACCCGATAACCCTAGATTATAGTTTTCATTTCCCTGTGATGAACGACTATAACCCGTATTCAACATATGGGATTGAGTACCACCAAAAGGAATAGAAATAGAGAGATTAACCAAATCCTCTTTTATCCTATTTGAATTCAATTCATTTGAGCTATCAAATAAATCGTTATCTAAAAAGTTATCAAATAATTTTGCTTGTGACATGTACTGACGAGAGAAAGTTAAACCAAGGCTAACACTACCAAAATTAACTGAATATCCAAGTTGCAACTGGTCATCATCACTTCTTCCATCACGATACTGTCGCTTTGAAGCGCTTAAATACATTAATCCATAATCATGCAAGCTTTGATTGACGCTAAAACTCATCTCTGCACGTTGATGCAATGTATCTGAACCATAATAATTATTTTCTTCAAATGCTTGTCTAAGCCCTAATACATCATTCAACTCTCGGAATGATTCAGTTGAATAATGATAGCCAGCAAGGGATACCGAAGTCCCATAATCGAAGGAGTGACTATAATTTATGCCGACTCGCCAACCATTTTCCCAACTATCACTATCTTCATTAGCATAAAGTCGAGATGATGAATGAACCGTAGTTAAGCCAAAAGCTCCCCATTGGGTCCCCAAAACAGCACCCAGACTCATAGCATAGTAATCATCACCGACTCGTCCACCGCCATTAAGAGTCAGCATATTATTTATGCCGTACTCGTAGGTAAGATCAGCAAAATAATTTCCAGAGTCGAATTGCTGAACTTCACCAATTGAGAAAGCAAAAATGGACTTATCTTCACGCAATGAACCTGGTACAGCACTAAAAGGAACCGTAAAAGTTGACGTTTTACCATCGATTTCTGTTATTTCAACGAGCAGGTCACCTTGGTAATTTGTAGGATATAAGTCTGTTATGACAAACGGACCTGGTGCGACGGTCGTTTGATAAATACTGACTCCCTTTTGCTTTATGACAACATTGGCAGTTGAGTTTGCAAGTCCTCGAATTACAGGGGCGTAACCACGCTGAGAATCTGGCAACATGCGCGTATCGGTGTGCAACTGTAAACCAGTGAAACCTAGACTACCCAAAATATTACCGCGCGTATAAGTTTCACCCAACAAAATCTCACTTTGTAAGCTAGGGATTGCTCTTGCTACATGAGTATTTATTGACTTAAATCTTTCATGGGTATTCTGACCTACATCACTATATTGATAGCTTGATTGATTTCGTAATCGCCATAAACCAATGTTTACTCCGGAATTAAAACCAGCATAAAGCGCACGCATATTATTACTTGTGCTTCCATGAGTCTGATAATAGTTTGTATTGTAACTTAAGAAACCAGCAGTCTCACCACCATCCCAAAATGCAGGATTAACATAACCGCGGGGAGTTTGCATCAAAAATGCCTGCGGAATAGCGACATCCAGTTTCAGTTTCTCGACATCAAACTTTGTGGAAACACCATAAACAATATTCTCAGGTGCGACGCACTCGATCTCATTTAATGAATCTTTTTTAATATTAATGGATTTCACATTAGCTGCAACCCAAAAAGATTGATCTAGACAAGGAGTGACATTTTTTTCATTTAAATTAACAAAATCAATGACTCTTCTATCAAGATAAGTCCCATTAATATAAATATCTACCTGATACTGACCAGGAGTTATGTTTGTAATACTATTAAAACGGTCGATATAGCCATTCCCATAACCACTGCCAAAAAGCAGGGAGTTATCGAAAGTATATTCTTCAACTTCATTTTCCTCTAGCTCATCAGCATTTAGACATAATGAGACACTACACATTATCGTAAATATAAAAAATGTGATTCTTGTGTAATAATTCATCATCCCAACTCTTCAATTAATTTATTTCATGCCAAAAATGAACTCACTACTTACAAATCCACCATAATCATCTACAAGTGTATACTCAATTTTTATCGGTGCTGAGATTACAAATTGCTGATTTTTTATATTAATAATTTTTTTTGACTTTGGTTCAACCATGTCAATTTTCGCCAATAATTCTTGCTTGCCTGAAATTATTTTTGCATTTACAAAAGAGGCAAAAAAGGCAGAATTATTTTCAATAACAAGATTAATACCAATCTCATCATACTCAATGTCGAAATTAATTTTTTTACTTACATCAATTGAATTTGACTCAATTTCAATTGGCCTGTAAAAAATTTTTACCCTATTTTTTAACATTACTAGCATCTGGTTTTGACCAGCATTACTCTTAGATAAGGGTGGGATCTGTAAAAAGTTGAGATAAAACACACTCTCTCTATCTTTTGGCAACTCAGTGCCGGTATATACTAAGCGGACCATTTGTCCTCTTTTAGGCTCGATTCTAAAAATTGAGGGTAACGCAAGGAAAGGCCCATCGGCGCTCTCTGGAGTAGATTCGGGGTTATTGATATCAGTCCAAACCTGAACAACATTTGGAAAGGCATCATTATTTGTTAATTGTATAGTTCGCTCTTGAGCATCACTTGGGTAAATAACACGGGTATTTGTCATAACAACACTGGCATTAGCAGTGATAGAGCATGTTATTAATAAAAAAACTAAATAACGGATAAATAGAGTGAAAATAGTCATATAAACCCCATAAAACAGAAAGGCTCACTCTAAAATATGAGTGAGCCAAATAGAGTTAAATATAGCTTATTGGTAAGAAATTGCATATTGAACAGAGCTAATTACAGAACCAGCAATAACAGTCGCGTCTTCAGCATAGTACTGCACAG
This sequence comes from Shewanella sp. M16, assembly GCF_018224605.1. NCBI lineage: Bacteria > Pseudomonadati > Pseudomonadota > Gammaproteobacteria > Alteromonadales > Shewanellaceae > Shewanella > Shewanella sp. M16. Next base: position 194,460 of record NZ_JAGTUL010000002.1, on the reverse strand, counting down.
CAAAATCATGTGAAGCCGAAGTTTCGCCAATTGCAACATTCAGACCTGTAACAGAGGCACCATTAGTTAGGTCTACTGGCGAGCCAGCAACGGCATCAAGAAGCTGTATTGAAACGCCTTGTGCTGAGCCAGTGTTTCCTAAATTACCATTTGAAGTGACACTACTGCCAACAAAGACTGTATCAATTGGTAATGCGCTAGCAGCCGCACTACAGCCAGATACAGAAATGGTAAAAGATGTTTCACCAGCAGTAGCACTTACAGCAGCAAGAGCCGTAGCAGGAATAGTTGGAAGCAATACTGTTTGATTACCAGTATTACCATTGATAGCAACTTCACAGGTTTCGTCTGATACTTCACCTTGGAAAGTAATAGTGTTATTTGCTTGAGCATTTGCTGCAAATAAACCGCTTAAAACTAAAACAGATAATGTTAACTTTTTCATTTGATACCCTACTGAGTGCTTATGGACGCCATAATTTTTCACTAATTAATTACATGCTTAATCTAACCACACATAATTTATCAGCTTTGCTATCCACTCTATGCAAGACGCCGCCCTGCGTACTGTAGGAAATTTCCCATGATTTTTTATTAAAAAAAACCATCTCAAGAACTGAAATGGCTTTAAGAACGATATAGATAAACATTAATTATAATTAAGAGAGACTAGGAGCTCGTTGCCTTCTAACTGTTTAACTAATAGAACGTTTATTTGCTTAAATTTTGTTGGAACTGTAAGAATGTCACCACTCAGCATAGATTTTGTTAGTATTTTGGTTTGGATATCTTGAGTGGAAAACTGACGAGTTAGTGGGTCATAGCAAGAAACGGCAGATAGGTTAAAGTAACAACTTGGTTCAGCAACCTCTCCTTGGAAATAAAGAGTGTTGAATTTTTCCGCTACCGCGTTAAAGCTTGTACTTACAATAGTGTTCAGCATTACTACAATACCTAAAAATAACGGTATCTTTCGCATATCATCACCCATTTCGATTAGTAGGACTACCTAATTATCGACATGAAATGGATGTTCTAAAGCCTTAATTTAACAAAAAATCTACTTATTTAAAAATAAGACTAATTTGACTACAAACTAGAGATAGCTTAGTTTTAAGTTCTACAAAAATTGGACATTAAAGTACTCCTTCAATAGCTATCACTAAAAACAGTAATCCTCACAGTTATTATTAAGTTCAGTAACTATTCGATTTTTCCACTGCGCATAAAAAATTGTAGACACATTGCGGGGCAGCAACCATCGCACTTGGCTATCATCTTGAAAATAATGAATATTGTTTTTTTTAAGCAGCTCAATTAAAACTCTCGTCTCAAATTGGCATAAAATGACTTCAGATCCCAATACATAACTAAGCTTTAAGTCCTCGCGTTCAAAAGCGATACCCTTGCAAACTAACCAAAACAAGCTCTGCTGACATACTTCGACGCCCCCATTGACACGAAATGCAGTACCCCAACCAGATTCTGATGATAGGGCTAACTTAGTGATCATTGAGAACATAACTTCCCACCTTTGTAAGCATTAAAAAAACCGCATAATGAGTATCTATCGTAAATTGGCGGGCATCCCTTCTAACTTAAAAGCTTTCCTTGGTACATAATCCATCGCTACCCGACCAAATCTTCCGTGCTCAATATCCATATCAACTTTGCTTAAGGCGATACTCAAAATGCGGAGGAACAAGAACGTTCTGTAATAAGCATCGAAAACAACTTTTGAATTGAGGCTCAAAAGTTACAGATATATTAACTATTTATAACGGATCTAAATGTAGGATAAATCTGATGTCTCGTGGTGAAATCAGCCATAGTCGCGTACGTTTCAATACGATTGAGCTTTATAGCTATAGCGAAATTCACTTTAAGTGTCGCGATTAAATCTATTCTTTCTCCCATAAAAAAACCTGCCGCAGCAGGTTTTTTTATGGTTAAGTTACAATCATTTTACACGTGATGTGACTTAGGCTTCCATACAAGCTTTTAGCTTGTTCATGGCATTTTTCTCAAGTTGGCGAATACGTTCGGCCGACACTTGATAAGTCTCTGCAAGTTCTTGCAGTGTGGTTTTATCGTCATCTAACCAACGAGCGCGCAGAATATGCTGGCTACGTTCATCTAGGGTTTTGATGGCCGATAATAAACGACCTTGAGCATTCGATTCCCAGTTATCGTTTTCAATATTTTCCGCTAAATCCGATGAATGATCTTCCAAATAATGGACGGGGGCAAAATCATGCTCCTCGTCTTGATCATTGGTTAAATCAAATGCCGGATCTTGCGCTGCCATACGTGATTCCATTTCGGTCACATCGGCCTTAGACACACCTAAATTTTCAGCCACCATAGTGACTTCTGCATCGCTGAACCAACCTAAGCGTTTTTTCGCTTTACGGATATTAAAGAACAACTTACGTTGTGCTTTAGTGGTCGCGACTTTAACAATGCGCCAGTTTTTCAGCACATATTCATGAATTTCAGCTTTGATCCAGTGCACAGCAAAAGACACAAGACGCACGCCAACATCGGGATCGAAGCGTTTAACCGCTTTCATCAAGCCTATGTTGCCCTCTTGGATCAGATCTGCCTGTGGCAAACCATAGCCTGAATAGCCTTTAGCAACGTGCACTACAAAACGTAAGTGCGACATAATCAGTTGCTTCGCAGCTTGTAGATCACCAGTTTCCTGTAAACGCTTGGCTAACTCATACTCAGCCTCAGCGTCCAGCATGCTGATGCTAGTCACTGAATGGATATAAGCTTCTAGACTACTGGCGCCCTGTGGGACTGTCAGTGCCATTGATTGCGTTTGAAAGGTCATTCGCTCTCCTACATTTATCAGACTACTTAACGAGTGCATTCTTAGGTTCAACAACAAAATACCCTAATAATAAGCTCACGAACTATCGGCTAATTGACAAAGTATGTCAACCTCAGCTCGTTTGCAGATACCCTTTTTACCTCGCTGAAGTAGACATTGCAAGTGAACAAAAGTTCATTACTCAGCATTTTTTTCGTCACTTTTTTTAGTTTAATCGACTGATTATTATGAAGGTTCAATCAACCGTAAATGCTGGCGTACAGACAAATACGAACCTAACCAACCTAAAAATGAGGCAAGTCCAACCAATTGCAGCAGTTCAATAAAAGTGAGTGATTTCATCTCGAGCTGACTGCCATACAAGCCTAAAAGTTCGGCAAGGGCGGAATCGAGATACCACACTAATAAGTTGATGATAAGCCAAGCCAATATGCCGCCAATGACTCCGTACCAAATCCCAGTGTAGAGAAATGGGCGCTGGATAAAGGCTTCAGTTGCTCCGACTAGCTTCATCACTTCAATTTCGCTGCGCCGATTCATAATTGCCAAGCGAATCGTATTACCTATCACTAAGACCACAGCCAGAACAAGTAACGCAGCAATCGCCATCACAGTACGTTCGAGTAGACGCACTACCGCCTGTAACCGTTCTAACCATTCAATATCTAAGCGGCCAAAGCTAATCTCAGGCTCGCGCTCTAGTTTAGTTAAGAGTTCACGGGCGCCCACTGGTGTTGAGTAACGCGGCGTAGGCGTAACGGTAATGACCGCGGGCAAAGGATTTTTATCTAAATAGGCCAAGGCCTCACCAAACCCAGATAAGCGTTGGAATTCTTCTAGCGCTTGATTTTTATCTATGTATTGCACTTTATCCACTTCGGGATATGTCCGAATGCGCGTCAGCAGGCTCTGAATCGTTTGTTCACTACGATTATCGTCGATAAACAAGGAGATCTCTGCCGCGCTGTTCCAGGAACTGGTAATGGTCTCGGCATTTTTAACTAACACTTGCAATGCTGCAGGCAAACTTAGGCTCACACCTAAGACAGCCATGGTCATCACAGAGGATATTGGGTTGCGCCAGAGCTCTCCCATGCTCGCCATTGCTTGCTGCGCATGGCGAATAAAAAACATCACAATCCGACCAGACAGAGGCAGCTTGCTGCGAGTTAATTTTGCGCTATCGCTCATTGCCCTTCGCCTCTATTCGTCGATGCACTGCGAGTGTGCACATTAGGATGCAACTCTTGTGCACCTAACATACGGCCCTGTTTGAGGGTAAAAGTGCGATATTTCATTCGTGCGATAAGACCTAAATCATGGGTGGCGATTAATACGCTGGTTCCCGCATCATTAAAGGTTTCAAACAGACGCAAAATATCCATAGATAATTTAGGATCTAAGTTACCCGTAGGCTCATCGGCGAGCAGTAAAGGCGGTTTATTCACAATCGCACGGGCAATGCCAACACGTTGCTGCTCACCGCCGGACAACATAATCGGGTTATGCCGCTCCTTGCCATATAAACCCACCATGTCGAGGGCACCCGCAACACGCTTACGGATTTCGCCATGGGAGAATCCCTCAATCACCAGTGGTAAAGCCACATTGTCGAACACACTTCGGTCCATCAATAGGTGATGGTTCTGGAAAATCATCCCGATATTGCGGCGCAAATAAGGCACATGTTTAGGGCTAACTTTGGCGATATCGTGACCGTTAATCGCGACGCGCCCCGTTGTTGCCCGCTCGATTACCGTGATTAATTTCAACAGCGTACTTTTACCCGCCCCCGAGTGGCCGGTTAAAAATGCCATTTCACCTTGCTGTAGATGAAAATTCACATCTTCCAGCGCCATTTGGCCGCCAGGATAAATCTTACTGACCTGCTGAAAATCAATCATAAATTAGCTATCCGCTTTTTCTTGAGTGAACAAGGCATCGATAAATTCTTTCGAATTGAAGGTACGCAAATCATCAATTTGCTCACCCACACCTATGTAACGGATCGGAATATTAAACTTATCAGCAATCGCAAATACCACGCCGCCCTTAGCCGTTCCATCTAACTTACTGATGGTAATACCCGTTACACCTACGGCTTCCTGGAATAATTGTGCTTGGCTAATCGCGTTTTGCCCCGTGCTCGCATCTAATGTCAGCATGACCTCATGTGGCGTATCTGGGTCGAGTTTCTTCATCACTCGCACGACTTTCTTCAATTCTTCCATCAAGTGCGCTTTATTCTGTAAACGACCAGCAGTGTCGGCAATCAATACATCCACTTTACGCGCCTTGGCCGCTTGCAAAGCATCGAACAACACAGAGGCACTATCGGCACCTGTATGCTGGGCAATCACGGTAATATCATTACGTTGACCCCAAACCTGTAGCTGCTCAACCGCTGCAGCACGGAAGGTATCGCCCGCGGCTAACATCACTGACTTACCTTGGCTCTGATATTGTTTGGCTAATTTGCCAATAGTGGTGGTTTTACCCACGCCATTAACGCCAACCATTAAGATAACAAATGGGCCATTAGCATTGTCTGGTACTAACGGGATAGCGACTGGATCGAGTGTTTTTTGCAACTCATCCCGCAGCAATTCATATAAAGCTTCGGCATCTTTAAGCTGCTTACGTGAGGCATGCTCTGTCAAATTCTTGATTAATCGCGTAGTGGTTTCGACACCAACGTCAGCGATTAATAATTGCTCTTCGAGTTCTTCAAACAGATCGTCATCGATTTTCTTGCCGCGAAATAGGCCGATAAAACCACTGCCGATATTCTCGCTGGTACGCATTAAGCCACGTTTCAGGCGAGCAAAGAGGCCTTCCTTAACGGGTCTCGCCTGAGGCTCAGGTTGTAATTCAGCAACTGCTGTAACAGTTTGCTCAGTTTCAGCTTGTTGCTGAACTAAAGCCTCTGCTTGCTCACGTGCTAGTGCTTCGCCAGCAAGTTGTTCTGCCGCTAAGGCTTCAGCAGCATGCTGTTCGGCGGCCAAACGGGCAAGTTCAGCTTGTTCCGCTGCGAGTAATTCTGCTTCTAGCTGAGCGGCAACTACACGCGCCGCCTCTGCTTGAGCTAATTGCTCTGCGGCGGCTTGCTCAACCGCTAACTGCTGAACTGCCAATTGTTCTGCGATGCGTTGCTCTGCTTCTAACTGTGCTTCGGCTAACTTCTCTGCAGCATGCTTTTGTGCACTAAGTTGTTCTGCAGCCAAACGTGTCGCTTCAGCTTGCTGATTAGCAAAATGCAACGATTCGATTCGGGCATGCTCAAGGGCGAATTGCTCGGCCTCGGCTTTTGCCTGTGTTTGTTCGGCCGCTAACTGTTCTGCCGCCTGTTTTTCAGCATGAGCTTCGGCCTCGATGGCCCCTTGTGCCTCTACTTGTTCCTGCGCTAAACGCTGTGCTGCATCAGTATCTTGTGTTGGAGTAACAACTGGCGTTTCAGCGACGACCTCATCTTGTGACTTATCTTTACGAAACCAAGAGAAAAAACCTTTCTTTGCCATGTGTGATTCCAGCGCTCTACTTCAGTATTGAATTTTGAATAAGACCCTGATGTTATACCAGATTGCCTCGGCAATTACGCCCAAAAAGTCGGCAATTAACTAAGCTCAGTTAGCCTTCTCACCTTTTAGTGAGACTTTGATATAAAATAGCGGCCTTTATTAAGGTGGCACAGTCTACCACTTTCTTTCTTCAGGCAAAATCACGGGGGCACTTTGGTTAATCATCGAACGGTCAAAAATAATGTGACCAAGGGTCAAACAGCCAAAAATAAACCCGGCAGTGGACAAGTGCGGATCATCGCAGGCCAATGGCGCTCGCGTCGTCTACCTATCCAAGATCTCGAAGGTTTACGCCCAACGACAGACAGGGTTCGCGAAACACTCTTTAACTGGCTGGCTAATAATTTAGTCAATGCACGAGTACTCGACTGTTTTGGCGGTAGCGGCGCTTTAGCTCTCGAAGCCTTGTCTCGCTATGCCAGTTTCGCCAAAATTATCGAGTTGCAACGCGGCGCAGCCATGCAATTAAAAGAAAATCTGCAAACCCTTAAATGCGATAAGGCCGAAGTGCTCAATGCTGATACGTTAGTGGTACTGCAAAGGGGCTGCGAGCAAGGTTTCGATGTGGTGTTTATCGATCCACCCTTTCGTAAGGGATTGGCAGAAAAGACGATTCAACTGCTAGATACTCAAGGCTGGCTCAATGATGGTGCGCTGATTTATGTCGAAATCGAGTCTGAATTGCCGCAACTTGCTATCCCTTCTCGCTGGCACGCCTTAAAAGAAAAGAATGCAGGGCAAGTGAGCTACCGTTTATATCAATATCACTCAGAAACCACTGTTGAGCCCATCGAAGATGAAAACCATGCCCTTATTAATTAACTTAGGTAAAGCCATCACTCTGATTGCATGGTTGATGATGGCCTACAACTTAGTCATCCCCTTTGAAGGCAATGTGGCGATTACTTTAAATATCCTGTTTGCCATTACCTGCATGATGCATTGCTTCCAAGTCGCGATTTTCCACATGCTGTTTAAGACCTTGCTGCCATTAACGAAACAAGATTATCTACAAGTGTTTATCTTCGGAATTTTCAGCCTGTTAGCTTATCGGCAACGGGTGATGATTCAAGCGAATTAACCGAGCACACAGACAGCAAAAAGCCCTCAATAGAGGGCTTTTTAATGGTCAACTAGACGCTAAACCTTATCCTTTTGGATATGGGTGTGCTACGCCTTTATGGCAGTCAACACAGGTCTTTCTCGCGTCAGGTTCTTTCTTGAAGTTATTTGAGTGCATTCTTACAGCCATTTTACTCATAGTTTCTGGCTGATTCTCATAAATACGAGTGTGGCAATGCTGACAGTTAGCAGAATCGTTCGCACGGAAATAGTTCAGCGCTTTATCCGCTTGTTCTTTACGATTTTCATCTAACCAGGCTTGAGTGTTAAAGCCATCAATTGTCATGAAACCATATAAATCTTTAGATACGATGATTTTTTTGATCAAATAATCGACTGGACCATGGGGTAAGTGACAGTCTTGACACTGAACCGTAATCCCCGCTTTGCCGCCGCCATGGGCAGAAGCCAACACTTCATCCTTCAGCGAATGATTGCTATGGCAAGACATACAGAACTCATCTGTACTGGTCGCGTGTAATGTTTGTTGAGTGGTAAAGTATCCCACAACACCCACTACAATACCAACGACCAGTAGCGCCAGGATTGAATATTTCGCGCTAGGTTTAAATAGTGCACGCCAGTTCATCACTCTATCTCCAAAATTGTCAAAATTAGTTTTTATAAGACTAGTTTATGCTCTTTCATTTATTAGAAATTTGATTTTAAGCCGAAATTTGCTGATTAAATTAACCTTAAAAGCGCAAAATGAGACTTAGCTCTAACTATTTGGACGTCATTTGGTAAAAACCGCTAGCTAAACTGTGATGCACTTTAACTAAAGCTAATGCAATCACCCGATAATCGCAAGTTACCGATTTTTTATAGTTAGGTTTTCCCTTGATAATTCAGAACTAGAAAATCATTTTCTAGAAAACAGAAATGTGATCACGCCAATGCTTATTGCACCTTAAGAGTGAAGCAGAAATAAATGGTAAAACGCAGGTAAGCCGAATAATACTGTTCGAAATGAAACTTTCTACGATCAATTTGAGTCTCTTAAAATACGCAGTCATATTCATGATAAGCCCGTTGAAGACAAAACTTCGAGTCAGAAATTCTATTTGCTAATTTAGATTAATTAGATATTTGAATTGAGGCGTTAACTGAAGTGTGAGTTAAATCATTACAGCTAAACATCGCTATGCTAGAATCGAGCCGTTCATCATTTGGAAGACTTATGCATCACACACTCGGTCGTTATTTTTTAGTCATATTCACTCTACTCGCACTCGTCGGGCAAAGTGTCGTGTCTAATGGTCACGCCATGGTGCCACACACTATGGATATGAGTGCGATGAATCATGAGGTTTCCTCCCAAATGCACCACGCTACAATGATGCAGATGGACACAGAGAACAGTTCTGACTCACATTCAATGGCCAACGCGGATTGCTGCAACGATAAAATGCTTCCCGGCGCGAAACAGCATTGCTGTGATGGCACCACATCATGTTCAAATGATTGTGGTCATTGTTTGACGATTTCAGTCGCTGGCACTCTATTCAGCCCACACCTCTGGCCAAGTGTGAGCATGAGCGATACTGCAATGGCCACTCCTATGCCTCATTTCCACTCTATCTCTTTGTCTTCGGCCTTTAAACCACCGATAGCCTAGCTCTACTTTGTGCTTATTGGGCAAATAAACCCTTAAAAAAGCCAAACGACCAAGCTAAAACGACAATGCTGTTAGCCCTAAGCTAACGCCCTATTTAGCCGTTTATTGTGGTGCCTTATCATTAAATCGTGCACCCGAGTCTAGCAGAACGTTGATTACTGAGCCGAATGCCAAATTGTGGCATCAATACGTCTATCGAAGCGAACCGCTTTGATCCACTGTGCTCACTGACGTTTATGCGCTCGTATTCGGCCGTTAATCCGATGGAGTGAATAATATGAAAACACTAACTAATCTCGCCTTAATCGCATTCTTGCTGACCAGCACAAGCGTGTTTGCGACGGCAGCGCCGCACGCACATCAACACGACAATGCCAATTCACAGGAACAAGCCCATACCCATGTTTGCCCTATGCACCCTGAAGTGACTGGCAGCAAAGAAGATACTTGCCCTCAATGTGGTATGAACTTAGAGCCAAAGGCAGTAGAAGCAAAACCAGCTGAAGGTGCGGCAAAAAACGCCCACAAACACCACTAAGCTAGGCTGGAGATGAGGCATATGAATTCATTTAAAACCGTAAAAAAGCAGACCCCTAAAGCCGTACTGATCTTGAGTAGCTTACTCTTAGGTACGCCTTGGTTGAGCCATGCCCAACTGGCGAGCACACAGCAGCCCGTGGTGACCGAAGCTGCAGTAAATTCTGCAACAGCGCCTAAGAGTAATCCGTTAAATCAAGTAAAAACCTACACTTGCCCCATGCATCCCGAAGTGCTCAGCCATGAGCCTGGTCGCTGCCCTAAGTGCAATATGTTTTTAGTTGAAAAGGAAGGTACCGATACCAATTCAGCAGATCCACATGCTGAACATCAACATACAGATCACTTAGCGACAGAACATGCGCACACCTCGACCACGAAAGCGGCAAGCCAAGTGTTCGACACACCAACCCCTAAGGCTAACAATCTTGTTAAAAAAACCAGCGAAGAAACAACAACTAAATACATTTGCCCTATGCATGCCCACATCATCAGCGATGTACCCGGTACATGCCCTATCTGTGGTATGAATTTAGAAAAAGTCGAAACGGGTGGTAACACTCACGAAATCAATATCAATGTTTCCGGCAGCATGCAGCAAGCGCTAGCCATAAAAGTCGCTAAAGTTGAGCGCGATACGCTATGGAAATTTGTCGAGACCGTTGGACAAGTGGATTACGATGAAAGCCAAATAACGCATATCCATGCTCGAGTAACGGGTTGGGTTGAAAAACTGATGGTTAAGTCCATGGGAGACACCGTCAAAAAAGGGCAGCTACTCTATGAAATCTATTCACCCGATTTAGTCAATGCTCAGGATGATTATTTACTCGCCTTAGATACCGCCAAAACAGCAGGCAATCAGAGATATCAGGATCTTGTTCGTAGAGCAGGCTTAAGACTGTCATTTTTAGGATTTACCGAGCAACAAATCAAGCAATTAGCCGACTCGCGCCAAACCCAATATCGGGTACCCTTTTATGCACAACAGGATGGTGTAGTCGAAACACTGTCTATCCGCGATGGTATGTATATTGAGCCATCCACCGAAGTGATGTCGTTAGTCGATCTCTCTAAGGTATGGGTCATAGCCGATGTGTTTGAAAATGAACAAAGCTGGATAGTCAAAGGCCAACAGGCTGAAGTGGCTGTGCCCGCCATGAACTTAAGCGGGATAAAAGGCACTATAGATTATATCTATCCGGAACTTGATCCTGTCACCCGCAGCTTGCGAGTGCGTGTTGTGCTCAATAACACCCATGTTTCCCTTAGACCTAAAACCCTCGCCAAGGTCTCGCTTTTTGGCGGCCCCAATAAAGACACGCTAGTAATCCCACAGGAAGCCTTAATCCAAACGGGTAAAGAGAATCGCGTGATAGTCAAACAAGACGACAATAGTTTTGCCGCTAAAGTCGTGACCGTCGGCATGATGAGTCAAGGTAAGGCAGAAATTGTCTCGGGCTTAACCGAAGGCGAGCGCGTGGTGATCTCAGGGCAATTTTTACTCGACTCTGAAGCCAGTCTCAAGGGCAGCTTAATGCGTTTAAGCAGCGGTCATCAGCACTAGGAGCGCGTTATGTTGAAATATATTATTGAGGCGTCCATCAGGCAGCGATTGATGGTGTTGATCATTGCCATCATGATCACTGTCTGGGGCGTACAGGAGCTGCGCAAAACGCCGCTTGATGCACTGCCCGATCTGTCGGATGTGCAAGTGATTATTAAAACTTCCTACCCAGGGCAAGCGCCTAAATTGGTAGAAGAACAAGTCACTTACCCTTTATCTACCGCCATGTTAGCTGTACCCGGCGCCAAAACGGTACGCGGCTATTCCATGTTCGGCGATTCTTATGTCTATGTGATTTTTGAAGATGGCACAGATATCTACTGGGCGCGCTCACGGGTATTAGAATACTTAAGTCAGATCAGCAGTCGATTGCCACAGGGCGTACAACCGTCCCTTGGCCCCGATGCCTCAGGTGTGGGTTGGGTATATGAATATGCGCTGGTCGATCGCTCCGGCAGTTTAGATTTATCACAACTCAAAAGCCTGCAGGACTGGTATCTTAAATTAGAGCTACAAAGCGTGGCTGGCGTGTCTGAAGTCGCCACCGTCGGTGGTATGGAGCAGACCTACCAGATCGTACTCGAACCCGACAAAATGGCGATCTATAAACTGGATATAGCCAGCATTAAAGATGCGATAGAAAAATCTAATAGCGAAGCGGGTGGCTCGGTCATCGAAATGGCTGAAGCCGAGTATATGGTGCGCGCCAAAGGCTATCGCCAGACGCTAGAGGATTTTCGTGAAATTCCCCTTGGTATCACCAGCCCTTCTGGTACAGGTTTATTACTGAAAGATGTTGCTACCGTGCGCAAAGGCCCTGCCTCACGCCGCGGTATAGCCGAACTTGACGGCGAAGGTGAAGTCGTAGGCGGCATTATTGTGATGCGTTACGGCGAAAATGCTTTATCCACGATTGATGCCGTAAAAGCTAAACTTGAAGAACTGAAAGCAGGTTTACCCGATGGTGTAGAAATCATCCCCACCTATGACAGATCCCAATTAATCCTTAATTCCGTTGATAATTTATTCAGCAAGGTCGTCGAAGAAATGCTAGTGGTAGGGTTGGTCTGCCTGCTGTTTTTACTGCACGCACGCTCAACCTTAGTCGCCATCATTACCCTGCCGCTATCCATCCTTATCGCTTTTATCGTGATGAATAAGATGGGTGTGAACGCCAATATCATGAGCCTTGGCGGCATCGCCATTGCTATCGGCGCCGTGGTGGATGGCGCGATTGTGATGATCGAAAACCTGCACAAACATTTAGAACATTTCAAAGCCGAACATGATCGCGAACCCGATACTAAGGAGCATTGGCGCATCGTCACCGAAGCGTCGATTGAAGTCGGCCCTGCGTTATTTTTCTCATTGATTATTATCACCTTAAGCTTTGTGCCTGTGTTCGCACTCGAAGCGCAGGAAGGTCGATTATTCGCACCGCTGGCCTATACCAAATCCTTTGCTATGGCCGCTTCCGCATTATTAGCAATCACATTAGTGCCAGTCTTAATGGGCTATTTTATTCGGGGAAAAATTCCGAGTGAGCATAAAAATCCCATCAGTCGCGTGCTGATCGCTTTATATAAGCCCTCGCTTAATCTGGTACTTAGGTTTCCTAAAATCACCCTAGGATTAGCATTGATTGCCTTAGTCAGCGCTTGGTATCCGATGACGCGCATGGGCAGTGAGTTTATGCCCGCCCTTGAAGAAGGCGATTTGCTCTACATGCCAACAGCATTGCCCGGTATCAGTGCCAGTAAGGCCGCCGAAGTCTTGCAGCAAACCGACCGCTTGATTAAAACCGTGCCCGAAGTGGCCCGCGTGTTTGGTAAGGTAGGCCGCGCCGAAACCGCGACCGATCCCGCGCCGCTGACCATGCTTGAAACCACTATCATGCTCAAACCCCATGAGGAATGGCGTGAAGGCATGACTTTAGATGGCATCATTGCCCAACTACAGCAAACCGTCAAAGTACCAGGACTCACCAATGCTTGGGTACAACCCATCAAAACCCGTATTGACATGCTCTCGACGGGGATAAAAACCCCCGTCGGCATTAAGATCACTGGTGCCGATGTCAACGAGCTGCAAAGCATAGGAGCTAAGATAGAAGCCATTCTCAGCAAAGTGCCACACACAAAATCAGCCTATGCTGAACGCAGTGGTGGTGGGCGTTATATCGATATCACTCCCAAACTGGATGTCGCCGCACGTTACGGTATGTCACTGCAAGATATTCAAGATGTCGTGCGTTACGCCATTGGCGGTATGGATATTGGCGAGTCGGTACAAGGGGCTGAGCGCTATCCCATCAACCTACGTTATCCCCGTGAGCTACGCGATAATATCGAAAAGCTGCGCGAACTCCCTGTGATCACTAAATCGGGAAATTATCTACCACTGCGAAATTTAGCGGATATAGAAATCACCGATGGTGCACCTATGCTCACCAGTGAAAACGGTCGCTTAATCTCTTGGGTGTTTATCGATATTGAAGGCACGTCTATCGGCGAATACATTACTACCGCCAAGCAAGCATTAACTGCCGAACTTAAAGTGCCCCCGCGCTACAGCTATACCTTCGCAGGACAGTACGAGTATATGCTGCGAGTCGATGCAAAACTGAAGCAAGTGATCCCTATGGCCTTAGGTGTGATATTCATCCTGTTGATGATGACATTTGGCTCTACTTTGCAGGCGAGTATTATCATGCTCAGCCTCCCATTCGCGCTGGTCGGCAGCACTTGGCTATTGTATCTACTGGATTACAACATCTCAGTCGCCGTCGCAGTCGGTATGATTGCTTTGGCGGGCGTTGCCGCGGAGTTTGGGGTAATCATGCTGATTTACCTTAATAATGCCATTAAGCACAGGCAAGAGAAGAATAACTACCATACAGTTACCGATCTCAAAGAAGCTTTAATGGAAGGTGCTGTTATGCGTATTCGCCCCAAAGCCATGACAGTAGCAACCATCTTCTTCGGCCTACTCCCCATTATGTGGGGTGCAGGATCGGGTAACGATGTGATGCAAAAAATTGCCGCACCTATGGTCGGTGGTATGGTTACTGCCCCATTATTGTCACTGTTTGTACTACCCGCACTTTATTTACTGATTTACTCGCGTAAATTAAAGAAAGATGCGGCGTAATTGAGTTTACGGCACTAGAACACCGATAAAAATCCCCTCAAACCATTAACGTTTGAGGGGATTTTCTCATTCAATCAGATTAAAAATCTAATTTTACAACAGTGCCATACACCACTCTGGGTAAAATAAGCCTCTAAGTTTATAGCGCTTATGTGTACCATTGACTCAGTGCCACACAGAATTGACTCAATTCACTGCCGTAGGAAGGATCCCATCACATGACCAAGTCATTTTGTTTAACCATCAGCCGGATATGGCCGCAAGCACTTTCCCTTAAAACCCCATCACGTGCGTTACTTGCTGCATTCGGTTTATGCTCTGCGCTCATCATTACAGCACCCGCCTTTGCCGCACCTGCAACTGGTGAATTCGTTGCCGACAAACGCTGTGAGCTATTTCAATCGAAAAATAAGCAGACGAATCCAGACCAATGGCAGAGCAATATTGGTGAGCGCTACCCTGTACTTGAAACCCTCGGCAATAGCGCTAAACCTGATTGGCTAAGAGTGCGCACCAATGCGGTGAAGTCTCCCATGCGTTGGATCAGCGGCGATTGTGGTCAATATCTATCTAATGTTGCTGGCAGTAATTTATCAACACCTGCAACGGCGGCGGAACCGGCGCAAACCACCACGGCATCGGACATCAAAGCAAAAAGCCGAGATAGCCTTAAAGAGCATGGTAACCCAGAGAAACGCCAAGGGAATCAATGTCAAATCGGTGGCGAATTCGATGCTAACGTGCTCGCATTAAGCTGGCAAAGCACCTTTTGTGAACTCTATGGCCGCCGTAAAGCCGAATGCCGCGCCCTCAGCCAAACGCCAGAATCGAGCCAATGGCAACACTTCAGCCTGCACGGACTGTGGCCGAATAAACAACAATGCGGCACGCGATATGGCTATTGCAGCACAGTCAAGCTGCAACCGAATGATTTCTGTACTTATCCAGAGTTTGAACTGAATCCATCGGTGCGCAAAAATTTAGAAGAAGTCATGCCAAGCGCCCAATATGGCACCTGTTTAGAACGCCACGAATGGTGGAAACACGGCACTTGCCGTAGCCAAGACCCTAACGAGTACTTTTTATTGGCAACCCAGCTGACCCAAGCGGTCAATGCCTCGGCATGGGTACAAAAATTTATTCATGACAACATAGGTAAGAGTGTCAGTAAAAGTGAGTTAAACCAAAGTTTTGATAGCAGCTTCGGTCAAGGCGCTCACACTAAAATGAGTCTTGAATGTGGCAAGGGATTACTGAGTGAAATCCGCATTAACTTGCCCGAAGTCATTAAAACCTCCGACTCCTTACCTAGCCTACTCGCCAAAGCCAATAAGGCCTCAAAAGGCTCCTGCCCTGAAACAATCATGATTGATAACGCTAATTAAACAAATAGTTAGACAAATAAAAACGGCGATTTAGCGTCGCCGTTTTTAACCTTAATGACAGTCCTTAATATGGCCGTCACATCTGATTAAGCTTGATCACCGCAAAGGTAGCGCCTTGGGCGTCAGCAATGACAGAAAATCGTCCCACATCAGGGATATCACTAGGCGGTATGCACACTTGCGCGCCTAACGCTTGGGCTTTTTCTGCAAATGCATCGCAATCGGCTACTGCAAAATAAAGCAGCCAATGGGGAGAAATATCGCCCCATTCGGGCATTATCGTCATCATGCCGCCGATGGATTGACCATTAAGCTGCCATTCTGAGTATTCAATGTCAGGCATGTCACTCGGCATGTTGGTCCAAGGGAAGATTTTGCAGTAAAAGGCTTCTTCAGTACGCGGCTCTTTGCAAGCCAGCTCAACCCAGCAAAGGGTATTGAGTTCACCCTGACGGCGAGCACCTATGTGGTTCTTCGCTTGCCATAAAGCAAAGCGTGCGCCTTCAGGATCGCTCACCTGCGCCATCACGCCCGCATCACCCACAATATGCGGCCCCATGTGCACTTGGCCGCCCGCCGCTTGAATCTCTGCAATGCTGGCATCGATATCATCGACGGCAAAGTAGATACGCCAGTGGCTGGGGATATGTGCTTCTGACTCAGGGATTTGATACATGGCGCCTAAGTCATCTCCCGCTAAATTAAATAGCGAAAAGTGACCTTCAGGGATCGGCATTTCAACCGAGTTCCAACCAAATAACGCTTGGTAAAATGCTGTTGCTCCCTGCCAATCATGGCTTGCAAGTTCAACCCAACATGCATGTCCTTGTGCGTACTGAGTCATTTTCATTATCGGCTCCTTTGTTTTAACAATCATTCGAGTTAAGCCTGAGTTTGTATTTCTGTCCAGTATTCAGGTTAAAAAGATCTGTAAGACAAAACTCAACCGTTAAAGACAAAAAAGCCCTCACATGGAGGGCTTAAATCATCACAACAAATTAGGAATATTGCGGCAGTAAATTTGCCATCGCGAGCAGATGACATGCACCCGTGACTATGCCAAATAACACCACAAGAATAATCAGCGGTGTACCGCCTATCACTCTAAAACCTGTGCTATCGGGGAACAACTGCCGCGATTTATAGGCCATCAGCGCCGGGACGATTACCGCCCACACAGTTGCCGCTAATGCCGCAAAGCCAATCGCTACTAAGAAGCCATCGGGAAACAGTAATCCTAAAATCGTCGGCGGCACAAAGGTCACTAACGCGGTTTTCATTCGGCCAGAGCGTGAATCATCAAAACCAAACAAATCGGCAAGATAATCGAACAGACCTAAGGTCACCCCTAAGAAAGATGAAGCCACGGCTAAGTTAGCAAACAGGGTCAACATACTGTTTAACCAGCTACTCGCCATCACCTCAGACAAAGCGCCCACCAACACACCCATATTGCCGCCTTGGGCAATAATGTCGATAAACTGGCTGCGGGGAATATTACCCATAGTCGCCACTAACCAACAGGCATAAATCACCAGCGCGATAAAGGTGCCGACGAAAATCGCCTTGATAATGGTGGAGGAATCTTTGCCGTAATACTTCACTAAGCTGGGAACGTTACCATGGTAACCAAAACTGGCGAGACCAAAGGGCAGCGCCGCCCACAGATAAGGTGAAAAGCTGTTATTACCATCGGGTTCGAGCAACTTAGTCACATCAATTTCGATCAATAAATTGCCGATAGCGAGGAAGAAGGTAATGATCATACCGCCGAGCATAATCGTCGTAATGCGATCCACGGCTTTAGTACTGATCAACACTATGCTCGCCAATACTATGGCAAATACTAGCCCTGCCACACTTTGCGGTAACTCAATTCCCATGCCCTGCAAGCTGTGATTCACAATCGAACCACCGCCGCTGATATAGGCATAAGTCAAAATATACAACACGAAAGCGATAGAAACGCCGTTCACTATCCGCCAAAACTGCCCAAGAGTTTGCTTGCTTAAGGTATCGAAGCTAGCACCAGGTTCGAAATGTAAATTGGTTTCGAGCAACAATAAGCCCGACATCAACATGCAAAACCAAATACCCAATAACATTAAAATCGAATAGCCAAACCACATACCTGCACCGACCACGGGCAGAGAAAACATCCCAGCACCTACGGTCGTGCCAGCAATAATCATGGCACCACCAAGCAAGGACTTACCTGCGGGCTTATGCTTAGCCGCATTCATATGATTTGCCATTAAACTGTGTGCTCCGCGGTGACACTTGCCACTATCGTTTGTCTCACTGACGGACGTAATAAGCTATTGGCCTGATCTCGTATGCGATTGATATTGGACTTATCTTCACTATCCGCCAGATATCCCAATTCTTTGAGCTTCACGCTCAAAGTACCGTAGAGTTTTTTATCGTAGAACTCAGGCGCGGTAATGCCATGTAAAGCCCCTAAACGCTGGGCAAGTAAATGGCTCTCAGACTCAAGTTCTGAGCGCTCCATCTTAGGTCTGTTCGCTAACAGATTGAAAATAATAGCGTAGCGTTGCAGAGTCTCGCTCACTGAACTGGCTAACAACAATAATTGGCTTGAGTGCTCAGGCACGACAGCTAAAGTATCTGTCTCAACCACTAAACCTAGCCCAATCAGGAAATCCAGTACTTGCTCAACATAGGCTGGTAAGTCTTTAATTCCCATGAAGAGTTCGGCTTTCAGCAGTGGATAAAAATCGGCAACGATTGAAACGACTTGCTGGCGCGGGATCTGTTCATTGTGGGTTAAACAACTCGCAATTAATGACGGCACGATAAATAAGTGAATGATATTGTTACGATAGTAAGTCATAGATACAGCCTGACTCGCTTCGATAGACACTATTTCCCCTAAAGGATCGGCACTAACAACAAACTTATTCAGCTCTAAACCTTGCTGCACTAAATGCTTACCATCACCTTCGGCAACAGATGTATAAGAAGTGTAAGGCACTTTTTTGAGTAGGGTCAGATACAAATCAAGCTGACGCTCCAGCAGACTACGTTCTAAGGCGTTTTGATCTGTCGCCAGTAAAACTAAGCTGGTCAAAGTCACCGAACTCGCCGCTGCGGCATCATTGATACGCGTCATCACCCGATTAGCCAGCACGTTTACCGCTGGCGTTAACCAACTTGGTTTCTGCTCGGGATCATCGGCCAACTCAGCACGCCAGTTTGGCGCACGCTCATTTAAGAAATTTTGCAGGGTAATAGGCTCGCCAAAATTCACATAACCTTGGCCAAAATTACCTAATTTGCGAATGGCACCAAACACCTGCCACACAGATTCTTTTTTCTTTTTCTTACCGCTTAACTCTTTATGGTAAGTCGCCACTTCCATCACATGGTCATAGCCTAAATACACAGGCACAAGTGTGACAGGACGTTCAATACCGCGCAGTACGCTGTTCATCGTCATGGCGATCATGCCAGTTTTCGGCGCCAACAGACGGCCAGTACGTGAACGGCCGCCTTCGGAGAAGTATTCCACTGAATAACCTTTAGCAAACAGCTGGTCTAAATACTCACGAAATACTGCGGTGTATAGCTTGTTGCCATTAAAACTACGGCGGATAAAGAAGGCACCACCGCGACGGAACATAGGTCCCGCGGGCCAGAAATTGAGGTTAATGCCGGCAGCAATGTGCGGCGGAACCATGCCTTGATAATACAAAATATACGATAACAGCAGGTAATCCATGTGGCTGCGATGGCAAGGCACATAAACAATCTCGTGGCCATCGTGGTGTAACTGCCGAACTTGCTCGGCGCCTTTAATGTTGATCCCGCTGTAAAGCTTGTTCCACAGCCAAGTTAAAAAACGCTCGGCAATACGCACTAAACTGTCTGAGTAATCGGCAGCGATTTCATCGAGATACTCAATAGCCGTCTCGCGCGCTTGGGTCTCAGAAATCTTTTTACTAGCGGCCTCTTCTTGAATCGCTTTGCGCAGCGACTCAGATTTGAGTAACGAATGAAACAGTGCTTGGCGGTTTGGCAGCACAGGCCCTGTCATTACCTTACGTTGACGACGGAAATGCACGCGTGCAACCCGTGCTAACTTATGGGCAATCCCCATGTCGGTGCCATGTTCGTCAGCCATGTAACGCAGGGATACGGCATTCGAAAACTGCACGAAGTTATGTCGACCTAAGAACAAAATCATCAAGCACTTGCGCAGCCAAGTCGGGTTTTCCCGCTCAAATACGGCCGCCTTCATAGTGTCGTCTTCTTTCCCTGGCGTTCGACCCCAATACAAGCTCACGGGCACAAGTTGGATATCCAATTCAGGACGTTCCTTATGCACGGCTAACAAACGCATAAAGCATTCGAGGAAAGGCTCATTACCAGCACGTTCGCCAAACAGTGGCTTACGTCCTTGAAGACAGACAACCCGAGGCGCAATCACACCATTAGCCACTAGAGGCTCATAAGGGCTTGGTAAGCCTAACTTAGCCGTTATTTCGCTCAAAGCAGCTATGTCACTAAGGGATTCTGTTTTCATCACATAAACAAGGGGTCTGGAAGCATCCAGATTCAGATCGGCAAAGGGATCCTGAGGCACCACAATAGTGTGCACTAAGTGTTTTTGGATCCAACGTAATGATTTCAACCAAAGAGAGTCGTGTTTAGGCATTATTCTTATGCAATTAAGTGCGTTTACTAGCCCGATAGAATACCAGACTATGGGCAATATTCGCTAATTCTCTCCAACATAGCTAAAAAGTGGTTAATACTTGCGCTGCAAATAATACTGTATATACTAACAGTAACTGTATAGAAAAACAGGAAACACCATGAGACCTTTGACGCCACGCCAAGCTGAAATTTTAGAGCTAATTAAACGAAATATTGCCGATACTGGCATGCCACCCACTCGGGCAGAAATCGCAACCCGTTTAGGTTTTAAGAGCGCCAATGCGGCTGAAGAACACCTTAAAGCGTTGGCGAAAAAGGGCTGCATTGAGATCATGCCTGGCACATCTCGGGGCATTCGTCTGCCTGCGGAAATCGAAGATTTGACTGAAACAGGTTTACCGCTCATCGGCCAAGTGGCCGCGGGTGAACCTATCCTCGCCCAAGAACATGTTGAACAGTACTACCAAGTCGACCCAAGCATGTTCCATCCCGCCGCCGATTTTTTACTGCGAGTAAAGGGCGACAGCATGAAAAATATCGGTATTCTCGAAGGTGATTTGCTGGCAGTTCATAAAGTAGAGCAAGCTAGAAATGGTCAAGTGGTTGTCGCTAGAGTCGATGACGATGTCACTGTTAAACGTTTCGAAAAAAAAGGTAATGTAGTCTATCTACACGCCGAAAATGAAGACTATTCCCCGATTAAAGTGGATTTAGGCTATCAAAGTTTAACAATTGAAGGACTCGCCGTCGGTGTGATCCGTAATGGAGATTGGCTATGAACAAACTACTTGGCAATGCACCCCGCCATCCGGGCTTGTGGCTCGATGAAGTCCGTGATGCTGACTATGACTGGCACCATGCACCTATCGCCTGTATGCCAACTAAGACTCAAGGTCGCCAAGAATTAATTCATCTGAGTGCACAACTCGCTCAGTTAAGCCAACAGGGCCGTTGGTTAGTGCTCATCAACCCACCAAGTATTGGCTACAAGCAAACACTCGCTAGCGCAGGTGTGCGTATGGATAGAGTCTTACTGGTACATGCTAAAGATGAAGTCGAAACCCTGTG
This sequence comes from Shewanella sp. M16, assembly GCF_018224605.1. Lineage (NCBI taxonomy): Bacteria > Pseudomonadati > Pseudomonadota > Gammaproteobacteria > Alteromonadales > Shewanellaceae > Shewanella > Shewanella sp. M16. The sequence goes on along the minus strand of NZ_JAGTUL010000002.1, from coordinate 172,916 downwards.
GGCGATGGAAAAAGCCCTAACAAGTGGTACGTCCAGTGCAGTCATTACTTGGACTCAATCATTAGATGCGCGGGATAATCGACGCCTACAAATCGTGGCTAAAAGTGCCCGAGCTATGGGCATAGTGCTTGAAGACGTAAATAGTCACTTACATGCCGACGTACGCATTGAGCAAGGCAATCTCTTCGGTCAGCAATCTTTTTTTAGCGCTGTACACTAAATATTCATTTAATTTTTTACCTTGAAAGCCGCCTCACCTATGAATGTGAGGCTTTTTTTTGGCAATTTTTCAGATAATTAGATAAATAAGTGATCTTGATCAATATTTAAACAGCAAGTATGGTTGGTTAAGTCGGTGGTGATATATCACCTTCCGTGGTCAATGAATCGAGTATTTATCGAACTCGAAGCGCCACTAAAAATAGAGAACAAATTTATTTCAGCAGTATGTGCCAGCGTGGCTAATTACCAGCAGTAACAATACTTGATTAAAAGTAACAGCCGCCAACGCACGTTGAAGTCAAAAAAGCTTTTTTGGGAACTGAAGAGTTTGCATAGAGTTGAGACTTACTGTGTTGCTCTTCTTTGTAGTTGCTATTCGCAATTGGCAGAGGAGAAGTCTTGTGAAGCAATTGTTGTATTGTTTACTCGTGGTGCTTTTCGCACCACCGTTGACCGCCGCGGACATGCGGTTCAACATGACCCCTGGCGTGACCGAGATCAGTGGCAAGGTTTATCACTTGCACATGACCATCTTGTATATCTGCTGCGCAATAGGCCTAGTGGTCTTTGGCGTCATGATTTACGCCATGATCAACCACAGAAAATCCAAAGGCGCTGTCGCGTCCCACTTTCACGAAAGCACTAAAGTTGAAATCGCTTGGACGATTCTGCCATTTATCATTTTGATCTTAATGGCGATTCCAGCGACAAAAACTTTAATCGCAATGGAAGATCCCAGCAACGCCGATCTCACCGTAAAAGTCACGGGGTCCCAATGGAAATGGCATTACAGCTATTTCGATCAAGATATTGATTTTTATAGCATACTGACAACACCCAGAGCACAAATTGAAGGCACCGAAACCAAGGGTGAAAACTATCTATTGGAAGTCGATAAACCGCTCGTTCTACCGATAAACCGCAAAATCCGCTTTCTGATGACTTCAGAGGATGTCATCCATTCCTGGTGGGTACCCGCCTTTGCCATTAAGAAAGATGCCAACCCTGGATTTATCAATGAGGCTTGGACTCGCATCGACAAACCCGGCATTTACCGCGGTCAATGCGCCGAACTTTGCGGAAAAGACCATGGTTTTATGCCTATCGTAGTACAAGCGTTACCTGAAGCCGAGTTTGAGGCTTGGGTAACAGAGCAGAAACAAGCCGCAGGTGCTGCGGCTGAAGCCGCTCAAGCCGCTTTATCACAAACCCTAAGTAAAGAAGAGTTGATGACTCAAGGTGAACAAGTTTACCTCGGGCACTGCGCAGCCTGCCACCAGCCCAATGGCGAAGGGTTGCAAGGCGTATTTCCGCACCTTAAAGGTAGCCCGATTGCAACGGGACCGCTCAGCGGCCACCTTGAAATTGTGCTCAACGGTAAAACGGGTACAGCCATGCAAGCGTTTAGTAAGCAATTGACTGCACAAGAAATCGCGGCAGTGACTACCTACGAGCGTAATGCTTGGGGCAATAATACTGGCGATGCAGTGCAAGCCAAAGACGTCAACGAGTACATGAACGGCAATTCTGCACAAACATCCGCCGCGGTACCAAGCAGTACAACTCCGACACCCGCACCTGCAGACGTCTCAGCTGCAATCGATCCCGCAAGCCTCCCCACACTCAGCCATGACGCCCTCATGGCCGAAGGTGAAACTGTCTACGCGACCTTCTGTGCTGCCTGCCATCAAGTGACAGGTGCAGGAATACCACCCGCCTTCCCCGCGCTAGTGGGTAGTGCTATCGCCATTGGACCAGTCGCCAATCACATCGATATTGTGATGCACGGCAAAACGGGCACGGCTATGCAGGCATTTGGCAAACAGCTTAGCCCACAGCAACTTGCAGCAGTCATTACCTATGAACGCAATGCTTGGGATAACAATACCGGCGATACAGTGCAACCTGCTGATATCGCAAGTCATGGACAGTAGGGGATAATGATGAGCACTACGACTCAAGATCAAACCGCAGCCCATGATGACCATCATCATGGTGCGCCAAAGGGCATCATGCGCTGGCTGCTAACCACCAACCATAAAGACATAGGTACTTTGTATTTATGGTTCAGCTTCATTATGTTCTTAACCGGTGGCGCTATGGCCATGGTGATCCGCGCTGAACTCTTTCAACCTGGATTACAATTGGTCGAGCCCAACTTTTTCAACCAAATGACAACTGTTCATGGGCTGATCATGGTATTCGGTGCGGTAATGCCAGCCTTTACAGGGCTCGCTAACTGGCTGATCCCTATGATGATAGGGGCGCCCGATATGGCGCTGCCACGGATGAATAACTGGAGTTTTTGGATACTCCCCTTCGCCTTCACTATCCTTCTCAGTTCGCTATTTATGGAAGGTGGCGGACCTAACTTTGGTTGGACCTTCTACGCACCACTATCAACAACTTATAGCCCAGATAGCACGGCGCTCTTTGTATTTTCTATTCACATCATGGGGATAAGTTCGATCATGGGCGCGATCAACGTGATTGTGACCATAGTGAATTTACGCGCGCCAGGCATGACATGGATGAAGTTACCATTGTTTGTCTGGACTTGGCTTATCACGGCATTCCTACTGATCGCAGTTATGCCCGTACTCGCGGGCGCAGTGACTATGGTGCTGACCGATAAGTTTTTCGGCACGAGTTTCTTCGATGCGGCGGGCGGCGGCGATCCTGTGATGTTCCAGCATATTTTCTGGTTCTTCGGCCACCCTGAAGTTTACATCATGATCTTGCCGTCCTTTGGCATCATCTCTGCCATAGTCCCAGCCTTCAGTCGTAAACCCTTATTTGGCTATGCATCCATGGTTTATGCTACGGCTAGTATTGCAATTCTGTCGTTCCTCGTGTGGGCGCACCATATGTTCACCACAGGTATGCCAGTGTTTGCCGAGCTGTTTTTCATGTATTGCACTATGTTGATTGCAGTGCCAACTGGGGTGAAAGTGTTTAACTGGGTTGCCACTATGTGGCGCGGCTCACTCAGTTTCGAAACGCCCATGCTGTTTGCTGTAGCCTTTATCATACTCTTCACTATTGGCGGTTTTTCGGGATTAATGCTCGCCATTACACCCGCCGACTTCCAGTACCACGATACTTATTTTGTTGTGGCACATTTCCATTATGTGCTCGTGACTGGTGCGATTTTCTCCATCATGGCAGCGGCCTATTACTGGCTACCTAAGTGGACGGGACACATGTACAACGAACGACTGGGACAATGGCATTTCTGGTGCTCGGTGATTTCAGTCAATGTGCTATTTTTCCCGATGCATTTCCTTGGGCTGGCAGGAATGCCAAGGCGTATCCCTGACTACTCGATTCAATTTGCCGATGTTAATCAAATCGTCTCGATTGGTGGGTTCGCCTTCGGCTTATCGCAATTGATTTTCTTAGTATTAGTAATTAAGTGCATCCGTGGCGGCGAAAAAGCTCCCGCTAAACCTTGGGAAGGTTCCGAGGGTTTAGAGTGGACATTGCCAAGCCCTGCGCCTTACCACTCCTTCACGACACCACCTGAGGTGAAATGAAATGGCAACCCAACACCAGCAAGATAAATCTAAGTCAAATCGTAAACTTATCAGCATGTTAGTTATAGGCTGTATTGGCATGTTTGGCTTTGGATTCGCGCTGGTGCCGCTCTACGATGTGTTGTGCGAGCAACTCGGTATCAATGGAAAACCCTCCAATACCGCGAGTAGTTATCAAGCAATCACAGTAGATACAAGCCGAATAGTGACTGTGGAATTTATTTCTCAGGTACAAACAGGCATGCCATGGACATTTGCGCCACAAACCAAACGGCTCGAAGTTCACCCTGGCGAGCTAATCCATACGGCATTTCTGGCGCGCAATATGTCAGCTAAAGCAACGATTGGCCAAGCGATACCTTCAGTTTCGCCCGGACAAGGTGCCGCTTATTTTAATAAAACAGAATGCTTTTGCTTTAATCAACAACCCTTAGCGGCGGACACTAGCGCTGAGCTGCCGCTCATTTTCTATGTGGATCCTCAGTTACCTGAGTCTATCCATACTCTGACCCTCTCTTACACTCTCTACGACATTACCGACAAGCAGTTAGCGTCTGCCATAGAGCAAGGAGCTGCAAAATGACAACGAAACATCAGACTTACTACGTTCCATCCCAAAGTGTCTGGCCTATTGTAGGTGCCATTGGCTTGTTCTTAATCGCCTCTGGTGCAGGCCTTTTCGTGCAACAATTGAAATCAGGTGCATCCGGTGGCGGTTATGTGCTGCTGGTTGGGATAGCTGTGATCCTATTCATGCTGGTGGGTTGGTTTAGAACCGTGATCCAAGAGTCGATGGCAGGGCTCTATTCTAGCCAAATGGATCGATCGTTTCGCCAAGGTATGAGCTGGTTTATTTTTTCGGAAGTTATGTTTTTCGGGGCTTTTTTCGGGGCACTATTTTATGCCCGCATGTTCGCAGTGCCTTGGCTCGGTGGCGCATCGAATAATGCCATGACCCACGAAGTACTCTGGCCTCAGTTTGAAGCTATTTGGCCGCTCATTACTACGCCAGATGGCACTAAAACCCAAGCTATGCCATGGACTGGACTGCCATTAATCAACACTATCGTACTGCTAACCTCCTCAGTTACCTTACATTTCGCCCATGTCAGCCTAGAAAAAGGTAAACGTTCTGCCATTACTCTCTGGCTTGGTATCACCATACTCTTGGGTATGGGTTTCCTTGCCTTACAGGCAGAAGAATATATGCATGCCTACCGGGAAATGGGACTCACCCTGACCTCTGGGATTTATGGCAACACCTTCTTCCTGTTAACTGGCTTTCACGGCATGCATGTCACACTGGGGACGCTCTTTTTATTCGTGTTGTTTTTCAGAGTGTTGAAGGGGCACTTTAGCGCAGATAAACATTTTGCGTTCCAAGCGGGGAGTTGGTATTGGCACTTTGTGGATGTGGTCTGGCTGTGTTTGTTTATTTTCGTTTACGTTCTCTAGTGCTTTAGTAAGGCGTGGGATTGAGGCTAATTAACCCAGTCCCTAAGGCCACCAGCAATAACAAGATAACGAGCACGGAGAAAATCACTCGCCGACCAAGATAACGGCTCATAGGCACTTTTTCATCACCTTTCACCATAATAAACAAGGCGCGACCTAGATTAAAAATGATGAATAGCAACAGCAGAACTAAGACCAACTTAAAAATGAACAGGCTATTCATACAATATCCTCATGTTCTGCTGAATAAATTAACGGTTTTTCTACTGATATTGACTGTGGCTGTATTAACTATATTGGTCAAGTTGGGTTTATGGCAGTTAGCCCGTGGTGAAGATAAAACGACGCTTTCAGCCCAAATGGAAGCAAGGCAAGCTTTGCTGCCATTAAGTTTTGAGCAACTCCAACTCAAGGTCGGCAAAGAAGGCGTAACGGGTTATCGACTGCAAGTACGCGCCACTCCCGCAAGCTCACAAATCTGGCTGCTGGATAATCAAATCTATCAAGGTCAAGTGGGCTATTTAGCCTTTCAACCTCTGCAAGTAGAAGTTGAAAAACCTTGGTTGCTGGTCGAGTTAGGCTTTGTTGCCGCAGGCTCCCATCGGGATGAGTTACCCCACATCACTCCCCTAAGCGGGGCATTAAATATCGAAGGCAGGCTTTATCAAAAGCAAATCAATCCCTTGAGCCAAGCTTTAATGGCAGAAACAGGGACAAGTATTCGCTTTCAAAATTTAAATATGCCCGAAATGACTAAGGTATTAGGGCACCCAGTGTTACCTGTCGTGTTGCAACCAGAGCAATTACCTTCCCTCACATTGCCCCATCCTTGGCAACCTTTCCCACTGTCGGCACAAAAACATTGGGGCTATGCGTTGCAGTGGTTTTCGATGGCAGCCGTATTTGCAGGGCTAATGCTGTGGCAAGGGATTAAATATGTAAAACGCCATAGCGCCCAAACAGTCGCAAACTCAAGGAGCAAATAGGGAAATTCGTACCATAATTAGCAAGACACTAATAAAACTAAATAAATATAAAACAATAAATTAGGGATAATTTGAATGAGAGGAGCAAGCATGAACTCCCAGAACAAATCCAAACACAAAGCATTAGGGCTATTACTGCTGGCGTTTATTGCCCCCGTAGTGATTGCTAAGCTAGTGCTGAGCCTAAATTTATACCATGGCGGTGCGACCAATCATGGCGAGCTGATCAGTCCCGAAACCAGTTATGCCAGCCTTGGGGTTGAAAATTCTAATCCCAAAGAATGGCAACTACTGTATTTATTGCCCGCCAAATGCAACGATGCTTGCCGCGAACGCCTGTATATTTTGCGCCAAAGCCACACAGCGCTAGGGCCAGATCAGGCGCGAGTAGAACCGCTTATCCTCACTCATCCCGACAGCGATCTTAACGCCTTAAGCACCTTTAACTTCAATACTCGTCCCGCCAATGCAGGCTTAAGCAAATGGTTAGATGAACAGCAGCTAATCATAGTAGATCCCTTAGGCAACTTAGTCCTGCGCTACCCTCAAGTGCAGGGCAAAGAAGCACATTTAGCTCAAGGCAAGGCGCTGATTGCGGATCTGCGTAAGTTGTTAAAACTGTCGAGGGTAGATTGATGCAACTAACTTGGATCCTACGCTTAACCTTAGTCTTTACCCTATTGGTGATTTTAATGGGCGCTTACACCCGCCTATCGGATGCAGGGCTCGGCTGCCCCGATTGGCCAGGTTGCTACGGCCATATTAAAGTGCCCACCCAAGACCATGAAATCGCCCATGCGCAAACTATATTCCCAGATCACGATATCAATCCAGAGAAAGCTTGGCTGGAAATGATCCACAGATATATCGCAGGCGGACTTGGCTTACTGGTGTTGTTCATCTTAATTTTGTGCTTAAAAACACCGGAAGCACCCAAAAAGTTGCCGATTATCATAGTGCTGCTGATCCTCTTTCAAGGAGCGCTAGGCATGTGGACTGTGACCATGAAACTCATGCCAATAATTGTGATGTCGCATCTTATTGGTGGCTTTAGCCTAATCTCGCTGCTGTTACTCCTTTACCTGCGAACCCGACCTCGGCGTATATTTAATAGCGAAACCCATGCTCGACATCTCGCACCGTTAGCGTTGGTGAGCCTATTCGTCCTTGTGGGTCAGATTATGTTGGGGGCTTGGACATCATCGAATTATGCGGCGCTCGCCTGCACCTCTTTACCCATCTGTGAGGGAAATTGGGTAGATAACTTAGCAATAGCCGAGGCATTTTCACCGTTCCAAGGCCAACACCCTAGCTTCGAATTTGGGGTGCTCGATTACCCTGCACGAATGACTATCCACGTAGCCCACAGAATTGGCGCTATCGTCACTGCCAGCTTGTTACTCGTGCTCGCCTACCGATTATTTGTTGGCGCTACGGGACTTAAGGCTTTAAGCCTTTTATTAGTGGGCCTAGTCATACTACAAGTGAGCTTAGGTATTTCTAACGTAGTGATGCATTTACCACTCGGTATTGCCGTGTCTCACAACGGTGGTGCGGCACTACTGCTACTGACCTTAGTCACAATCAACTATTTTTTATGGCGCAAAGCATAAGCGAGGGATCCAAGATGGCAAAACCACTCTCAATCACCAGTAGCCTGCCCACTTTCAGCGTAACATGGCGCGCCTATTTTGAAATGACCAAGCCTAAAGTGGTCGCACTCATGCTGCTCACTGTCCTCGTCGGCATGTGTCTGGCTGTGCCCCATGCGGTGCCCGTTCAACCTTTGCTCGCGGGTATGCTTGGAATTGCCATGATGGCGGGTTCTGCGGCGGCGTTGAATCATCTGATCGATCGCCGTATCGATGGCTTAATGGCGCGCACCTACAATCGCCCGCTACCCAAAGGGCGTATTTCTGCCACGCGCGCGTTAATTTTCGCCGCTAGCTTAGGTAGTTTTGGCTTTATCGTCTTATATTCCTTAGTCAATCCACTCACAGCTTGGTTGACCTTTGCCAGCCTGATTGGCTATGCCTTGGTTTATACTGCCTATTTGAAACGCGCAACATCACAAAATATTGTGATCGGTGGCCTTGCGGGAGCTATGCCACCCCTGCTGGGATGGACGGCAGTAACGAACGAATTTCACGGCCATGCGTTATTGCTAGTGATCATCATTTTTACGTGGACGCCGCCACATTTTTGGGCACTGGCCATTCACAGACGCGCCGAATATGCCAAAGTAGATATTCCCATGCTACCAGTCACCCACGGTGTCGAATTTACGAAAACCTGCATCTTGCTCTACACAGTATTGCTGGCGATTGCTTGCCTGTTACCTGTGCTGGTTGGTATGTGTGGGCCAGTGTATTTCGTCAGCTCGAGTTTACTCAGTACGGGATTTATCTATAAAGCATGGCAACTTAAATATCGGGATCATGATGGCTTAGCGATGCAAGTGTTCCGCTTCTCTATCTACCATTTAATGTTGTTATTTATGGCATTACTGCTAGACCACTATTTGTGGAACTAGTGTATGGAACGAGTTTGTCGCGCTAACCTGTATTTATGGAGCGAATAATGCAGAAAAGAATTTTAGTCATCGCCATTTTGTTGTTCGGTCTTGGCGGCCTATTTGCGGTGAAATTTAATCCCCCAAAACCTATCGAGTTAGAGAGCGGTTTTCTGTTTCCACAGGCCTATGAATTAGCGCCCTTTGAATTGGTTGATCAACACAAGCAAGCTTTTACCAATGCCAGTTTGCAGGGGAAATGGAGCTTATTTTTTATCGGTTTTACCTTTTGTCCCGACATTTGCCCTACGACCTTAAATAAACTTGCGGCGGCTTATCCTGATCTAAACAAAATAGCGCCATTGCAGGTAGTGTTTTTATCCGTCGATCCCAAACGGGACACACAGGATAAACTCCTGACCTATGTTAATTTTTTCAATCCAGAATTTAAAGCGGTCACGGGCGAGCAGACACAAATCTTCCCACTCACCCGCAGCTTAGGACTCACTTATGCCATGGTGGGTGAAGGAGAAAATTACCAAGTCGACCATAGTGCAGGTTATGTGTTGGTATCGCCGCAGGGAACGCGAGTTGCGGTATTTAAACCTACGGCAGCGTTAGGCAAACCGCCGCAGGTATTAAATGATAAATTAATTAGCGATTTTGAAAAAATAGTGGCGCAATACAAACCTAGCCGCTGATCACTCTTTAACCCAAGAGCCATCGTCCTTTGGCCTCACCCAAGGCTGAGAAAACCAATAGTAGCCATTGCGCGCCTTACTCGGCGCTGTGCAGTTATAACGCGAGCGCCCCGCAGGCAAGGCTAAATCCGCTTGAACACTAAACTCGTTTTCATTGAGCCAAGTCGGCTGTTTTGAGCCTTGACCTTGGATGTAACACATCACTTGCTTAGCAGAGATATCACTCATATCGAGGGTCACTTTAAGCTCTGGACGCCAATGACCACCCTTTAACTCAGGATCACTTGGGGTTTGTGCAATCACAGGCATATTTAAGCTGTATAACTTTGCCTTAAGGCTTTTTAGGTCAGCATATTGTCCAGCAACGGGGAAACGCGGCAGGGCCGTTAATGGCGAATAAGGCCCCGCGGCACCGGACTGTTGCCCAAAAGCGACAAAGCCGTTCTCAGTTAACATATCCTGCAACGCTTGATTGTACTCACCGTAGGGATACGCCAGCATTTTAAAATTGTGCCCAGTGGCATCTGCAATCGCTTTTTCTGTATCTAAGATATTGGCTTTTATCCGCGCTAACCACTGCGCCTGTGATTCGTTTTCTAAGGCGCGGATCAAATGTTCGTGCGCCCAACTGTGGTTAGCAATATCGGCGCCTTCCTTGGATAATGTGATGAGTTCATCCCAAGTCATCATCTCGGTAAACTTTTGTTTAATCGGCTCAATTGCCACAAACAAGGTGTAGGGGAATCCAAATTCCTTTAGGATAGGATGCGCCGTAGTCGCTATACTGCGATAACCATCATCGAAGGTAATTGCGATTGTTTTAGCGGGTAAATCTTGTTTTTGCTTGATCGCTTCAACCACTTTAGAAAGCGGGATCACCTTAAAGCCGTCATCGACGAGAAACTGCATTTGCTCACGAAATTGCGCGGGCGTAACGCTGGTTGCCGCCGGAGTGGTTTCTGACACATGGTGATATTGCAGAATGACCACGGCATGGGCAGAAAACGTCATTAGCCCTATGAGTGCCAACAGCACACGTTTAACCATAATGTGAACACCTCTGAAATTAATGAATACTGCTAAATCAACTTGGCTCGACCTCATGCTCAACGGCGCGAAAAATCGCCAGTTACTAGCGCTCGCCCTGCCGATGATACTCTCCAATATCACTATCCCGCTTTTGGGCTTAGTCGATACGGCTGTTATAGGCCATCTGAGTGAGGCCTATTATTTAGGGGGAGTCGCTGTCGGGTCAACGATTATCACATTAATCATTTGGTTATTGGGATTTTTGCGTATGGCGACGACAGGTTTAGTCGCGCAAGCCTTTGGTGCTGACGATCTTCACGCCCAGCACAAACTCTTAGTCCAAGGCGCTATGCTAGCGATGTTATTGGGCGCAGGCGTTATCGCACTGCAAGTCCCGATATTGAATTTAGCGTTAGGATTATCCGAAGCAAGTAGCGAGGTCGAACGTTATTGCCGCGAGTATTTTCAGGTACGGATTTGGTCAACGCCCTTCGCCCTGCTCAATTTAGTGATGTTAGGTTGGCTCTTAGGGCGACAACAACCTAAAGCCGCCATGTGGCAGCTGATTTTAGCGAACCTTGCCAATATTATTCTCGATGTGGTGTTTGTCCTCGGCTTGGGCTGGGGCGTTAAAGGTGCTGCCCTCGCCTCAGTCTTTGCCGATATCACTGCTTTCTCAGTCGCACTCACTATGGTGTTACAACAACTCAAGCGTGCACCCGAGTTTCACTTATCCCACCTATTCCCCCATGTCACCCTGACTGGTTATGGCAAATTACTGAGGCTCAACACAGATATTTTTGTCCGTAGCCTCTGCTTGCAGGCAGCTTTTGCCTTTATGACATTCCATGGTGCAGGTCTAGGTGATAATACCGTTGCGGCCAATGCCGTGTTATTGAATTTACTGCTATTAATCTCCTACGCTCTAGATGGTATAGCCTATTATGCCGAGGCAGAAGTCGGCCGTGCCTATGGCCAAAAACAGGCGGAGCAATTACGGGAAGCAGTGATCTTAGCCTGGAGCTGGTCGGCCATTACTGCGTTAGGGTTCTGCGCTGTATTCAGTCTTTTGGGCAGTAATATTATCGCGTTATTGACCAGCATTAATGAGGTCAGAACCACAGCACAGACCTATCTTATTTGGCTGATATTTTTGCCTTTATGGTCTTTTAGCTCGTATTTATTCGACGGAGTCTACATAGGTGCCGCTAAAGGCAAAGTGATGCGCAATAGCATGATACTCGCCACCTTCGGTGCATTTTTCCCGACATGGTATTTGCTGCAGCAACTGTTATTGCCTGAGCAAGGTAACCACGCCCTTTGGGCCGCCATGAGTGTCTTTATGATCGCCAGAAGCCTAACACTTGCGGGGCACTATTATTTCAGCAAAAGCTTTTTGAATAAATAAATCTGTAAAGACAGTAGTTTACAAATCTCAAAATCACTATGATGTTGATTTTACAATTGTAACAAAGATGTGATTCTATAATGAAAAGGATTTTACCGCTGCTTTTCCTGTGGCTATGCAACCATGCCGTTGCCGACACAGCGCCACAATTACCCGTTGAAGCCTTTGCCAGCATCCCAGATGTGAGCTCTGTACAGCTCTCGCCTAACGGCAAAAAACTCGCATCGGTTGTACGGGTCGATCAAGCCAAACTCAAAGATACTGTCGTTAGTATCCAAGATATAGAAACAGGCGAAAAAAGCATTCCGCTGCACACGGATAATCAAAAATTTGTCATCCTGTCTCTGCTGTGGGCAAACGATAATATCTTACTGATCAGTGCTAAGTTTCCGGCTAACCGTTACGGTACACCGACAACCGAAACCCGCCTTGTTAAGTATGATTTGATCACTAAAAAAACCTCGAGTGTCATTCCACGCAGTGTCTTAGATCGTCTCAATTGGATCCCGCAACATCAGGGACAAATTATCGATCTTATGCCAGATGATCCCGACAATATTTTACTGTCATTAGACGGAATGGGCGAAAACGTAGGCGAAGATAGTGTACTGAAAGTCAATTTAGCGCAGGGTAAATCCAGTTACACCCAAAATGCTAAAAAGAAGATCATCAGTTGGATTACTGACAGGCAACACAAGGTCCGTATTTCTATCTATAACGATGATACTGAGTACCGCATTTATGAACAGGCCGAGCAAAAGAGAGATTCACGTTTACTTTGGACCTTTAAAGCCTTCTCAGAGGACAGTGTTTGGCCATTAGGTTTTGATGCTGACCCCAATATTCTTTACGTTCGCGCCTATCACCAAGGTTTCGAAGCCATATTTAAAGTCAATCTGACCGATCCTAAGCTCACAAAAGAGTTGGTCTACGCCAATGAAGATACTGACGTTGAAGGTAATTTACTCTATTCGAAACTGAAGAAAAAAGTGATTGGTATCAGTGAAGGTGACGGCGAAGAATACACCTTTTGGGAAAAAGAATATGTGGGCCTACAAAATGGCCTAAAAGCCGTGTTACCCAACGCACACAACTATATTACTCAGTTCAGTGCCGATGAACGCCGCTACATAGTGTATTCCACAAGCTCGACCGAGCCCGGCACTTACTATTTTGGCGATAGAGACGAAAAAACGCTTTATCCCATCGCTAACCGATACGGCAGACTCAAGAGTGAACTCCTCGCCGATACCCAATATTTAACTTATGAGGCAAGGGATAAGCTCAACATCGATGCTTACCTAACCGTGCCAAAAGGGCTTGAAGCCAAGCAACTGCCGACGATTATTTTCCCCCATGGCGGCCCCATCAGTTACGACAGCAACGACTTCGACTACTGGGCGCAGTTTTTCGCTAATCGTGGTTATGCGGTATTTCGGATGAACTTCAGGGGCTCGGCAGGTTACGGCTATGAGTTTATGAAAGCTGGCCTAAAAAACTGGGGACTCGAAATGCAAAATGACGTCGAAGACGGAACTCGCTACCTAATAGATCAAGGGATTAGCGATCCTAAACGTATTTGTATTGTCGGGGCTAGCTATGGTGGTTATGCGGCCTTAATGGGGGCAGCCATGACTCCCGATCTCTACCGCTGCGCCGTGAGTGTAGCGGGTGTCACAGATGTGGCCTATCTAGTGAAATCGAGCCGAAGATTTACTAACTACAAAGTGGTTAAAGAGCAAATAGGGGATGACTTTGATGCGCTCTATGACCGCTCGCCGATCAGTAAAGCCGATAAAATTAACATCCCAGTATTACTGCTACATGGCGATAAGGACAGAGTGGTGAAGGTTCAACATAGCCGAGAAATGTATGACGAACTCAAATCACTGAAAAAACCAGTAGAGTATATTGAGCTGGAAAATGGCGATCATTACTTGAGCAATAACGACAACAGACTCGCGACATTTAAAGCCTTAGATAAGTTCTTAGCTGATAACCTCAACCCTAAGTTATAACTGAACAGCAGCACTTTAAGCGAATGCAAAATATAAAAAACGCGACTCAGAGGTCGCGTTTTTTATTCAGCTCAACAAACAAGATTAAGCGTAAGAATGCTCACCGTGTTGGTGATCTGTCACGTCACGTACGCCAGTCAACTCACCTGGGAACATGTCTAACAATTGTTTTTCGATACCATCCTTTAGGGTGATATCTACTTGAGAACAACCGTTACATCCACCGCCGAACTGCAGTACGGCTACGCCTTCTTTAGTGATTTCAACCAGCATGATATTACCACCATGGCCAGCTAACTGAGGGTTGATTTCAGATTGGATCACGTATTCGATACGCTCGACTAAAGGTGCATCACCAGACACTTTACGCATTTTTGCGTTAGGTGCTTTAAGCGTGAGTTGTGAACCTAATTGGTCAGTCACAAAATCGATAGTGGCATCTTCAAGGAAAGGTGCACTCTTCTCATCGACCATAGCATTGAAGCCAGTGAACTCGATTTCAATATCATCACTTTCCACTGCATCCGGTGGACAATAAGACACACCACACTCGGCTTGCGAGGTTCCTGGACTGATCACAAATACGCGAATATGAGTGCCTTCAGGTTGATCTGCTAACAACTTAACAAAATGGGCTTGAGCCGCATCGGAAATGGTAATCATGAAAACCTGCTCCGTCAGGGGATACCTGAGTGTTTTAGTAAGAATTAGCAGTATGATACTCCGACTCACCTTCGCTTTGTAGTCCTTTGGATAGCAAGTTTATGGATTTTTGCCATAGCGATCACGATTTATTCATCATAAACAAGCTTTAAACGAATGTGTTGTACGCGAGTGAACTGCATCATTTACAAACAAAAGCGACCCAATTGGGTCGCTTTAAGCCAGACATAAAATACAAACTATTTAGCCGCTTCTTGTCCCGCGATACGACCAAAGACAATGATATCAGTGTAAGCATTACCACCGAGTCGATTGGTTCCATGGGTTAAACCAGTCACTTCACCCGCAGCAAACAAGCCCGGAATCACCTTTCCTTGTTCATCAAGTACACGAGTACGTATATCAACCGCTAGTCCACCCATAGTATGGTGCACAGAAGGTGTCGCCTTTAAAATCCAATAAGGTCCTTTACTTAAATCAACCAATCCTGAGCGATGATTAAAGGCTTCATCCTTTCCTGTTGCGGCATAACGATTAACGTCTTTAATCGTTGATAACAGCTTATCTTCAGGAATATTAAAGACTTTAGCGGCTTCTTCTAAGGTGTCGACCTTATACATTAGCCCGTCTTTTGTGAATTCCTTCAGTTCACCTTGATGCATTTCAACAGTATGGGCAACATCTTCAATAGCTTGGTTCCAGAGCACATAAGTATAACGGCCTGGTTGGGCTAGAATGGCCTGTGAAATCACATCTCGGCGTTCCAATTCTTCAACAAAGCGCTCACCCTTCTGGTTGATTAACACCGCACCAAAGAAGCGAGAGTCTGCAATCAAGGCAATCGCACCCGAGGTTGGGCTACAAATAGGATATGACTGGATATATCCCATATTTTTAGCTGCTGCATGTATTTTTTCTGCCATCACAATACCGTCACCAGTACCACCTGAATGACCAGTGCTGCCATAACGTTCATCTAACTCTGGGTTATATTTTTTACGCATTTCCATGTTAGACGAGAAGCCACCTGTGGCAATCACAACACCGCGTTTTGCATAGTAGGTTACCGTTTTGCCATTATGAATCGCTTCTACACCCACAATTCTGCCCGTTTGATCTTGAATTAACTTTTCAGCCTTAGTATTGGTATGAATTGGTAAGCCTACTTCTTCAGCTTTAATAGAAAACTTGCTGATCACCTCTGCTCCGGTATGACCTTTAGGGATTAGCGCTCGTTTCACGCTGTGTCCACCAAACTGAAATAATTGATCTGGGTAAAATTCTACTTTGACGTAATCCCTTAACCACTCAGCTGCATCAACCGCATTATCGACCATGGTCTTAACCATTTCAGGGTCACCTTTGAAATCGCCGCCTTTTAGCGTGTCGCTAATAAACAGGTCTTTGCTATCGGTAACACCCATATTTTTTTGTACCCAACTACCAGCCACATTCATCTCAGCACCCGAGATCAATGAGTTACCACCAATAATTGGCATTTTTTCAATAATAACGGCGGAGCGGCCTGCGGCCATAGCCTCTAAACCAGCACTGAAACCTGCACCACCCGAGCCAATAATCACCACATCATAGGTATATTCTGCTGGTGTTAATGCTTCATTTTTTTTAGCTGAAGCGACAGCAACTAACGTAACACCTGCGGCTTCAATACTTTTACCCACGGCTTCTTTAAGCGCTTTAGACGTTACGGTTGCGCCTGCAATACCGTCAACCTCGATAGAGTTATTATCAATAATCGCCTGTTTAACATCTTTAAATACGGCACCAGCAAGGACCTTATTTTCCTTTTGCTTTAGTACATCAATCGCCACAATGTGTCCGTCTTTGAATGTGGTTTCGACCTGCACTTCGCCATGCTTGCCTTGAGCGGTTCCCTGGCTTTTTACTATTTGATGGGTAACTTGACAGCCGACAATAATTGCTGTTGCCGTTGCAGCAATACCAATAATGGATTTTTTATAATGCATTACAATTCCCTTATTATTTTTGATGAAAATTAGAACAGCACCAAATTAAATGAGATTCTACTTATCAAAATTTCAACCTATTTGATAAACCGTTAAAACTGATAACCAACAGATATACCGTATTCAATCCCATCATTATATTGCGAACCCCAGCTATCATAATGGGTGATATATAACTTTGAAAATATTGAATCTGTGAGGCTTGTTTGTAATGTTGTAATTATCTGATGGCCATAGCTGTCATATGAAAATAATGCTTGATGCGCTTCATCCCTATCAATTTGTGCTTCATAATTCAAACTTAAACTATGTTTTAACCCTAGCAACTCAAATGGGTACTTTGCATTTAAAACCACGGCATAACCTGACAGATCATTAAACTTCTCTGATGTGGGGGAAAAGCTACCAATGGTATAATTTAAACCGACACCATAGTTTAGTGATAAATTTTGAATTTTTGCATTATGGGTAATACCTAAGTAAAGATTATCTTCAACTAGCGTTTCACTCGCAGAGATAAAGTTCTGAGTCCAGAAGTTGAACTGCGACTCTCCCAGCTTATTTTCAAGTATCAATAATGACTTAATGGTAGTTTTACCATCAAGGTTCTTCTGATTTTCCGCGATTTCAGCAGGGTTTTCGAGCTTAAGATTAGCAAAGTAAGTACCCCAATCAGCAATTCCTAAATGATTCAACTTTACAAAAGGTTGATTAAAAACACCTGGGTTATCATTTTTTGCGTCACTGGTATAAAACTTATAACCTAAATCCACGCTCGTTTTATTCACATCAGCATATACTGAACCACTAAAAATAATTGCACTGACTAAAATAGATGCCACACTTTTTTTACACATAGAGTCCCTCTCAACCATGTATTCTAGGAAGTATTTTAAAATACTTATCGACCAGTAAACTTTATATAATAAAGTTACTACGAATAGCATGATGACTATGTGATCTAAGCCCAACAGCGCTTTTGCATTTTAAAAGTGTGTGGTTTAATGCAGTAAATCTATAGTTCCCATTCTTTAGTTATTAGATATTACCAGCCTAGCAGTAAATAAATTATTTTCAGATGAGCTAGTAAAAGTCCAACCCAGTTGATTCGCGAGACGTTTCACCAGTAAAAGCCCTAAACCAAATCCATGGCGGCCATTACTGTTATAGGAATTGGTTATTTCTACATAATAACCATCTTGAGTAATGCGAATATCCATCCCACCATGCTCAATACTATTCCTTAATAAATTGCTTAATATGATTTTTAGCGGATGAAGCTGAACTGGTAAGCAAGTATCGTCACACAATAATTGAATTTTTTGCTCATAACCATGTACCCGTTGCTGCTCCTCGATAATACTGGCAAGTAAAGGCGATAATGCTACGTTTTCCTTTTCTAGGTTTGAACACTCTTTATTAGTTAACCATAGCAGGGTTTCAATGAGTGACTTCATTTGATTAGTCGCTTGGGAAGCGTACAGAGTTGCCCCCGTAAGCTCACCTTGTTGTAATGCGAGGATTTCAAATGAAGATTGGCATATGGCGACTGGCGTACGTAACTCATGACTAGCAAAACGTAAAAAATTGAGTTCTCGCTGCTGAGCCTCCTGAAGTTGTAAAATCGAGTTATCTAAAGCATCAACAATTGCCTTTAATTCAGCATATTCTTGTTCTGGTAAACTCAGTTTTCCTCCTCCTTCCCAATCATGTTGTTTAATCGCATGACTAATTTGATGAACAGGCGTAATCACTTTACTTTGCATATAAAACGCTAAACTTGCACTGGCACAAAAGGTTATCAAGACAAGCAGCAAGATCGCCGTCATATTTTTAGGGGCAAATTGCAAATCATGGGTAACACTAAACTGCAGCCAAACGTATAGCGGCTGGCCAGTTTGGGTGTAGTACACACTTAACGCGTTAACAATGGGACCTTCTGCATGCTCATAGTGAATTGTGCTCGCATCAGTTAAGACTTCATTGTTACTTAACTCACGAATTTGCAGCGGAATATCTCGCCAATGAGGATAGACGGTTAAGTTATCGGTTTTTAGAAGTGGTTGATGAAGTAATGATTGCTGAGTTGGCTCCGCCAGCTTCAGTAATGCTTCGGCCGCTTGCCCTGCATTGTGCATTGTGACTTCATGCATAGAAATCATACCTGCACACATCATGCAAAGCGGGATAAAACTATTTACACCTAAGGTTATTAATAGAAAAATAACTCCCCACACTTGGTAACTACGCTTGAGGCTAAGTTTAGGCGCTTGCATTGATATCATCTCTAAGGCTTAAACCGACGCCACGAATCGTATGTAATATTTGCCGTTCAAAGGGGCGATCGATCACTCGGCGCAAAAGATGAATATGGCTGCGCAAGCTATCACTATCAGGTGTACTGTCGGGCCAAAGCATTCGCTCAATCTCTTCTCTACTCACCGTTTCTGGACTACGCCTAGCTAATAAAGCCAGGATCTGCCATCCGGTTTTAGACAAAGCCAGCTGTTGCCCTTGCCGATACACCATGTGGTTTGCAAAATCGATTTCTAGGTCGCCAATAGTCAACCTTTGGGGCGCGGGACGACGCTGAGCAACCACCTTCAATCGCGCGACCAGTTCCTCCATTGCAAATGGTTTTATTAAATAATCATCAGCGCCCACAGCAAAACCAGCCAAGCGCTCATTCAAACTGCTACGGGCGGTTAACATGATGATAGGTGAAGTAAAACATTGCGCTTTCCAGCGTTCACACGCTTCAATCCCATCACCATCCGGCAAATTTAGATCGAGAATAATAGCGTCGAACTGCTGCTGACTAATGAGCATATCCGCTTGTGCCAGGTTGAAAGCGTAATCACACTCTATACCACTCAATTCAAGATATTGAATGATGTTGTTAGAAAGAAGTCGATTATCTTCAACCAGTAATATCAACATATTTAGATCAACTCATATTGATGGGCTAAATGGATTAAATTTGCTCTATTTGTAGCCCCAAATTTCTTACGCATGGATTCCAGATGATATTCAACTCCTCTGACACTTATCGGGAGCTGAGTTGAAATTTCGTCGTTTTGAAGACCGTTTGCGACCATAAGTAGGATATCTCTCGCATTATCTTTAAGCAGAGAGCTTTGTAGAAATGGATTGAACAATTGTTTATTACATTCAAAAAGCTTGTTTTGAGCTTCTTTTAAAGTGTCTGCCAATCCCTCTAACACCACCTCCGAAGCACTAAGATGGCTAAGTAGTATAAACCGGCCTGCCCAATGACGATTAGAGTGGCATGAGATGGGCCAGCTCAAAACACTTTGAATATTATGCTTACTAAACAATAGGCTGGTCTTATCATTTTTTTCACTCGTGAATCTATACATATAAGATTTTGAAGTATCCAATGAAAAACCAAAATTGAAATCATGGGAGGCTATCTGATTTAAATAAAAACGCTGTAATTCAGCCATAACAGGGGAAGAAACTATGCTGGCGATAGGTTTTCTTAGTGCCGTAGGAGAGAACAGATTGGTATCTTTTGGAAAGTGATAATTTTCATACGCACAATGTGGAACTCCTTGAAACCAGAAACCACAAAAACCATGTAGCTTCAAAGAGTAGTTTATCGCCTGAATAACGTCCTTCAGCGTTGATGCCGTATCTGCATTTGATCGCGCCAGTTTAGCGTCCATAAATACCCTCCAAACGAAATAATATAGGAAGGTATCTCAATACAAAAAATAAACAAAACCCATTGATACAGATACTTACATCTTGTCGCAAAATTAAAACTTATTCATTTTTACTCAGTATTTTTGACATAATTTTGACATACACAAAGATATAATGGAGCAATGCTTTTAACCGTTTTTAAATATTATCCAACAAGCCTGGTGCCTCTGCCCTTGCCAAACACCATACTTGAACATGCACATAACGCGCTTCGAATAAGCGAGCAATTTCAGAGACTGTAGTGCCAGTGGTAACCACATCATCCACCAATGCAATACGCTGGAACGCAAAATCATCCGCTAACATAAAGGCATCATGTAAGTTGCGTCGTCGCTGTGCACCCGAAAGCCCCGCCTGCGATCGAGTGTCTTGTTGGCGCGTTAACCCTTCGCTCACTAACGGCAGTTGCAAGAGCTGTGATAACTCATGGGCAATTAACCACGCCTGATTAAATCCACGTTGTTGTAAGCGTTTTGGATGCAATGGGACTGGCACTATCGCTTGAGGCAGCGAGATTAATCCTTGCTGTTCTAATACCTTAAGTCGTGCCACTAAGGCGCGACACAGCACGGGCAAAGCGGCAAGTTGACCTTGATATTTAATCGCACCAACCCAAGCCCCCAAACCTTGATGATAACTACAAGGTGCAATGACTTTACGTGGCTGGCGCTTTTGGCATTCACCGCAATAATCGACTTCTATTTGCATCGACTTACCGCAACCTAAGCAAATAGGCCCATGATATAAGCCAGATTGAAGACAAACGGCGCAAATGCCAGTCTCGGGAAGTGATATGGATTGGTGGCACAGCAGGCAACGGTTAGGTAAACTGCCCGCCAACCACCTTGTACCGAGTTGATAGCCTAAACGCATTATCCGCAAAGCAGATTGCGGCCAAATCCTTTTGACAAAGTGCGGCATACATTCACCTAATCCATTTTTGAGGCACTCAAGTGAGCCAAGTGACATCCACAAACCAAGCAAATTTGCATATTGAAATCAGCGGCCAAGGGCCAGATCTGGTGATGCTTCACGGTTGGGGAGTGAATAGCGCTGTGTTTACGCCATTACATGAGTCACTGTCTCAGTATAGGGTGCACTATGTAGACTTGCCGGGCTTCGGCCATAGCCAAATGGTTGAAGGTGGCCTATCAACCTGGGTAGATACCTTGGTCGCTGCATTGCCTGAACACGCTATTTGGGCCGGCTGGTCACTCGGTGGGCTCGTTGCGACTCAGGCAGCGTTAAGTTATCCACAAAAAATCAAAGGCTTGATTACTATTGCCTCATCCCCTTGCTTTATGGCAAGGGAGGACGAAGCATGGCCGGGCATTCCGCCACAAGTCCTCAATCAATTTAGAGAACAACTCGGCCAAAATTTACCTAAAACTATAGAGAGATTTCTGGCGATTCAAGCCATGGGTAGCGAAACCGCCAAAGAAGACATCAAACAACTGCGCGATCTTGTCCTCGCACGCCCTTTACCCAATGCCAGAGCCTTAACTCAAGGCCTAAATATGCTGACCGACGTCGACTTAAGGCAGCAACTGATAGAGTTGCAACAACCTTGGCTAAGGATCTGGGGCCGACTCGACGGGCTAGTACCCAAACGCGTACCACCTAAAATGCCCATCACAGCTCAAAGTGAGGATGTGATGCTCGCCAAAGCCTCTCACGCGCCCTTTATTTCCCATCAGCAGGAGTTTTTGCAGGTATTTATGCCTTGGTTAACGTTACAGACTCGTTAACGCTTTATCTTTGAGCGATTAATGACTAGTATTTAACCATTAATGTGCCAAGGAATTTCCCATGTTAGTTGTCAGTAACTACCCCCAAGTCCCGCTAGCGACCAGTAATGTCGCGACGGACTCGGCTCGGGTCGACAACCAACTGAAACCTGTGGTCATCCCACCACAAGCGGCAACTAAAGGTCACGAAGAACGCGCCTTTAATCCACAGAATGAACGCACTGCGGATCAAGCTCAACAACAGGCGAAAACGCTCGAGCATAATCAGCAACAAGTTCAAGAAAAACAGCAGCAACAGCAATCCTCACAGCAACAGAACCAACAACAGCAAGAGAAAAAAGCGCCCCTTGTAGTGGCCGAGCGTGTTTTACCTAAAACGCTAAAAATTGCTGCAAGAGGCCAAGCGGCGCTGCAACGTAAGGATATACGCTTAAAGGTCAGTCAAGGTGCGGCAAATTATGCCAGCAGTAACGCCAAAGCGAATACCAGCAGTACGGCAAGGCAATCGCTTCAAGGCGAATCGAGTCAATTTTATCAACAACTTGGGCAACGCATTAGTCAGTTCTATCAACAACAGACTCAGCCAGAGCAAGAATCTATTATGTCGACGTGGATTTAACCTATTCCAATCGTATGAATCCGTTTGCGCACAAAATTAACCTGAATGATAAACAAAAATGCCGCTAAAAATAGCGGCATTTTCCATTCTGTTTAACGCTTATTTAGGCAAACGATACAGCTCTTGCTGGTAGGCCAAACTGCCCCACAATGCCCAACTTAAGGCTTTCTTCTCTAGCGCTGCAGCGGCTGGCGCATAAGGCGTTAACTGCTCAGTTTTTTCATTGTATTCGAAACCTTGAGCCGCTTTTTCTGGCTGCAGGATCACTACATCTTTACCTTCCATCAGGGCAAAGTTTTTATCGTATTGCATTAACGCGCGTCCAGGCCAATCATCGCTGACTTGGGTCAAATCTCGGCCCAGCATAGGATAAGAGTCTGAAATACCAATCAATGATAACAGTGTTGGCGGTAAATCAATCTGGCTCACAATACGATGATCGCGTTTTGGTGCAACATTATCCCCAAGAATTAATCCCGGAATACGAAAACGTGACACTGGCACCAGATCCGCGCCACCCACTCGACTGTCATGGTCGGCAACCACGATAAAAATCGTGTCTTTCCAATAGTCTGCGTTTTTCGCCAATTTGAAAAACTCACCAACCGCATAGTCGGCATATTTCGCCGCATTATTGCGAGTTTGCTTAGGTTGTTCATAAAGTTCGATACGATCATCTGGGAATTCAAATGGATCATGGTTACTCGAACTAAACACCAAACTAAAGAAAGGCTTACCTTCACTATGCAGACGCTCAAACTCACTGTTGGCCTTGCGCATTAAATCTTCGTCTGACGCGCCCCACGAACCCACGAAGGCCGGAGATTTGTAATCTTTCTGATCTATAATGTCACTAAAGCCGTTGCCCAAGAAGAAGCTACGCATATTGTCGAAATGGCTCTCACCACCATAAATAAACTGCGTGGTATATCCATGATTTTTAAGTAATTCAGCAATACTGAAAAAGCCAACTTGGCTCTTACCTAGCTTCACCACAGCGCGAGCTGGCGTTGGCGTAAAACCTGTTGTCACGGCTTCGATTCCGCGTACAGATCGTGTACCAGTAGCGTACAAGTTATCGAAATACCAACCTTCTTTAGACAAGGCATCGATATTCGGTGTCAGGGGTAACCCACCTAAACTGCCGACAAAACGGGCGCCTAAGCTCTCTTGCAGTAGGATCACTAAGTTCTTTGGTTTACCAGTATAACTGGCTTGGTTAAAGCTCAGTGATGGGATATCCGTTGAAGTAAAGGCACTTTCAGGGCGACCACTTTCCTGCCGAATCGTTGCAATAACCTCCGCGTTATCTAGCTTGCCATACACTTTAGAAGCATCTTCTTCACTATCCATCTGCTTGATGGCAAACACCAAGGAATAGGCAGAGTTAATCACTAAAGAGTTCACTAATGGATCGTCAGCAAAGGCCACCAGAGCGGGGTTAAGCGGACGATGACCCAAGGTTGAACGGGCACCTAATATCGTAATTGCGATAACGATTAATGCTAATACTGGACGCCAATACCAGCGTGGAAAGCGCAGGTTTTTCGTCAGCTTACCGCTGAGAACCCAACCGCCCCAGAGTGTACCTATGGTTAATAATATTGAGAAAATAAGCTCAAGCTTACGACCCGCCCACAGCATAGAAAGCACTTCTTTCGGGTAGATCAGATATTCCACATACAAACGATTCGGACGAAAACCGTATTCTTCAATAAAGGCGGGGGTCGATGCTTCTAAAAACAGTATGATCCACAGACCGACAGTTAACCACACCCGTAAAATCGGCTGCCATAGACGGCCAATAAAATGATCACCTGAAAATAATGCGGTTCCTAAGGCAGCAATACCCCATAACCAGCACAGGGTAGCGATATCGACGCGTAAACCTTGGATTAAGAGATGCGACCAACCATCAACAGCGGCCACGCGATCGGCTTGCCACAGCCCTAAAGCGATACGGCTCGCGGTGGCAATGAAAAGCACTAATAACGAAAAGATAAAGATGGCGCGGAAAGGCCCATGGGCATTGTTTCGCCCGCGAGGTGATAAACCAGATTGCATGTGTTACCCCAAAACGTGTAAAAAGAGCCACTCTGCTTTGGAGTGTCAATTTGAAAAATCGGTGAATAAGCTGTGCTATGACAACCGATTTTGCTTAACGTTGCATTAAATGCCGACTTTATATTCCCTAAGACGGCATTTATGCAACAATTTTGTGAGTAACAGGTTAAAAAGTCGACTCGGACATGACGTATGTCCGAGTATTAACATTACAGCGTCTACTTTTTCAGCTTAGCGAAGGCATCGGCAAAGGCATTGCCCATGGCCGCGTTTGCTGGCGCTTTAGGTGTTTGCTTCTGCGCAGGACGCGCAGCCGGTTTCGCTGACTGCGGTGTTTTACCATGATTAGTTCTGGCAGGATTGTGTGGTCTTTGCTGTGGCTTGCTCTGGTCGATAGCTTCATCCAAACGCATGCTCAAACCGATACGGCGGCGCTCAACGTCAACTTCCATCACTTTGACTTTCACCACATCTCCCGCTTTCACCACAGTGTGCGGGTCGCTGATGAACTTGTCGGTTAGAGAAGAGATATGCACGAGTCCATCTTGATGTACGCCAATATCGACGAAGGCACCAAAATTAGTCACGTTGGTCACTACGCCTTCGAGTACCATTTCGGGTTTCAGATGCTTAAGTTCTTCAACACCATCTTTAAACTTAGCGGTTTTGAACTCACCGCGGGGATCGCGTCCTGGCTTATCCAGTTCGGCTAAAATATCTGTGACCGTCGGCAAACCAAATTCCGCCGTAATAAACTCTTCTGCCTTGATGCTGCGCAGCAAATCAGAGTTACCCATCAGGCTCGCCAACTCTACTTGCTTAGTTTTAGCGATAGTTTCCACTAGTGAATAAGCCTCTGGATGCACAGACGAGGCATCGAGTGGATTGTCCCCTTCTCGAATACGCAAAAAGCCCGCTGCTTGCTCGTAGGCTTTAGGCCCTAAACGCGGTACTTTCAGCAACTCTTTACGATTCTTAAACTGACCATTGGCATCGCGATAATCGACCACGTTTTTCGCTAACGTCTTATTTAAACCAGCCACTTGTGACAATAACGGCACTGAGGCCATGTTGAGATCTACACCCACGCCGTTTACACAGTCTTCAACCACAGCTTCCAGCGAACCCGATAATTGGCTTTGACTCACGTCGTGTTGGTATTGACCGACACCGATAGACTTAGGCTCAATCTTCACCAATTCGGCTAATGGATCTTGCAAGCGGCGGGCGATAGACACAGCGCCACGAATCGACACATCAAGATCAGGAAACTCCAACGCCGCCAATTCCGATGCAGAATACACAGACGCACCCGCCTCACTGACCATCACTTTGGTCAAATGTGGATGGGTATCTTTCACTTCGGCAATCAGCTCAGCAGCCAGTTTGTCAGTTTCCCTTGATGCAGTGCCGTTACCAATCGCAATCAGCTCAACCTTATGCATTTTGACTAAGTTAGCCAAAGTACGGATCGACTTTTCCCACAGATTTTGCGGTGCGTGTGGGAAAATAGTCGCATGGCACAACAACTTACCTGTGTTATCGACCACAGCGACTTTAACACCGGTACGTAAACCAGGATCGAGTCCCATGGTGGCTTTCGCGCCCGCAGGAGCGGCCATCAATAAATCACCTAGATTACGGGCGAAAACTTTAATCGCTTCGGCTTCAGCGCGTTCGCGCATTTGCGAAATAAACTCAGTTTCCATCTGCAGGGCAATCTTAATACGCCATGTCGCCGTCACCACGGTTTTCAACCATTGATCAACGCTGCTATCGCCTAATTTCAGCCCTAAATGATCACAGATAATCACTTCGCAGTAACTACCTTGGCCCGCTTCAGCGGCTGGATCGGCATTCATAGATAAGGTTAAGAAACCTTCATTACGCCCACGCAGCATAGCCAGTGCACGGTGTGATGGGATCTTAGCTAACTGTTCTGTATGCTCAAAATAATCGCGGAACTTCGCGCCGTCTTTCTCTTTGCCAGCAATTAAACGGCTTTCTAACACACTGTTTTGGCTTAAATGCTCACGCACTTTACGCAGTAATTCAGCATCTTCGGCGTAGCGCTCCATCAGGATATAACGCGCGCCCTCGAGCACAGCTTTAACATCTGCAAAACCCGCTTCGCTATTGATATAGCCTGCCGCGGTGGTCTCGACATCTACGCTACGATCAGCCAGTAAGGCCTCGGCTAATGGCTCAAGCCCAGCCTCGATAGCGATTTGGCCCTTAGTACGACGCTTAGGTTTGAAGGGCAGGTATAAATCTTCGAGGCGTGTCTTACTGTCTGCCTCGTCAATCGCCCATTGTAATTCTGGCGTTAACTTACCCTGAGCTTGGATGCTAGACAGGATCACTTGGCGTCTGTCGTTCAGCTCACGCAGGTAACCTAAACGCGTGTACAAGGTACGCAGTTGTGTATCGTCTAAACCGCCCGTTGCTTCTTTACGGTAGCGGGCAACGAAGGGAACTGTCGCACCATCGTCAAGCAGAGTGATGGTTGCGGCAACTTGTTGCTCACGAACATTCAGTTCTTGAGCGATAATCTGAGCGATGTTATGTGCATTAGTTTGCATAAATAAAGTGTCGTGCCTAACTGTAAAGTAAGTCGTTATTGCGCCAAAGATACCACAGGCGCCCCGTATGTTTCATGCTAAAGCCTAGGTCAAATCAGAGAGTTTGATCTTTCCCGCAATCCCGTGACTACCGCCGCTATTTTAACAGCGGCAACTCTGTGGTTAATTCGCCTCGCTGGCGAGAGTAGTTTCAAAAGGGGTATAACGGATCTGATTGATATACCACTCTTTTGGACCCGAGGGCGTTTGCACTAGCACCTCATCATCCACTTGCTTGCCGATTAAGGCACGCGCCATGGGCGAGTCGATGGTGATATAGCCTAATTTTGTATCGAGCTCATCTTTACCGACGATCCGATAACGCACGCGATCACCGGCTTCATTTTCAAGCTCAAACCAAGCGCCAAAGAATATTTTGCCTTCCTGCTGCGGCGAGTAATCGACGATTTTTAATTCTTCTAACCGCTTAACTAAGTATCTGACTCGGCCATCAATTTGTCTTAACAAACGCTTGTTGTAGGTGTAGTCCGCGTTCTCACTACGGTCGCCCTGCGCCGCCGCTTCTTGGACTTTAAGGGTGATTTGCGGCCGATATTCTTTCCACAAATACTTCAATTCTTTATCTAAAGTTTGCCACCCCTGACGGGTGATCAAATGCGCTTTCATACTCATTACTCAATCGTTGGATTAAACGACCACAATTGATGCGGGATAATATATTAGACTGATGATACTCAGACTGGACGCTAAAGTTAACTCACTAAATCATCTCTGTGCATAATGGCTTTTAAATCACCTCTTTTGCTGATGCCAATTTAGTTACAATTTCAGCTATAGCGTGAATAAACGCGAGTATTCCCATGCAATTTCATTTGCTTAGTATTAACATTGGGCAATCAATGTCAGCATTTATCGCATTCAAGTTACTAAGGTGAGCTAGTCGCCTTGGTTGAATGCGGCTATATTAGGCAGATTCGTTTTCAATTTCAGCCAGTTGGTTAATCTTAACTGTTTCTCATCAGTAGAATAAGCACCAATCTGAGCAATTAAAGGACATCCCATGGGACAAGAAACCTCGAAAATCCTCGTCGTCGATGATGATATGCGCCTGCGAGCGTTACTCGAGCGTTACCTGATGGAGCAAGGTTATCAGGTGCGCAGCGCGGCCAATGCCGAGCAGATGGACCGCCTATTAGAACGCGAAAACTTCCATTTACTCGTGCTCGACTTGATGTTGCCCGGTGAAGATGGCCTGTCTATCTGTCGTAGGCTGCGCCAGCAAGGTAACCCCATTCCGATCGTGATGCTGACGGCCAAGGGCGATGAAGTCGACCGCATTATTGGTTTAGAGTTGGGCGCTGACGATTATCTGCCAAAACCTTTCAATCCACGGGAATTACTTGCGCGGATCAAAGCCGTGATGCGTCGCCAAACCCAAGATGTGCCCGGTGCGCCCGCTCAGCAGGAAGCACAGATCAGCTTCGGTGAGTTTTCGTTAGATTTAGCCACCCGTGAGATGTACCACGGCGACGAATCGATTGCGCTCACCAGCGGTGAGTTTGCCGTGCTTAAAGTGCTCGTCACCCATCCACGCGAACCCTTGTCTCGGGATAAGTTGATGAACCTCGCCCGTGGCCGCGATTATTCGGCGCTAGAACGCTCCATCGACGTGCAAGTGTCACGTCTGCGCCGCTTAATCGAAAAAGATCCCGCGAATCCTCGCTACATTCAAACGGTTTGGGGTTTAGGTTATGTGTTTGTACCCGATGGTGCCGCGCGTCGATGAGCCGCGCTGCCATCTTAATCTCCTGCGGTTATTGAGCCCACGATGAAAGCTAAGTTTTGGTGGCGGTTTGTTCCTCGCAGCGCATTTAGTCAAACCGTGATGCTGATTGGTTGCCTATTACTGATCAATCAGCTGGTGTCTTACGTCACGGTCGCCGTCTATGTACTTAAGCCAAGTTACCAACAAATCAATCAGTTAATCGCTCGCCAAGTCAAATTACTGTTTGTCGACGGCATAGATATTGGCCGCGAACACTTAACCATAGTCGATGCCCTTAATGCCAAAGTCCACGACGATGGCATGAAAATCTACAATCAACAGCAAGCGCATGAAGCGGGTATTGAGCAAGCCACTTACTATGGTTTCTGGTCATCGCAGATGTCGGAATATCTTGGCGGCGATGCTGAAGTCCGCGTCACCCATGGCAGCGTATTACAGATTTGGATCCGTCCACCACAGGCGCCCTCTATTTGGATAAAAGTGCCACTTATCGGCCAAAATGTTTCAGATCTTTCGCCACTCACCCTTTATTTAATGGTGATTGGCGCACTCAGTGTCGCTGGGGGATGGTGGTTTGCTCGCCAGCAAAACCGCCCACTTAGGCGACTACAAAAAGCCGCGATTTCAGTCTCCCGCGGTGAATTTCCCGACCCCTTGCCGCTAAAAGGTTCGAGTGAAATTGTCGAAGTTACCAATGCTTTCAACCAGATGGCACACAGCATGAAGCAACTGGAGCAGGATAGAGCGCTATTGATGGCGGGGATCTCCCACGACTTGCGCACGCCGCTCACCCGTATTCGCCTCGCCTCTGAGATGATGGTAGAGGAAGATCAATATCTTAAAGATGGCATAGTCAATGATATCGAAGATATGGACGCCATCATCAGCCAATTTATTGCTTACATTCGCCAAGATCAGGAAACCAGCCGTGAGCTAGGCCAAATCAATAAACTCATTCAAGATATCGCTCAAGCAGAAGCCAATCGCGCTGGTGAAATCGAAGTAGTGTTAACTGACTGCCCAGAAGCTCAATTTCAAGCGATTGCCATTAAACGGGTACTGAGTAATTTAGTCGAAAATGCCTTTCGCTATGGTTCTGGCTGGATCCGCATTAGCTCGCAGTTCGATGGCAAGCGTATCGGTTTTAGCGTTGAAGATAACGGTCCTGGGATCGATGAGTCGCAAATTACCAAATTATTTCAACCATTTACACAAGGTGATATCGCCCGTGGTAGTGTTGGTTCGGGCCTAGGACTCGCCATTATCAAACGGATTATTGATAGACACCAAGGGCAAATTACCCTCTCCAACCGCGCCGAAGGCGGTTTAAAAGCCCAAGTGTGGCTGCCGCTGGAATAACGCGAGATCACATATTTGCAAATCAAATGACAACGCTGACATCCAAGTGGGCGCTTGTCATATTAATGTCACGCTAAATTCATAAACTCAGCACAGTTACTGGCTCTGACCATTATGAAGATTGCAAAATGAAAATTTCAACGCTGTCGCTTTCTGCTTCTGCCCTGTTGTTATTGCTCGCGGGATTGCTAGCAGCCGTAGTGCTGTGGAGCAGTGATCAGCGGCAACAAATTGAGCAGCAAACACTGACATTACAAGCTATTCAGCAGGATTTTCTCGTCGGTGTACGCCGCGATCTCGATGGCTATTTAGCCAGTGGCAACGCTAGCCAACTTGAACAAGCGAAAACCAAACTCAGCGCCATTAAGAACCAGCTCACGCAGCTTAACCTCGCAGCCATGGGCGCTACCGACAATGACTTGCAAGCCAGCCTAAGCAACTTCATTCAAGATTTAGATACCAAGTACCGCGCCGCGGGTAAACTCGCTGGCAACCCTAGGCAACTGCTCGCCCACGCCGAATCTGAAATGCTCGACTATAACCGTCGTCTGGGCAGTTATGCCGATAAAGGCTTAGCCACAAATGCGGCGGTCGCCGAACAATATCTGCAATTGAGCCGCGATTTACCTTCTATCGTCTACCAACTTTCCCAGCTGACCGATGGCTATCTGATCGGCAAAAATCAGCAACTCAAGGGCATTTTAGACAGCACCAGCAAAGAGCTTAATACGTGGCACGACGCCCTCAGCGCACTGCCGTTAATCGGCGTATATGAGCAGCAAGAAGCCGATGAATTTGCCCTCGGTGCCAGCGAACCGGAACAAATTGAAATAGGCGAGAGTGACCGCAGTGAACTGCTCAGTCTCGCCAATCGATACAACAAAGAAGTCGCCAATACCCACCAATTGCTGCAAACCAACCAAGAGATGCAAGATCAACTCATTCATGCTATTAGTAATGTGGAACAACAGCTTATTGGCTTAGGTGAGGCTCAGGCGGCAAAGAATCAGCAGCTGAAATATGAGTTACAGCTGATCCTCTACACTATGGTTTCTATCATGGCCTTGTTTGCCATAGGTTATTTAATCCTGCAGCAAAATCGCGTCGTCAAACCGCTAAAACGTCTCAACCAAGCTTTTATGAAATTAAGCGAATCGAACAGCCGCGAGCGTTTAGACATTAATCGTCGCTGCGAGACGGGCCAAATCGCAGGTCATTTCAACCAGTTACTGCACAGGTTTGAACAGGAAGACGAGGCACAGCGCCAGCAAATCACTAGGGTTTCTCAATCATTAAGCCAACTGGTGGCGCGCATTACTCAGCTATCACAACACACAGAGCACACCCAAACGATTGTGGCCGATACGCAAACACAGACCGAGCATATCCGCAGCCTCGCCAATGAGGTGAGCCACACTTCGGCACTTGTGGAAGACAGCGCCGCCGAAACCATGCGCCAAATGCAGTCGAGTCAAGCACAAGCCGAGGCGGTATTGAGCGCGACCGAGCAAACACAAACCGCGGTCGGTCTGTGCCATTCGTCCCTTGAAAGCCTAAATAACTCAGTGACGGATGTATCGAAAATCATTGATGTGATTGGCAATATTGCCGAGCAAACTAACTTACTCGCCCTTAATGCTGCCATCGAAGCTGCGCGGGCTGGCGAGCAAGGTCGCGGCTTTGCCGTGGTGGCCGATGAAGTGCGTAATTTAAGCCAACGCACCCAAGTGTCTTTGAATGAGATCGTGAAAATTCTGCAACAACTTACCCAATCAAATCATGCCCTCAGTGAGAGTGTCGATGGCATAGCACAGGCCACCAGCAGCCAGAAACTGCGTGCTCAGAGCCTGTGGCAAGTGGCGCAAACAGTGCAAAACCAAGCAAGTGAAATGGCTAATACCGCCAAACAAGGCTCACTCAATGCCAAAGAGCAAGTCGATTATCTCGATGAATTTGTTCGCACTATGGATAGTTTAAAAGAACAAGCGCAAACCAGTTCACAGCAGAGTGAGGTCATCGCCCAAGAAGTACAGCAGAGTGTAGAAGATATTGAAACCAGCTTGGGGATTGGGCAAAGCCAAATAAACCGTGCGGCCTAAAACCGCACGTTTATTCACTTAATTTCTCTATTTGTGTTTAATCGTCGATTCGGCAATTATGGATATTAGAGCCATCGAACTGACATTCGACATCAACCCATTTGCCTTCAAATGGCGTTAATGAAGCATCAGTCGCTTGATAGCCCCACAAGGTCTTTTGCATCACTAAACCCGACAAATCAAGTTCATTGCTTCGCACTTCAAGATCAACTTCTTTCACTAACCACTGGTTGTCTGCGAGTTCAACACCTTCTATTTGAATCCATTTTTGGTCAAGTGTCGCTAAAGTTAAACCGTCATCGAATTGAGTTCTGGCATCAATATCAAATGTAAATCCATTAATTTGTAGCTGATTATTGGTAGTCAGTGTCGCCAGACCTTCTAGCTCGAACTTTTTACCTAAGGTTGGAGGTATTCCACCATTATCATGTGATGTTTCAAATTCAACTTCTCTGGCCCATAAACCCTGCGGCATAGATTGAATATCTACATCGACTAGCTTGCCTTCAACCAAGTTAGCTTGCTTGCCATCTTCAAATTGAGTATTTGTAGTGACATAGAGTCGAGTACGGGCATTAAGCTCAAACTGCGTTTTATCTTGGTTGACCCAAGTAATAGTCCCTTCTAGCTCCATATCGTTAAAAGACGCCGTATCTTCCACTTCGACTTCAGAGGCCAAAAATGAAGCACCACTTTGCTGGCCTTCCACTTCAACCCATGCGCCTTCCTGTAAGCTGCCTTCTAAACGTGCGTTGACATAATCAATCACTGCCGAACCGATATTGAATTGTTGCGTGGCCTTGTTTAATCCAGAGACACGTCCCTCAATTTCAGCAAACGCAAAATTGGGGATAAGGTTTATAGAATTAACCTGCCATTCTCCCATTACCGTTGGATAACCATTTACCGCAACCCAATCGCCTACTTTATACTGAGTCGCGTCCGCTGGTTTAACGATTAAATTAATCCCATTAACGGCAATAGTATTTTGATTAACGGAACTGATTTCACCCACAAGGCTTGGATCTAATATGACATTTTTAGCCTGTTGGCCTTCATTATCAATTTTGACCCTCATCCCCATTTGAATGGCATTAACCTCTAACGGCTGTTGTCCATAGTGAATCTTAGCATTAGCGATATTTACGCTATATCCGTTGACAGTAATCGAATTATTGTCAGAAGCAATATTTGTTACTGTACCGTTGATTTTTGCGGGTAACGTAGGTTGTGGAACGATAGGATCGGGTTTAGAGGTATCTGTTGATGAATCATTACCACCGCAACCTGCCAGCAAAATGGCCGTAATACAGACTAAGAGTTTATTCATTTTCTTCCCTATTATGTCTTGTTAAATCAGTGCTGGGCATCTTAGTATGAAGATCGTCAAGCAAATGTGAAGAAATGAATTAACCTATGAAAGTATTAATTGTTGATGATAATCATGATGTTATTGAAACAATCATGGATTATTTAACCCTAGAGGGGATTATTGCCGACTGTGCATATCACGGGGAAAGTGCAATCAATTTAATTCAACAAAACCATTACGATGTCATCATAATGGATATTATGATGCCAAAATTAGACGGTATTAATACGGTCAAAAAACTGCGTGAAGAAATTTATTGTAATACACCGATTATATTTTTAACCGCCAAAGATAGTCTGCAGGATAAAATTGATTCTTTTACATCAGGTGGGGATGATTTTTTAAATAAACCTTTCGCGATGGAAGAATTATGCTTACGACTACATTCACTGCATAATCGTGGCCCACGTTTAGATGTGGGTATTTTGCGCTTCAGTGATATCAGTTTAAATTTGCAAACCCATCAAGTTACCCGTGCTGGTAAAGAAATTAAGCTCAGTAAAATTCAGCGCACCATTCTTTCACTGTTACTAAAACATGCGCCCGCTATCGTGAGTAAAGAGCAATTGGTAGATACCGTATGGGGAGATGATGCTCCTTCGAGTGATTCACTTCGCAGCCACATATACAGCTTACGCAGTGCACTCGATAAAGGTTTTTCAGACTCAAAATTAGAGACTATCCATGGCCAAGGTTACCGACTTATCCCCTGAGCATTTTCCGAGTTTATATAAAAAAATACGCCTCACTTTTTTAGTATTAACTAGCTTGATGTTTGCCATTTTTTGGAGCCTCATTTATATCGCCGAAGAACAAATTGAGAAGATTAGCCTCGAGCAAACGCTGGCCACAGAGACTCGCGAATATCTAAAGAATTATCAAAGGTTTGGTGATAAAGCACAGCTCCCCGATATCAATGAATTGAAAACATATTGGAGCAAAGAGTTTGTACCAGCTTGGCTGCAACCTTATCAAAATACCGGATTTTACGAACATCAACTGGGTGACGAAGATAAACACTTTTTGATATCCGCTCATCCTTCTGGGCAAGGGCTGTTGTATGTGGTTTATAAGGATGACGCGGACGATTTCCTTGATAGCTATGAAGATAGAATGCACATTTTGATCTCTATTATGGGGATAGGTTTGCTCCTGTTTATCATGGCGTATGGATTGTATTTTGTACGTCTGCTATCCAGTCCACTCGCTGAGATTGAAAATAAAATCAATCAACTATCACCAAAAAGACCGACATCAACACCGAGTACTTCATACCGTGAAACCCGCCAGATTGAGCAAACCCTATTAAGCAACAAAGCTAAAATTGCCGCCTACTTCACTCGGGAACAAGAATTTAGCCGTTTTGCCTCCCATGAACTACGCACGCCCATTATGGTGATCCAAGGTTCGGTAGAATTGCTCAAAAAAATCCCCAATGCGACAACCGAGGCTCAACAATTAATGGTCAAAAAAGCCATTACACGTATTGATTACGCAGGGCATCAAATGAAAACGCTCACCGAGGCCTTTTTACTTCTCGGAAAAGAAGACATTGAATCCCAGCACTACAGCCAAATTGATTTAGCACCACGCCTTGAACACATTTTAGCTGAAATGGCGCAGCATTTTGCCAAGCAAGAAATCACCTACAGCTTAACGCTTAAAGATTGCTTGAGCATCAAGGCGCCACTGAGCTTTATTGACATAGTGATAGGTAATTTAATTAAAAATGCTTTCAATTACAGTGCCGGAAACATTGAAATTACGATGCAAAGCAACCAATTATGGATACTGAATCCACTAAGCACTCAAAGTACTGATACATCAGGCTATGGCTGCGGATTAATTATTATTGAACGTATTTGCGAGCGAATGGGCTGGGCATTTTCAACCCAAAACGATGGTGCTAGCTATCAGGCTTATGTTCAGTTTATAGATAATGCCCATTAACCGAAGTTAGCTTGGATAAATGACCTCGTTTTAGCAAATTCTGAGTTGCAAACCCAATCTTCACAACCGCTTCACGCTTGTCTTGGCACTATGCTCGCAACACTGTAATAGCCATTGAGGCTGAGTTACATAAAACCATAGAAAGGACAAACAGATGAATAAAATGACTCTTACCGTTTTCGCAATGGCACTTTCATTCACGACTATGGCCAGCCAAGCAGGCTTTCAACCTACAACGGGTGAACCTCAAATACAGGGTGGCTTCCAAGGGCCGAGCGCAAGACAAGTGATTCATGATGTGGTGAGCGCGCTCAATGCCAGTGATGACGCCCAAATTGAGTTAACGGGCCATATCATTTCTTCCATTGGACACGATGATTATATTTTCCGTGACGCTACGGGTGATATTAAGGTCGAAATTGATGATGATTTATGGCGCGGCAACACAGTAACACCTGAGACTCAGGTCATTATTCGTGGTGAAGTGGATAAAGATTGGTCTGAAGTGACCATAGATGCAGACAACATTCAAATCGTACAATAAATGGATTTAGTTAAAGCCAGCCAATGAATGGCTGGCTTTGGTCACATCCAAACTTCATGTCTTAAATACGCTTAGATAGCAGCCAAAACAACTTCAGCTTTACTGGCTTCAAAAGCCTTTGGCTCTTCTACATTCAGTAGAGTCACTACACCGTTATCGATGATCATGGCGTAACGTTGTGAACGCACGCCACCAAAACCGGCAGTATCCATCTCTAAACCTAAGGCTTTAGTAAAGCTGGCATCGCCATCGGCTAACATCATTAATTCAGAGGCATTTTGTGCTTCGCCCCACGCTTTCATCACAAAGGCATCGTTCACAGCAACACAGGCAATCAAATCCACGCCTTTCGCTTTAAATTGATCGGCTAATACCACATAGCCAGGTAAATGCGCTTCAGAACACGTTGGAGTAAAAGCACCTGGCACTGCAAACAATACGACTTTTTTACCCGCGAACAATTCGGTAACTTGGTGATTCACCATGCCATCTTTAGTCAGTTGACCTAATGTGGCAGCAGGTAATGTTTGACCTTGAGCAATCATGTCTTTCTCCATTTAGTTAAAATAACTCATCCATACTAGCCCTATTTACCGCAGATAAACACCGAGAGAAATAAGGGCGATTAGGCTCGAGTTCGATTCAACCGCAGCCCCGCACACAAACTAAGACATAACAAACCTAATACTGAGAAGGCGCCGCCACTTTCCTCAACAACGATAATGTCGGGCTCTCTGTCTCGATCGCTACTCTCCAATGGCAGCGCATACAAACTATCGGTCTCATCGGCGCTAATGGTCGCAACAATATCGCTGTAACCCACTTCATACACATCAATCAACACATCATAGTGATCCGTCGCATAACCCGTGTAGAGCGTGGTCAACACTTCGTAATCGTCCTGTGTCGAATCGCCGTAAATGGTAAATACGTCTGTGGTGTAGTAATGCACCCAAGGGCCACCATCACGACTGAGATAAAGCTCGGCAAATAAATCAGCTCTTTCATTAAGATATGAACCATTGACATCAACGTCGAAGGTCACGCTAAACGTTTGATAAAACCCATCGTAGTCAAAGTCTTCAAACAAACGACTGCTGGCATCAAAAATCGAAAAGCTGTGATACACAGGTGCGCGGTAGGGATCTTCACTGGTCGCACTCGAACTCGGAATCCCTTGGCTCGCATGTTTCGCTGTTACTTGCTCACGCGTCATCGGCGAGGCGCCCATAAGTTGCACTCGGTTTACCGTCGGCGCTTTGGATGATAAGGCTGGCGCCAAGGATTTCACGGCCGCAGCGGCGACTTCAGTGACATTTTTTGCGGGCGCGGCTTGTTGTAACAAAGCTAAAGCTTGTTGTTCCTGCTCAGCAGCTTGCTCGCTATTTTCTGCTTTTTTGGCAATACCAACGCTGGCTGCAGTAAATGGCGTTAAGCTTTGCGATGACTCCAGTTCGCGGGGCTGAGCGCTAGCGGCAGGGGACGCTAAAAACAGCGCAGCAATAGCCGTTGCCATAAACAGCTTAATATTAACTGTGGCTGCCATATCTTGCTTATTGAGTGTGTTCATCTTGAATATCCTATGGATAACCCGTTCAAATTGGAGCTATTAAAGTGCAATGAAGGTGAACATAAGCTGAACATCAACGCTCACTGTTCTCAGCCAGAAGATACGTTCAGCCCGAGTTCATCTGGAATGGGTAACACTCACAAAACTTAAACGATACAAGCGCGAGCATAGAGATAGACTCGCCAACAGAACTTCAGTTCTGTCACGAATAACAAAATAACTGTCAGAGTTAATTTTGAAGGAATTGTGCCAACCAATTGGCTGATCTCTATGTGTTTGTTAAGGTGATGAGGTATTCTTAGTCGACTCGATAAGTTATCCATCTCACTCATTAACTTAAGATCGCTGAACATTGCGGGTACCCGATATGAAACTTGGTTTGACCTTGGCCCTAATCACTTGCTTATCAGCCTCCTTTGGTTGCATAGCAGGTAATGATAGACATGATGATCGCAATCAGCCTCGTAACCAAGGTGCGAAGAATGAACAGCGCCGTCTGGCGGTCAATAGCCCTGATCAAGCGGTGGCAATGGCGCAACGACAATTTCAAGGCAAAGTATTGAGCGTACAATCCAGCGGATCGGGATATCGTATTAAAATCCTCAATAATGATGGCCAAGTATTTTCTGTTTCAGTAGATGCCGCAACGGGCCGAGTCTCGAGGAACTAACGATGCGATTGTTACTAGTTGAAGATGATATAGAACTACAGACTAACTTAAAGCAACATCTCCTCGATGCCCATTACAGTATCGATGTGGCGAGTGATGGTGAAGAAGGCTTATTTCAAGCGCTCGAATACAACTATGATGCAGCAATTATCGATGTAGGTTTACCTAAACTCGATGGTATCGCCTTGATCCGTAGCGTGCGTGAACAAAAACGCGACTTTCCTATCCTGATTTTAACCGCAAGGGACAGTTGGCAAGATAAGGTTGAAGGACTCGATGCCGGTGCCGACGACTATCTGACGAAACCTTTCCATCCCCAAGAACTCATCGCACGACTAAAAGCCCTGATCCGTCGCTCCGCCGGTAAGGCCAGCCCCCTGATCTACAACGGCCCCTTTAGCCTTAACACCAGCAGTCTAGAAGTACGTAAAGGCGAAGAACTGGTTAACCTCAGCGGCTCTGAATACAAGTTATTCGAATTTTTTATGTTGCATCAGGGCGAAGTCAAATCAAAAACCGTCCTCACAGAGCACATCTACGATCAGGATTTTGATTTAGATTCTAACGTCATCGAAGTCTTTATCCGCAGGTTACGCAAAAAACTCGATCCTGATAATCAATACAACCTGATTGAAACCCTGCGCGGCCAAGGTTATCGCCTAAAAGCGTTAACGTCTGGGCAAGCAACCGATGAGTAAACGCGCCATGGCGTGGCAAGTGCTGAACTCCCTAAAAGCACGCTTAGTTGCCAGCGCGCTATTATTTATCTTAGTGTTATTACCCTTGATCGGCGTTGCCTTAAACGATGCCTTTACTGAACAAGTTAAAAGCGCAACCAAGAATGAACTCAGTGCCTATGTCTATTCAATTCTCGCGGTGACTGAAGTCGAAAACAAACAAATATCTATCCCAGAGTTAGTGCTAGAGAATCGTTTTAACCTCATTCAATCAGGACTGTATGCCATTGCAACCACTGAAGACGCCAGCGGCAAACAAGATATAGTGTGGCACTCGCAATCTTTTATGGGGATTACGCCACCGCCACATTTTACCATCCCAGCCACAGGTCAAAGCGCATTTGAGCAAATCGAGCTCGCCGATCAACTCCATTTGATTTATAGCTTTAGTGTCAGTTTTGCCAGCCAAAATCAAAACGTGCCAGTGACAATCCACATCATTAAAGACGAGCGAGAATTTCAGCAGCAAATTGATCAGTTTAATCAACAGCTTTGGACTTGGCTGCTGATCTTAATGTTAGTCATGTTAGTGTTTCAATTAAGTTGGTTACTGTGGACGTTACGACCTTTAGCACGCTTTACCCAAGAGTTACATTCCGTCGAGCAAGGTAAGTCGATGCAGCTAAGTAGCCAGTACCCCACTGAATTACAAGCGGTTGCTCGGCAGCTTAATATTTTGCTCAATACCGAACAAAC
The DNA here is from genome assembly GCF_018224605.1 of Shewanella sp. M16. NCBI lineage: Bacteria > Pseudomonadati > Pseudomonadota > Gammaproteobacteria > Alteromonadales > Shewanellaceae > Shewanella > Shewanella sp. M16. The sequence goes on along the minus strand of NZ_JAGTUL010000002.1, from coordinate 132,873 downwards.
CCAACGAAAACGCTATCGTAATGCCTTGGCCGACCTAGCCCATAGCCTCAAAACACCACTGGCGGTGATCAAGAGTCAGGCCGACTTAAGCGAATCCTCCAGTGAGCAAGTATCAGTGATCAGCCGGATCATTGGCCACCAGCTAAAACGCGCCCAAACCGCAGCGGCGGCCTCGTGGCATTTAGGTATTCGTGTCGATGAAGTCGCCGCTAAGTTATTACGCACATTAGCTAAAATTTATCGAGAGCCACAAATCAATCTCAGCGGCGAGATGGTAGAACACGCAGTATTCAAGGGGGATGAAGCAGATCTGACTGAAATTCTAGGCAATTTACTCGACAACGCCTGTAAAGCCGCGAAGTCTACGGTGACATTAACGGTCACAGGCGATGCCTATCAACTGCTAATCTGTATCGAAGATGATGGCCCAGGGATCAGTGAAGCCCTGCAAAATCAAATCTTTGAACGTGGTATTCGCGCAGACTCCTACCTTCAAGGTAATGGTATTGGGCTTGCTATCGTGCGCGATTTAGTCGACAGCTATAACGGCAGAATTTCTGTCTCTCGTTCAGAAACCTTAGGTGGTGCCAAATTTAGCATCAGCTTTGCACACTCAGTTTAAGTCTTTATTTTCAATGCGATAGATTTATTACTTCTCTTAAAACTTGGCTATAAATAAATATTTAACCGCAAAACACTTTCAGCTTATGTTCATATTCACACGCCTAATATGCCCATAACATCCTCGAACAGGATTATTGGAGCAAACCATGAACAGACTACATCGATGGAATTGGCTAGTGTTAACGGCGGCATTAGTGGCCTTGCCTTTCACTACCACAGCACAGGCTGCGGGCATATCTGCGAGCCAAGGATCGAGCACCGCGGCAAGCCAAGCCGAACTCGAACAAATGCTGGCGCCTATTGCCCTGTATCCCGATAGCTTACTGACCCACATACTTATCGCTTCAACTTATCCACTCGAAATAGTGCAGGCACAGCGTTGGTTAACCCAGCGCCCCAAATCATCGATCGACCAAATTATGTCGCAAGCCGAAGATCAGGACTGGGACCCGAGCGTCAAAGCCTTGCTGGCCTTCCCGACGCTGCTACAAAAAATGAGTGAAGATCTCGAATGGACTCAAAGACTCGGTGAAGCCTTCTTAGAAGATGAAGGCCAAGTGATGAACAGCATTCAGTCCCTAAGACAACAGGCTGATAAAGCGAATAGCTTAGCGGACATGGATAACATGGCAATTACCCGCGCCAACAATCAGATCATCATAGAACCCGCTAAGCGAGAAATCGTCTACGTCCCCTATTACGATCCACGCGTGGTTTACGGCACATGGCGTTGGGGTGTGGCTTATCCACCTGTATATTGGGAATTTGGCGGCTATGCTGGCTATCCCTATCGTCCGAGTCATAACCATTTCTACTGGTCACCGGGCATCCATATTTCCTTTAACTACTTCTTCAGTTCGTTCCACTGGCACAACCATAAAGTGGTGGTAATAGACTATCGCCATTCACACCGATATCGCCCACGGGAAAGATACAGTGTTAGCCATGGCGCACAACCTTGGAAACATAAACCCGAACATAGACGCGGCGTGAGTTATCACAATCCAGTGGTGAAACAACGCTATTACCGTGATGATAAATATCGCGGCAGAGATTCACACTCAAGCGGCAGTAAACAGCACTTCAATAGCCAATATTCGAAGTCTAAAGAACGCCAAGATACCCATAGTAATCTGGGTAATATGAGTAATCAGGGCAATAAAAGTCGTGATAATAAAGACTATCACAACGTCAGCCGTGAACGTGATAACCGCACACCGAGTTATCAGAAAACGCAAGCCGAGTTAAAGGAACGTCGATCCGCGACTATGGTACAAACGCCGACTCACAAGGAGCGTAATGACGCGCAATCAAGACCCGTGCAGTCAAAACCAATGCCATCGAAGGAGCCTCAGCAAAGGCAATATCAAACTCGGGAGTCACAGCCGCGTAATATCGATCAACAAAGGGCACAGTCACAAAGGCAAGAAAAACCAAGAACTATGACCCCAAGAGTTGAAACGCCACGACCTGAAACAAGACGTACAGAGCCACAACGGATTTAACAACCAAGACAAGCAGCGCCTAGACAACGCGAAGAAGTGAGAGTGAGACAAAGTGAGCCACGCCAAAATGCGCAAACCGCTCGCTCGGTAGAACATAACCAAGGTCGATCAACTCAAAGCCAAGAACGTCGTCATAGGGAATAACAAGATATAAACTGAAAACGAGTGCACAGAAGACTCACCCTCTTACTGGGCATTTTTATGGATTATTTATCTGTAACATCACCTCACAAAGGAAACTTCCTCCAGAGTTAATATCCTAAATATATCTCATATTCCAAAATGAACTACAAATAACAATTTTAATAACCAAATTTGTAGATATAGTCAGAGTGCGAGTCAAACTGGCTTCATCCGGTCGTCATTTGGCTCTCTTATCAACTCACATCTTGGAGAATGAAATATGGCAACCTTATTAATTGTGCCAGGGTTTGGTGGTAGCGGCCCTTTACATTGGCAAAGTTGGATTGCACAAAAATATGAATCAGCTATATGGGTCAATGACTTACCACTATTGGAGCCTAAGATTCATATCTGGGCCAATGCCATTTGCCGCGCAATCGATCAAATCGAAGGTGAAATCCTGATCCTCGCCCACAGTTTTGGCTGTTTAGCGACAAGCCTTGCCATCGCTCATCATCCACAGCGGGTAGCAGCAGCTATTTTAGTCGCGCCAGCATCACCAGCACGATTTTCTGAGAATGGACACATTCTGCCTGAACACGATGGCACTCAAACGATCAAACACTTGTTGCCAAAACACCCCTTAGGTGTCACTGGACTTGTCATTGCCAGTGAAAACGATCCTTGGATGCCCTTTAATCAAGCTGCAAAACTGGCAAAAAAATTTGGATTCCCAACAATCAACTTAGGGTTAAGTGGCCACATTAATGTCGATTCCGGACATGGACAGTGGCCCCTCATTGATGTGCTTATTGGTAATCTTATCTATCAAATAGAAAGTGCAACTCAGAGCCAGTCTAACGATCTCGTAAACTCAAACACACAAAAGACACACTTATTACATAAAAGAATATCAAATCGCAAAATGTAACTTTTTAGTTATCAATATTTGATTATAATTCCAATTACGTTGTCAAAAACCACTTACATGAGGACTTATATGGCAACCAAAGAAGATCTACAAACCGTGATCCCCTTGCTCGTCAATAGTTTAGAAAAACTACTGGGTAGAATTGAGTTTGGGACAGTGGAATTAACCTTTCACCATGGGAAATTAGTGCAATTAGAAAAGAAAGAAAAAATTCGTTTAGACCAAGTTACGCCGTCAAAATAAAAACGAAATTTACCACCCAATCAACACAGTTAGACCACATCGCTGACCGGTCAACCGGAAGCCTTATTAAATAATATGAGGATTTCGGTATGAATATTTTATCTCACCTACAAAAAGCAACACTCACCTTAGTTTTGGCCTCTACTAGTTTTCTCGCACTCGCTGAAGATACGCTATTGAATGTTTCCTATGATCCAACCCGTGAATTCTATCGGGAATATAACCAAATCTTCAGCCAATACTGGCAAAAACAAGGCCATAAAGCCCCAACCATACGTCAATCTCACGGTGGTTCAGGCTCGCAAGCTCGCTCAGTTATTGATGGATTAGAAGCGGATGTTGTCACTCTGGCACTGGCCTATGACGTTGATGCATTAAGGCAAAAAGCGGATTTAATTCCTGAAAATTGGCAAAGTCGCCTGCCACACAATAGCTCGCCCTATACCTCGACCATAGTGCTATTGGTTCGCAAGGGAAATCCCAAAAATATCCATGACTGGAATGACTTAGTTCGTGAAGGTGTAGAAGTCATTACCCCAAATCCTAAGACTTCAGGCGGGGCGCGCTGGAACTATCTCGCTGCTTGGGGTTATGCACTGAAGCAATACGGCTCAGAAGAAAAAGCGTTAGAGTTTGTCACTCAGATTTATAAAAACGTACCTGTGCTGGACTCAGGCGCCCGTGGCGCAACCAATACCTTTGTACAGCGAAAAATTGGCGATGTGTTCATCGCTTGGGAAAATGAAGCCATATTATCTGTTGAGCAGTTAGGAAAAGGTGAATTTGAAATCATTGTTCCAAGTGTCAGCATTCTTGCCGAGCCACCAGTGACAGTGGTAGATAAAAATGTCGATCTCAAAGGGACACGTAAGTTAGCAGAAGCTTACCTAGCACATCTCTATACTGATGAAGCACAACACCTAGCTGCAAAACACTTTTATCGCCCGACAAACCCAGACATTGCGTTGCAATACAAAGACAAGTTTCCACAACTGAAGCTCTTTACCATTGATGAGGTTTTTGGTGGCTGGAACAAAGCACAAAAAACTCATTTTAATGATGGTGGTCAATTCGATTCTATTTTAACCAAGATTAGCAAGTAATCTTTTACGCGGTTTCATTAATACGAAACCGCCCATTGGTTTCACTTATCTCGCGACGGAATAATGATATGAGCAAGGTTGTCATAAAATCTGTGCTACCTGGATTTGGTATTACCTTAGGCTTCTCAGTTTTATATTTAAGTTTGCTATTTCTTATTCCTGTAGCCGGATTAGTTCTGTTTACGCTGCAAATGAGTTGGGCTGACTTTTGGGTCGCAATTAGTCATCCTCAGGTTGTAGCCTCATACAAGCTGTCATTTACGGCGTCTTTTATTGGCGCCAGCATTAATGCCATTTTTGGGACTCTCGTCGCTTGGGTGTTAGTACGTTATCAATTTTTTGGTAAAAAAGTCGTCGATGCTTTAGTCGATCTGCCTTTTGCCTTACCGACGGCTGTCGCAGGTATCGCGCTCGTAACGCTTTATTCGACTACCGGGTGGGTAGGTCAATATTTACACTTATGGGGTATTAAAGTCGCCTACAGTCAAATTGGTGTTGTGATCGCCTTAACTTACATTGGATTGCCCTTTGTCGTACGAACAGTACAACCGGTTTTGGCTGATTTTTCAAAGGAACTTGAAGAAGCATCTGCATCCCTCGGTGCTAATCGATTAACCACCATAAGAAGAGTGATCCTACCTGCGGTATTACCTGCATTATTAACGGGTTACGCCTTAGCCTTTGCACGTGCAGTAGGCGAATATGGTTCCGTCATTTTTATCTCGGGCAATTTGCCCTATCGCACCGAAATTACTCCGCTACTGATAGTGTCCAAAGCTGAGCAATATGACTATAACGGCGCTGCGGCTATCGGAGTGGTCATGCTCGCAGCAGCTTTCCTCTTATTGTTATTAATTAATAGCCTACAGTGGTGGGCGAGTAAAAGAGGTTAAGTCTATGGGCCAAATATCGACTGTAAATTATCAAGCTACCACTGAGGCACCTTGGATAAAGTGGAGTTTAATCGGGATCGCATTAAGCTTTCTCGCACTGTTTCTGGTTTTGCCATTAGCGGTTGTGCTCTACGGCGCCTTTGAAGCGGGTCTCAAGATCTGGTGGCAAGCCGTGACCGATCCCGATGCGCTCGCTTCCATTCGCCTCACCTTATTAGTGTTAATTATTGTTGTACCCACCAATGCTATTTTTGGTGTCGCCATCGCTTGGGCTATTGCTAAATTTGAGTTTAGAGGCAAAACCATACTGATCTCGATAATCGATATGCCCTTCGCCATTTCACCCGTCGTGGTCGGGCTGATTTTTGTGATCCTCTTTGGTGCCCAAGGCTGGTTTGGGCCTTGGCTTGCTGCCCATGATTTAAAAGTGATTTTTGCCGTTCCGGGCATAGTCATTGTCATCATGTTTGGCACTTTACCCTTTATTGCCCGTGAACTCATCCCACTGATGCAGCAACAGGGCAAAGATGAAGAAGAGGCCTCACTCACCTTAGGCGCCAGTGGTTTAAAGACCTTTTGGTACGTCACTTTACCGAATATTAAGTGGGGCTTACTCTACGGCGTGATCCTGTGTAATGCCCGCGCTATGGGCGAGTTTGGTGCGGTAGCAGTGGTCTCTGGGCGCATTCGCGGTGAGACCAATACTATGCCGCTACACATAGAAGTGCTTTATAACGAATACATGTTTACGGCCGCGTTTGCCGTGTCATCCCTACTCACAGGTTTAGCACTGGTCACTATCGTGCTGAAAAGCCTCGTGGAGTGGAAAGATGAGCGCAAACATCAAATTAACTAAACGCAACGTCCTTAGGAACAGAGCATTATGAGCATACACATTCAACAAGTTAATAAGCGTTTTAGTGATTTTGTTGCCGTGGACTCGGTCAATTTAGAGATCAAAACCGGAGAGCTGACGGCCCTTTTAGGCCCATCCGGCTCAGGCAAAACAACTTTACTCAGGATTATTGCCGGACTCGAACAGGCCGACAGTGGCATAGTTAGATTTAATGGCGAAGACATCACCACACAGCATGTGAGTGAACGCGGTGTCGGTTTTGTATTCCAACATTACGCCCTATTTAAACATATGACTGTATTCGAAAATGTCGCCTATGGACTCACAGTCAGACCACGAAAGACACGTCCGACTAAGGCAGACATTGCCGATAAGGTGCATTCATTACTCAAACTCGTCCAATTAGATTGGACTGCTAATCGCTATCCATCACAACTTTCAGGCGGTCAAAGGCAACGCATCGCACTCGCCCGCGCGCTTGCGGTCGAACCTAAGGTTCTACTGTTAGACGAACCCTTTGGCGCGCTCGATGCAAAAGTCCGCGCAGAATTACGCCGCTGGTTAAGACGCTTACACGATGAGATTAATGTCACTACCGTATTTGTGACCCATGATCAGGAAGAAGCACTCGAAGTCGCAGATAAAATTGTAGTGATGAATCAAGGTCGTATCGAGCAGCAAGGTACGCCAGAAGAAGTCTATGATAATCCAAGCAATCCTTTTGTGTACGAGTTTCTTGGCAATGTGAACCTATTTCATGCCCGGGTAAAACAAGGGCATAGCACTATAGGCAATATCCACATTCCCTCACCTGAGCACACGATTAACGAAGAGCAACAAGGCTTGGCCTATGTTCGTCCACACGAAATCGAGGTACTGACACAACCAACTGAAAATGCCCTTAAAGTCAGTTTAGACTTAGTGACCATAGTTGGCCCTGCAGTAAGATTAGAAGTCCTAACTGAGCTAAATAACCAACTGATCCATGTTGAATTATCTAAAGTGCAATTTAAACAGCTTGGCATAAACAAAGGTGATAGCGCTTGGATCCAACCGCGCTATACCAAAGTCTTTTTAGGGGAAGGCATTTAACCACTCACCGCCCTAATCAATAGATCAGAACTTCAAGGTCAAGGACTGACCTTCTCCCATTCCCTGCCACTCAACACTCAAATCCATAATCTCATTGAGAATATGATCAAAATCTGTTTGGTTAACAGTAGGAACGGCCAAGTCTCGACTGCTACAGGCTTGCTCTAACAGATAAATAAAGCCGTCATAGGTTGGCGTTTCACCCGCCCACAGTAGCGACTGCAGGGTCTCAACTATGGATTCAGCTTGCCACACCTCCGTTTTATCAGCGATGGCGCGGGAGGTTTCATTATGCTCTAAGGTAAAGCTGATATCGGCGCCAGCTCTGATCTGCGAGAAGAAAGCACCTTGAATATGCAGGCGTTTTTCAACCACATAGTGGATCATATCGTGAGGTGCTATACCTTGTTCTGGCATTTGGGTTTGGGTCGCACTACCGTCCATGCGCACACAGCGCAACTGGCCATAACGCTGAGTACCTTTAGTGAAGATGACTTGCATAAAACCATCCTTAGTATTTTGATTAACGCATGCATAATGCGAACTCAAGTATAGTCCAACTCTGCGCCAGCATTAGAAAAACAACAACACTCTGCCGTTATAAATTACGCTGGATAAAGCGGAAACACTCTTCTGCCGCTAAGGGTTTACTAAAGTAAAACCCTTGCACTAAGTCGCACCCCATGCTCGACAATAATACCAATTGCGCCTCGTTTTCAACCCCTTCAGCGACCACAGTTAACCCCAATTCATGGGACATAGAAATAGTTGCAGCGCTAATGGCTGCATCGTTCGAGTCGGTCTCAATATCCTTCACAAAGGATCGGTCGAGCTTTAACCTGTCTAAGGGCAAGAGTTTCAAATAGGATAAAGAGGAATATCCTGTACCAAAATCATCGATGGCGAGCTCGATACCATGTTGGCGCAATTCCGCTAATAGGCGCGCATTCTGCTCAGGATATTGCATCGCCACACTCTCGGTAATCTCCAGCTCCAGTGCGCCTTTGCCCAACTTATGCTTCACCAGCACATTGGTAATATCGGCGACTATCGTATCCTTACGGAGTTGATGCGCTGACAGATTCACCGCCATTCGCAACTCAGTGGCACCCGCTGCGCGCCAGACAGCAAGTTGCGCCATCGCCGTTTCTAACACCCATTGGCCAATTGGGATGATCATGTCGATCTCTTCGGCAATGGGAATAAAACGGTCAGGCGCTATCATGCCAAATTCGGGATGCTGCCAGCGCACAAGCGCTTCGACACTGACCACTTGCCCGCTTCTAATATCAATTTGTGGCTGATAATGCAGTCGTAATTCGTCGTTTGCTAACACTTGCCTCAGGCCCGTTTCAATATGCTGGCGCTCAGTGATCAAAGTGTTCATTGCCGCAGTAAAGAATTGATAGTTATTGCGTCCAGCCGCTTTTGCGCGGTACATGGCCATATCAGCATTTTTCATCAAGGCTTCAACACTGTCACCATCATTGGGAAATAAACTGATCCCTATACTTGGCGATGAATGTAATGCTTGATTATTAATCACATAGGTTTGACTCAAACCACTGCGCAGCGCCTCGGCTAAACTGGCCACTTCATCATGGTTCGTATCGGACAAGGCAACCACAAACTCATCGCCCCCCAAACGCGCCACAGTATCATTATCACCAACGATGTATTTCAAACGTCGGGCAACCTCTAGCAGCAGTTGATCGCCCACATGATGGCCCAAGGTATCGTTGATATTTTTAAAGTGGTCCATGTCGATGAACATTACCGCTATTTGGCTGTGGGATACCAGAGCATCCTTAAACACCACTTCGAGGCGCGACTGCAAGCTCAGTCGATTAGGCAATAAGGTCAAAGAGTCATGATGGGCAAGGAAATGAATGCGTTCCTCACTGACTTTACGCTCACTGATATCGGTAAAGCTGCCAATATAGTGACTCACGGCACCAGAATCATCCCGCACCACAGACATCATCAACCATTTCGGGAAATCGTAGCCTTGTTTATGCCTATCCCAGACTTCACCTTGCCAGAAACCCGTTTGCTCGAGGGCAGCACGGACTTGAGAATCGATACTTTTATCCGTTCGTTCAGCCTCTATAAAACGGCAGTTTTTACCAATAATGTCCTCTCTGGAATAACCCGTGATCTGAGAAAATGCGCTATTCACATCCACAATGATATCGTTGGCATCCATAATCGTGATGCCTTCACCACTCTGCTGAAATACTTGCGCCAAGAGATTTACCCGCGCAACGGTACGCTCCTGCTCGGTAATATCTTCGACGATAAACAAAATTAGCTGTTCACCATTGGCACCAGTAACTAAAGCCCCGTTGAGGCGCACCGCCACTAATTGGCCATTTTTATGTAAATAATGCTTCTGATAGGGGCCGTAACGGCGCGTCTGCTTTAAGCGCTCTAATTGCTCAGTTTCACTTAATTGATAACGCTTTGGGGTAAGATCCCAAGGATCAAGTTGATTAAGCTCATCGAGTGAATAACCCGTAATCGCTTGAAAGGCGGGGTTAATTGCCACAAATTGACCATCATCTAAACGTTTAAGCACATGCCCCACAGGGGCCTTATCAAATAGGTTTCGATATTTTTGCTCACTTTCGACCAAGGTAGCTTGAAAAGCCTGACGGCGGGCAATTTCCTTCGACAATGCCATGGTTTTTTCTGTCACTTTTTCGGCAATACGTTGGCGCTCGCCGGAGGAAACCAGTGTCATACCGCCCACGACCGCACAAGTGATAAATGCGAGCAGCAGCATCAGTAGCGATAAGCTAAAAGTATCGCCCATCAGTACCGCATAGGATTGATAAATCACTATATGCCAATGACGATCCGCTAACATCAGGTTTGCCTGAAAATACTGCCCAGTTTTATCGCTGAAGAGTTTACTGCTAAATTCGGGAAACGATTTTCGAGTATTGCTATAAAGTAAGGTACCGCCCGCACTCATATCTGTCAGTTGCCACTGCAACCCTTTTACACTATCAACATCATCAATAATGCCTTGCAAATCAATTACGGCAGAACAAAACCCTGAGATCTTACCCAATCTGTCAAAAGCAGGAGCAATGAGTAAAGTGCCACCAGGGCCATTGGGATCTTGTGCTAATTGAATCTTGGCTGTCATCACGGGTGCTAACGTCGCACGCACTTTTGCGATGGCTGCGGCTCGCGTTGGCTCACTATTGAGATCTAATCCCAAGGCCGCTTCGTTACCTATCTGCGGCTGAATATACATCACAGGGACTAGCCAACCATCAGTATTCGCCTGCCAGCCTTCGGGACGAGTCACTTTGTAGGAACCACCAACCACAGAACGAATGGATGCCTCAAAACTTTGCTGATCGGCTGCCGCCACAAGCGGTGACCAAGACCAAGCTCTAAAGCCATCCTTCATCAACATATTGCGTTTGCCAAACTGTACAAACTCATCCTCAGAAACCTGCTCGCTATTATCGAACAAGCTTGCTAAGGCAACAATTTGTTGGAGGTTAGCATCTTGAAAACTTTCAATATTGCTAATAATCGCATTAGATTGAACCAGAAACTTATCCCGTAACTGTTGGCGCTGATTCATATCTGAGTAGTAATAAATCCCCACGCAAAATAAAAAACCCACCAGCAAAGGCACACCCGTCTGAATGCGGCGAGAACGCCAAATAACTCGCTTATCAAATAACAACATAGTCAGAGGGATAAAAATCACGGCACCGAGCAAATCCCCAGTCCACCAATTTATTAAACTACCCAGTAAATCGGACTGTGGAATCGTACCGTTAATCACTAAGGAGAAATTGCCAAAAACAGTCGCTACTGTACAAGTTAAAGCTAAACTCAAGCAGGATTTAATGACGGCGTTAGGATTATCTAGGGTGAATAAATGATCGACTCGCCCAAGAACATAGGCAGAAAGCACTGCCTGTATAGATGAACCAATTGAAATAGCAAAGGGCAACCACCCCCAATGGATATGTCCGCTGATGTTGAGATTAATCAACAAAGAACCAATGAACACGCCAATCCAAGGCGCATATTCCTTCCATAAAACACAAGCGGCAATAGCAATACCTGCGGCAGGCCAAATTGCAGCAGAATATCCAGGCGGCAAAGCAATCATCAAACCAATTTTACCTACAATAACGTAAGCTAAGGCGATGAAAATGTTTACCTTAAGGTATGGGATAAATGACTTTATGTGTAGTCCTTCATGCTGACGCACTTCGAGAATTGAGAAGCATCATGCCCTACTCACAGGCTCAATCTCAAGCACATATCAGGGGCGAGATAAGTTCACAGTTTAATAATCGGTTTATCTAATGTAAATAGCGTAAATGACTGACACAATCACTCATTTAACGTGATGTTTTTATTTGGGATGCCGATCTCAAATGCACTTAATCATACAGCCAAACTTGGCGAGCCCAATCTTGCGACAAACAAGCTAACCCATCAAGACAACTATCGGCAACATTAGCCCTGCCATAGAAGTTAAGCCTAGTCTTTTTGCGGGTAAAGCAAACATGTTTATAGGGGCTGTAATCAACTCAATGACGCCACGAGCAAATCAACTTTAGTCAAAATGAATAAATGAGAGGCTTCACAATTTTTTATTTTATGAGAACAAAATCAGTTTAAATACTGTTAATCTTGTAAAACTAAAGATCTAATTTGGTTTTAATTAAGGTTTTTTTAATACTAAAGCCCTTTTACTACGGGGATCCGCTTTCATTCAATAGCCGCTTCTTGGTATCCTCCTGCCGCATAAAAAAGTTACATGCTGAATATTTTTTGTTCTGCCAACTGACTCCTTTTCCCGTTCAGCCGGACTCATTAATTGAAATTAGCTCTTAGCCAATTCATTGTTGAAAGATTGAACCTAACTATTCGGCTTTCAACCTTTAGCATGACAAATCTAACCCTGTTTTTCGGGTTATTGTTTGTGCTGCCTATTGCTGACGTTTTATCCGTGTTGATCGGCGGTTGTGTCGATATTAGTGAATTAATCAGCCTCAGCAATGGCTTTTTAGCCGAGTTTATCGGCGCTAGTTTGCTCAGCCTGTTATTACTCAATCCCCTCGTTATTCTGCAGTTATGGCATTTAATCGACTGCTGCTTCAAATTTTTCAATCATCTCGATTTAACTAACGCTTCACTTTTTTTAGCACCCCCAAGGCTAAAATCCCTCGAACATACCGCCCACGGTTGTCGCGCCCCGCCATTTTAACCCTCTGTTTTTAAATTAAAATTAAGCATTAAGCGCTGAAAGCGGATCTTAGATTTGCCTCGGAATGGCGGCACATTGTTGTGTCATGCCTCTTGGGTCTCAGGATTTGCGCTCAGATAACGCCGCTTAGTGTGACTGCCAGTTAACGCTTGGCAGAGTTGTAAACCTTAGGGTTAGAGGAATCTTCCTTTGTTAATTCGAAAATTAAGTAAAGCAGCAATCGCGGCAGTAGCACTCATGCTCGCGGGTTGTGATGGCGGAGTATTGGACCCTAAGGGCCAAATCGGTATCGATGAAAAACACCTGATTATCGTCGCCACCCTACTCATGCTCATTGTCGTTATCCCTGTGATTGCCATGACATTGTACTTCGCGTGGAAATACCGCGATGGCCGTGATCAGGAAATCTACGCGCCTAAATGGGCACACTCAACGGCGATTGAAACCGTAGTGTGGATAGTGCCGATTGTGATCGTGATAGTGCTCGGTGTGATCACTTGGGGTTCGACCCATGATCTTGATCCCTATAAACCTTTAGAACACGAAGCTAAACCCGTCACGGTTGAAGTAGTGTCGCTGGACTGGAAATGGTTATTCATTTACCCAGAACAAGGCGTGGCATCGGTCAATGAGTTGGCGTTCCCGGCCAATGTGCCGGTGAACTTTAAGATCACCTCTGACACTGCGATGAACTCCTTCTTCATCCCTCAGTTAGGCAGCCAGATTTATTCTATGGCGGGCATGACCACTAAATTGCATTTGATCGCTAACGAGCCAGGCACCTTCGACGGTATCTCGGCTAACTACAGCGGCGCTGGATTTGCGGGCATGAAGTTTAAAGCGATTGCCACTCAAACACCTGCTGACTTCGAGGCATGGGTTGCCAAGTTAAAACAACAGGGCAAGACATTGGACTCAGCGGCCTATGCCACACTGGCTAAACCGAGTGAATACAATCCAGTTGAATACTTTGGCTCAGTGAGCAAAGGGATGTTTGACCAAATCGTGATGCAATACATGCACATGGACTCACATGAGGGCATGAAAGGTCACGAAGGAATGGACATGCACGCAGGCATGGAACACATGGGCACTGAGCACACATCTGACATGGCAGACATGAAAGGTATGCACGACATGGCACATATGGCAGGCGAGCACGCGATGGAAAATACACAGAACATGGCCGACATGGATAGCTCAGCACCTTCTGTACCGTCATTAACACAAGACTCATCCACAGAACCTTCATCATTAGAGCACTCATCCACTCACAAAGTGGAGGCGGAGTAATCATGTCATTTCTCGGTAAATTAAGCTTAGATGCGATTCCGTATCACGAGCCCATCATCATGGTGACCCTAGCGGTCGTCGCAGTGGTAGGTTTGTATATCGCAGCCTTGATCACTAAACACAAAAAATGGAGCGTACTCTGGAATAATTGGTTAACCTCAGTTGACCATAAACGCCTCGGTATCATGTACATAGTGTTGGCTTTGGTGATGCTCATTCGTGGCTTCTCCGATGCCATTATGATGCGTACCCAGCAAGCACTCGCCACCAACGGCGCCGCAGGTTATCTGCCGCCAGAACATTACGACCAGATCTTCACCGCCCACGGCGTGATCATGATTATCTTTATGGCGATGCCATTTATGATAGGCCTAATGAACTTAGTCGTGCCGCTGCAGATTGGCGCCCGCGACGTTGCCTTCCCCTTCTTGAACAACCTCAGTTTCTGGCTGACCGCCTCTGGCGCTGTGCTGATCAATATTTCATTGGGTTTAGGTGAATTTGCTAAGACAGGTTGGGTGGCGTATCCCCCCCTCTCAGAGCTGGCTTACAGTCCGGGGGTTGGAGTCGATTACTATATCTGGGCACTGCAAATTTCAGGCATAGGAACAACCTTAACCGGGGTGAACTTTATCGCCACCGTACTTAAGATGCGCGCCCCCGGCATGAAGCTGATGCAAATGCCAATCTTCACTTGGACTTGTACTTGGGCGAACATTTTGATCGTCGCGTCATTCCCAATCTTAACCGCCGTGTTAGCCATGTTAACGCTCGACCGTTACATGGATTTCCACTTTTTCACCAATGACGGTGGCGGTAACGCCATGATGTATATCAACCTATTTTGGGCGTGGGGACATCCTGAAGTGTACATCCTGATTTTGCCTGCTTTTGGTATTTTCTCCGAGGTGATCTCAACCTTTACGGCTAAGCGTTTGTTCGGTTACACCTCTATGGTGTTGGCGAGCGGTGCGATTTCAATTTTAGGTTTCATCGTTTGGTTACACCACTTCTTCACTATGGGCTCCAGTGCCAACGTCAACGCCTTCTTCGGGGTGATGACTATGGTGATTGCCGTTCCAACCGGGGTAAAACTGTTTAACTGGTTGTTCACTATCTACCGTGGCCGCCTACGGTTAACTGTACCTGTGTTGTGGACACTAGGCTTTATGGTGACTTTCACCATAGGCGGTATGACCGGTGTGCTATTAGCCTTACCGGGAGCCGATTACGTACTACATAACAGTTTGTTTTTAATCGCGCATTTCCATAACACTATTATTGGTGGTGCGGTATTTGGTTACTTAGCAGGCTTTGCTTACTGGTTCCCTAAAGCGACAGGTTTCCACTTGAATGAACGTTTAGGTAAAGCGTCATTCTGGTGCTGGCAAATCGGTTTCTACGTGGCCTTTATGCCGCTGTACGTATTAGGCTTTATGGGTATGACGCGCAGAATTAGCCATACGGATAACCCAGCATGGAACCTGTGGATCTACTTAGCCGCTGTGGGTGCTTGCATCATCATGGTCGGTATCATTCTGCAGTTTATCCAACTGTACGTGAGTATCCGTGACCGCGACCAAAACCGCGATACTACGGGCGATCCATGGAATGGCCATACTTTAGAGTGGTCAACCGCTTCACCACCACAGTTCTATAACTTCGCTAAGCTGCCACAGGTTGATGATATCGATGCCTTTACCGATGCGAAAGAAAAAGGCTTGGCTTATCAAGGCCTCAAACACTATCAGCCAATCCATATGCCGAAAAATACCTCAAGCGGTATCTTAATGGCGCTGGGGATCACTGCCGCGGGTTTTGCCGCTATTTGGCACATTCTGTGGTTAGCCATTGTGGGCTTAGTGGGCGCGTTTATCGTGTTCTTATTCCGTGCCTATAACAATGACGTCGACTATTACGTGCAACCCGATGAAGTGGCTCGCATTGAAAATGCCCACTTAAACAATGTAGTAAGGGGCTGATATGAGTATTGCAATCCCAGCAGATTTAGAAGTAGCTCACGCAGAAGATCATCACGAACACCATGATACGAGTGGCAACACTCTGTTTGGTTTTTGGATTTACCTGATGACAGACTGCATTTTGTTTGCCTCGGTTTTCGCAACCTATGCTGTGCTCTACATGAACACGGACGGTGGCGTTTCGGGTAAAGACATTTTCGAATTGGACTTTGTGCTGATCGAAACTGCCGCCCTGCTCGTCAGTAGTATTACCTATGGCATGGCGCTGATTTTTGCTAAACGCCATAACAAAGCCGCGACCTTGGCTTGGTTACTCGTCACCTTCGCCCTCGGTTGTGTGTTTATCGGGATGGAAGTCTATGAGTTCCATCACCTGATTGAACATGGCAATGGCCCACAGCGCAGCGCTTTCCTGTCGTCCTTCTTCACTCTGGTAGGTATGCACGGCTTGCACGTGACCGCAGGTCTGATTTGGATGGCGATCATGATGATTGAAGTGGCGAAAACCGGTTTAGGTCATCGCAGCATCACCCGCCTGAGCTGCTTAAGCCTGTTCTGGCATTTCCTCGACATAGTGTGGATTTGTGTATTCACGGTCGTGTATTTATTGGGAGCACTGTAATGAGCGCACATAGTCATACTGATAAGCCTAGCCATGGCACTGACGATCTGGCCGCGAGCATTAAGTCATATCTAATGGGCTTTGTGCTGTCAGTGGTATTAACTGCCATTCCATTTTGGGCGGTAATGACCCATCACTTCGAGAAAGCGACCACCCTTAGCTTAGTGCTAGTGATGGCGATAGTGCAGATAGTGGTACATCTTAAGTACTTCTTGCACTTAGATTTCTCGAAAGAAGGCAAAGTGAACACCTTCTCCTTCCTGTTTACCGCCCTGATTATTGTCATGGTCGTCGGCTTGTCGGTGTGGATCATACTCGAAGCCAACGCTTTGATGATGTAACGAGAAACAGTCTATGCAAACACAAGACAGATTTATGTCACCGCAATGGAAAGCACGCTTCAAAGGGTATGTGCAGGTTACTAAGCCTGGCATCATTTTCGGGAATCTGATTTCCGTTGCTGGCGGTTTTTTATTAGCCGCCAAAGGCGACGTAAATTTGGTCTTGATGCTGGCGAGCTTAGTGGGATTGTCCTTAGTTGTAGCCTCGGGCTGCGCTGTCAATAACTGTATTGACCGTGATATCGACGCCAAGATGCAGCGAACCTGCAAACGCGTGACCGTCACGGGCGAAATTGCCGTGGGTAACGTACTCGCGTTTGGACTCGCCTTAGGCGTGTTGGGCTTTAGCATCTTAGCCTTGTTTACCAATGCATTAGCCCTGCTATTTGCCGTTATTGGTTACATCGTTTATGTGGGGGTTTATAGCCTCTACATGAAACGTAACTCAGTGTATGGCACTTTAGTTGGCAGCTTCTCGGGCGCAGTACCGCCCGTGGTTGGCTATTGCAGTGTGACAGGGCAAATGGACATGGGCGCAGCTATTTTGCTGTTGATGTTCAGTCTATGGCAGATGCCGCATTCCTATGCCATCGCGATTTTCCGTTTTAATGACTATGCGGCAGCCAATATTCCAGTACTGCCGGTTGCAGAAGGCATGACCAAGGCAAAACTGCATATCGTGCTTTATATTGCTGTGTTCGCCTTAGTCAGTGCGCTGTTACCACTCGCGGGTTACACAGGTATCGCCTTTATGGCAGTCACCTGTGCCACTAGCCTGTGGTGGCTTGCCATGGCATTAAAAGGTTATCGCCACGGCATCGACATGCACCGCTGGGCTCGCCAAGTGTTTGGTTTTTCAATCATCACTATTACGGCGCTCAGTGTGACTATGGCGCTCGACTTCCAAGTTGTGAGTCAGGCACCACTACTCACTTTAGTGAGGTAAACCCTAAGCTTTCAGCTAGTAGTCTAGTCCTGAAATAAGTTGATAATACAAAAGCGCTAACCAAGATTAGCGCTTTTTTTCTCTCCTAAAACAGCCCCTGAAGCATCACTTCTAAGTGAACATCATTCGCCACCACATACCGGGTAGGCTAGTAAAGCCTGTCGTATAGTGTTTTAGCTCACCCTCTTTAAAGATCATAATGGTTGGCGTCGCCTGCAATGACCAATCACGGGCAATCTTGCTGTCACTATCGTTAATAGTGTCAAAGCCATAGCCTTGATACTGAAGATATTTTCTCAGTTTCTCATCCTCCCCCGAATTCATGGCAACCGTCACCACGGGGTAATAGGCCGACATTTGATTGACTGCCGGGCTGACAAAATTACACACAAGGCACCAAGTGCCCCAAAAGTATACCAATACCGCCTGATCTTGGCTTAACTTGGCAATATCAAGCGCTTCCCCAGCCAAAGTCGTCCCTTGGAGCTGCGGCAAATTATCCCGCGGGATATCTTTGCCGCGCCAGATGTCCATCACGCTGGTCACGATAAGAGCAATGAGCAGCCAAAGTGCCAGCTGCTTAATCCAGCCCAATATGCGTTTAGATAAAGATGTCGAAACCTGTTCGGCGCTCATATTTTCAGTTTCCTTTGGCGGCATCTTAACTGCTCTTCTGCGTCTTATCTTTAGCGGCAATCGCGGCTTCAAGCTGCTCTTTTAACACTTCGTAAGGCACTAATCCGGGAATAAGCGTATCGGCCACTATCATACTTGGAGTGCCACCTATGCCTAACTCATTCATTAAATTAACATTGTCATCGACCATTTTAGCCACGCGCTCATCTGTGTTGCCAACCCAACGCTCGGTTGCCGTCAGTTTAGCGACCTTAGCGATGGCGGCGGCATCGAGTCCACGCGGACTCGACATCAACATATCCTTCACCTTGAGATACTTTTCAGGCTCGTTTAACCAAACCGTTTGGGCAAAATCGACTGCCATTTTGGAGCCTTCGCCCTGCAGCGGCACCATTTTAACTATGATTTTTAACTGCGGAAATTCTTCAATCAGCTGGTTCAGCGAAGGCTCGATTTTCTTGCAGTATGGGCAGTTAAAATCGGTGAAATACACCATCTCAATCTCAGGTGTCGCAGAGCCCTTCCACGGATCGCTTTTGGTCTCATACATGGCTTTATGATGGGTCACTAGGCTCGTTTGCATGGCGGTATTGGCCCCCTCTTGCTCCCTTGCTTGCCACGCAATAATTGCTTCTCTCATTAGGTCAGGATCATTGATCAAGGCATCTTTAAGAATCGCTCGCACCTCTTGCTGCTGGGCCGCCGATAAACTGCTGTCTTTGGCATAGGCCATGGTGCTCACCGAAGGCAAGGAAACCACCAGCATTGCCATGGCGACACCCGAGACAGCAAACATCTGCAACTTGCGATGTTTGAATAAAGAGCTAAATTTCGACATCTTAGTGCCTCCGATGACTTGAGTATTCTGCATTGATTCAGTGATGTTTTGTGCTTCAATTGTCTGTTTCATAATCGATTTCCATTGTCTTAAGTCAGAGTTATCCCTGACCTGAGTATTTGTTGAGTGCCACTCGACTCGCTATTGAATGAGACTCGCCAGTGATATTGCCGAATGACATGTCCGAGTGAATGGCTGTTCGTTAGCGTTATTTCTCTGCCGCTACGGATGACTTTTCAAGGGACGCTGAGGCCTGCTCAATCGCAGCGAGCACAAGGTCAGTCGATAGAATTTCCGGCAGCTCAATCCCCTGCGGTGCACCCGGGCCGTAAACCACGTTGAATGGCACCCCAAAACGATGATGGCTTTGCAGGTAGTGAGTAATGGGCTCAGAAGGCGTAGTCCAATCGCCCTTCATCGGCAAAATATGCGGCTGTTGCAACAGGCTATAAACAGGGTCTTGCAAGATCACGCCAACTTTATTGGCCTTACAGGTAATGCACCAATCGGCAGTGACATCGACAAATACTGTCTTGCCCTGGGCGACCTGCTGATTAATCAATGCTTGATCCAATGGCGTCCAAGCAAGATCCGCAGGTAAAGGTTTAGCCCACTGGTTCACCGTCATAAAGGCGATGATTGCCGACAGTAAAATACCGATACCTAAGCAGCTCACAATGGCAATCGCGCCATATTTTTTAGCAATAAACACCATAAATATCAGTGTAATAATGCCAGCTAATGGCCACAGGTAGATTGTATCAATGAAGCTGGACAACAGGCTAATGAGCCACAAACTGGTGAGTAGTAACATGCCGGAGAAAAACACTTTGACTGTGTTCATCCAGCGACCGGGTTTAGGGAAATAACCCGCCACTTGCGGAAATGCCGCCACAATCAACCAAGGGAACGCCATACCCACGGCCAACGCAGTGAAGATGGCAAACAAGCTCAGTACATCGGCGCCCAAGGCGAAGGCGACTGCAGTACCCAAAAATGGTGCACTGCACGGCGTCGCCAGTAGCGTCGCAAACATGCCCTGTAAAAAGTGCCCGCTGTTATTATTGCCGCCCGTTGTCGCTAACTTGGTTTGCACGTTAGAGGGTAAGTTAATCTCAAATACACCTAACATATTGAAGGCAAACACTGTGGTCACCAGCGCCATAAAGCCGATAAACCAAGGATTTTGGAACTGCACGCCCCAACCAATCGCTTGACCCGTGAGCTTAAGCATTAAGATAAAGCCAGCCAGTAACCAAAATGAGGCCAATATCCCCAGCGCTGATGCGATGAACTGTTGACGGATTTGATTACGCTTAAGATCAGGCGCAGCAACCACTGAACTGAGCTTCATGCCGAGTACTGGTAACACGCAAGGCATGACGTTTAAGATCAAACCACCGATAAGCGCTAACAAAATCATGCCAAATATCGAGGTGCTTTCTTGGGTAATCACCACAGGCTTAACTTCGGCGCTGTATTCCAACGCCCGCTCGCTATCGGCGACAGTCATGTTCAGCGATTTACCCAAAACTTCAGGCTCGCCCAGCCAACTTTTACCGCTAAAAATACCGACCAATTGCTTGCCGTTAACATCGCTTTCACTCGGTTTTAAGCTCACTAGCTTAAATGTGGTATCTGGCTCGCCATCGATAATCACTGTGGGTTGCTGCCAATTGGCATCATTGAGTCTGACTTCAAGTTGACCTTTGGTGGCATCCCAACCCATTGTCATCGCAGGATTTTGGCCCTCTTGGGTCAACACTTTTTGCGGCACAAGCGACACGGCTTTGTTGTAAGCCAACATGGCATCGGTATCCGCTTGCAGCGCATTAGGCGTGAAGTCGAGACTAATCTGATAATCCGTCAGAACACAGATGGTGGTACAGGTCGACAAGGTCACTTTGCCGCGCAGCTGAGTTGGCGCAGCGATATCATCAACTTTTAGGGTTAATGGAAAGGTAGTATTACCTTTATAACCAAAGGTTTGTAATCCCAATAATGAGAATTCCTCTGGCGCAGGCCATCTCCAATCCACTTGCTGTAGATTGCGTGAGCCATCCCATTTTATCGTCGGTGCGATACCGCCTTCCCCAGGACTGCGCCAATAGGTTTTCCAATCGCCCTCAAGTTGTACTTCAAGCACAGCAGGCAAAGTATTCGTTGCGGTATCAACTTCACCCGTCAGCATAAAACGCACTTTGGCTGGCGGGTGATTATCATTAACCAACCACCCCGTCGATGCGGCCATTAGCGACGGGCTCGTCACTATCAAGGCGAGTATCCAGAATCTGGTTAACATGGATTTTAATGTACTCATTTTGTCCCCAAAATATGCATTAACTGTTTGTTATTCAATTGCATATTAATCTCTTCGATTTATCGTCAGCATTTGCCATTGCAATACTTAAGCGCTGTTAGACCAAGCTAAGTTAAACAAGACTCTGTGATGCTGCGTGCATGCTTACCTTGCTTCTAGGCCATATAAATATAGGCTAACGCTATGTTCTGGTTACCAATATCGTAATGGCTTAAGAAACATCAGCGTGATAGAAGGCTTAAGTTCAAGCAGTCAGATAGGGAGGTGTGATGTGTAAAATTGGATGTTCTGCAGCCGCTTAACTTTCTTTTCTACCGGCAAACTGGCGAGAAAAGTCAAATATTGACTGAGAGAAAGCATGCCTAAACAAACCCACCTATCAAATTGATAAATAAGTTTTTATTCTTGAAAGCGACAATGTGTGAGATGTATTCGCCTAGGTTTAGCTTGATAACCTTGTATGGGTAACAGTGTTATCACGCGGGAGGCGCGGGGAAGTAACGGCAGTAGGAACAGCAGGATAAGAAATGGGATGGTACTCGGAGTGTCGATACAGGTTCGGATCGATTTCTCAGACAATTCACATTTTTTAGGTTCACTTTTGACCAGCTCAGTACCCGCCGCTTGAGCATCGGCGTGGCTAGCCATATTGTTTGAAGCTGAACTGGCGTTTAAAGCTGAGTTGGCGCTAAAACCAGCACCAGAAAAAGACGTAGCCGACATCGCTTGCGCGCTCGACTCCTTGAGCAACAAGTTAAGTATTCCACTATTTTGAGTCAAACAGAACAAGGTCAGAATGGTAAACACCATCACGCCCCATAGGTTGCCTGTTTGCTTAGTCGATAACTTAGAAATTTGGATTTCCCTTCGTCTTATTCTTTGATAATAAAGATAAAAAATGAGTGTCTTTCAACAGATAGCTGAAGATAAGACCGGCGGATTGTAACAATAGTTCATCAACAAGCAAATTATTTTGCCTTGCCTGACTCAAGCCATAGTCCACCATTTCAATAAAACCGCGCTTTGCTGACAGATAATTTGAGTAACAACGACCTAAGTTCTTACCATCATACTCAACGAGTTTTTATGCTCTAACATATTGATTCTGAAATAACTAGCCACAACTTAAGCAAGGCCCGCCAGAGTGACTCTTGTGCAGGCTTATTAATGACTGGAATCAAACTTTTTGCCTAAAAGATAAATACAGACAAAGCTTATGCAGAAAACCCACCATCAATCATCAAACTCGCACCAGTGATATAGCCCGCTTCTGGACCCGCGATAAAGGCGACAAAGCTGGCGATCTCTTCGGCTTTACCATAACGACCCAAGGCGCCCATCGCCTTAACGGGCTCAGATGAATCACCGTTATCAGGGTTCATATCGGTATCCACAGGTCCAGGCTGAATATTGTTCACCGTAATAGCTCGAGGGCCTAAATCCCGCGCGAGTCCTTTGGCTAAACCGACTAAGGCCGATTTACTCATGCCGTAAATCGCACCACCTACAAACGGAATACGCTCAGCGTTCGTGCTACCGATATTGATGATGCGGCCGCCATCATTCATGTGCAGCGCAGCTTCTTGACTGGCCACAAACACACTGCGCACATTAGTGTTAATTGTTCGCTCCCAGTCTTCTAGCGTCAGATTCTCGATGCTATCCCAAATCAGCGTGCCCGCATTATTGACTACTATATCTAATCGACCGAAATGCGCTTTGGTCTCGCGGATGGCACGACGGATCGCCTCCGGCTCTGTGCTGTCGGCCTTAATGGCAATGGCTTGACCACCATGGGTGATAACGTCGTCAACTAGCAATTGTGATTGGGCCTCAGATGACACATAGGTAAAGGCAACCGCTGCGCCGTCACTCGCCAATCTTTTAACGATGGCAGCACCGATACCACGGCTGCCACCTTGTACAAAAGCCACTTTACCTTGCAGATTATTTGACGATTTCATAGTTAGCTCACTCAATAGGGGGTTAAGGTTGATTGTATAGAAAAACCTTTTTAATCAATTACAAAATGACGTTCGCTTGTACGTTAACGCTCATTTTCATACTGTGGTAGTAGCTTACGCGATTCACTTTCCATGATTAAGTCACTAAAATGACCATCACTGAGTCCTTCAAGGAATTAATTGCCGTGATAAATAATCAATTTGTTGAGATACGCCATTTCGTCACTGTTGCCCAGCTCGGCAGTTTTACCTTAGCGGCGCAGGCGTTAGGCATGACAGGTTCGGCGCTCAGTAAAAGCATAGTGCGATTAGAAACCCGCTTAGGCACTAAGCTGCTGCACCGCACCACAAGGCGTGTGAGCTTAACCAATGATGGCGATTCGTATCTCACAGATTGCCAAAATGCCATGGCAATCCTAGACAATGCACAGAGCCGACTCGGCAGCGAACAGCAAATTCCCTCAGGTCGAGTGCGAGTGGATTTACCCGTGACGTTTGGGCGGCGATATATACTGCCAACCCTATTAGCACTGTCGCAAAAATATCCCAAGCTTGAGTTATCCATTACCTTTAACGATAGAGCGACCGATTTGTTTAGTGACGGCATTGATTTGGCGGTGCGTGTCGGACAACTCGGCGACACTGTGGATTTAGTCGCCCGTAGATTAGGAGAACAACGCCGAGTGATCTGCGCATCTCCCGCCT
Source organism: Shewanella sp. M16 (assembly GCF_018224605.1). Taxonomy (NCBI): domain Bacteria; kingdom Pseudomonadati; phylum Pseudomonadota; class Gammaproteobacteria; order Alteromonadales; family Shewanellaceae; genus Shewanella; species Shewanella sp. M16. Next base: position 108,605 of record NZ_JAGTUL010000002.1, on the reverse strand, counting down.
ATTTCGCTCGACTTGGCACTCCACAAGGCAAAGAAGATCTCAGCCAGCACCAATGCATTGTCGGCTGGCCGCTTGGGCAGCAACATCGCTGGTTACTTAAAAATGAGGATGGGATCATCGATGCCTATGATATTCCAGTACGCCACGAAATCGCTGATTGCGAAGCCATTTTAGCCGCTACACTGGCGGGAGTAGGTTTAGCGCAAGTGCCAATATGGTTGGTTGAGGACTATCTTAAAACTGGTGAACTTATCTCGGTACTGGACGAACTCGCCAGTGACGACACACCTATCCACCTGATTTGGCTTAAAACCCCTTACCTCCAACCCAAGCTACGGGTGATCATCGAAGAACTGGTCGACTTAGCGAAAGCGCCCAAAAGCAGATTTAAGGCAGGATAAGTAAAAGGCCTCGACTGAGCGCGACCTTTCACTTTGGGACTAACGGTTATTTGCTTTGATGTACGGATTGGTCATAGCGAGTGATCGCTTTGCTGAGCGCGTCAAAATCCGCCGAACACAAATACCGCTTTAAGCTTTCAAACTTTTCGGCAGGCCAATCGTAGATTTTTAACGCCAGTAACTCAGTAATAACGTCTTTATCAAACCGATACTTGATTAATTTCGCGGGTGATCCCGCCACAATACTGTAGGGTTCGATATTTTGGGTGACAACACTATTTGCGGCAACAACCGCACCTTCACCTATCGTCACCCCTGGCATCAACATACATCTCATGCCTAACCAAGCCCCATCACCAATATGAGTATCGCCTTTACCTACATAGGCCTCCTCGATGAAATCCATAAAGGGATATAAACAAAACCAATCCGCTCTATGCGTATGATTTCCGCCCATTAAGATCACAACTTCGGCGGCGATACACACATAGTTCCCGATATAAAGTTTATCGATAGGCCACTTAGGCTCCCACTCACGGCTCACTTCATCACCATGAAGATATCTCACTGCTGATCCCTCAAAGCCAGCATCCCAGCAATCACTGTAATAGCTATGTTGGCCTTTGACTATAATATTGGGATTGGTGACCACCTCGTGCAATAACTGAACTTTTGACCAATGCTTTTTCTGCATTGCAAATCCTCTTTATAAACAAAATTATTAATACGAAACATAATGTTATGAGAAGTTTTACATTAGAATAGTCAGTGAATACGCGGCTGTTTTAGCAGAGGAATGAGTTTCATATAAAAAATCACAAGTGGGTATAAAAAAGAAAATAGCCCATAAAACTGAAATATCGACATGAGCTAAGCCGTTGTCACTGAAAGCATACAATGTTCGCGATGAGAAAAATCTTCGCTATTTCATCGCAGCTTTTACATAGACATCGAAACGGTTTTTCTTGGTTTCAATAACCGTATTAGGCTTAACCCCGTCCAAATCTTCGGCATAGTCAGGGCGCTTAACGACGACACGTTTAGTTGCTAAGGCTAAAGCTGGGGCGAGTAAGCCATCGGCATCTAAATCGGCACCGACTAAGGATTGGAATACACGCATTTCTTTTTTAACAAGGGCCGATTTATCACGGTGGGGGTACATAGGATCGAGGTAAACCACATCCACCTCTTGTGCCAATTTCGATAGTGCTTCTAGGCTAGAACCATGAAATAGGCGCATCCGCTCACGCATCCAATCACCGATTTCAGCATCTTGATAAGCACGGCGTAAGCCATCTTCAAGTAATGCGGCAACCACAGGATGACGTTCAACCATAGTTACAGTGCAACCAAGGCTTGCGAGCACAAACGCATCACGCCCTAAACCCGCAGTGCCATCGACAACACTCGGTGTTACCCCTTGCTTTAATCCCACCGCTTTAGCGATAGATTGGCCGCGACCGCCACCGAACTTACGTCTATGGGCGACGGCGCCAGTCACAAAATCCACCACTATACCATCGAGCTTAGGCTCATCGCGTTTATGCAGTGATAAAGTATCTGATTCAAAACGCAATTCGAAGGTCGCATTCGCATCGTAGACGAGTTGCCAACGTGCACAAATATCCACAAGTGTTGGGTATTGCTGATTGAAAAAAATCGGGGTCACAGGCTGTCTTCTAACCAACGAAAATGATGGCCATTATGCCTAAAAATCTCGTTTATGAATATGCTAGTAAGCAAAACACATCGCTAAGCTCATCACTGTCTTAGCCAATTTGTCTCAGTACGCCCTTAATAATTCAAACAAGCATCACACTGTAATGTACTGATTTATAAAGGCAGAAATCTATTTGTATAACAGTTTAGTGATTTATGTTATATGTTACGTCCCCAGCCAACCTGCATGACTTCCGTACGGGATAAGGACTTTTTTTGCTTCAATGGCTAAAAGGTTTTTTGTTTATCAGGGAGCAAGATTTTTTAAATCCTGACAAAACGATATTAAAAACCAGCTTATTGCGGATTATTCTGCTCAGTGGCGCCATCTTGACCACTAGCATAGTGCTGCATAGCTCTTTAATTGCGTATGAGTTAAACCTCACTTTCATTATCAGCATTACGGTCAGTTTTTTAACCGTACTATTCCTGTCTTTATGGTTTACGCGCAAATATTTACTCGTCAGCTCTATCAGCCTGCTGGCTATGGTTATTGCAGCCTGTTTATCTATGCTGCTGTTTATCCCTGACTTTAACTTATCGCAGGTAGGTATTACTTTCTTATATACCTTGCCCTTGATGGCGCTTTTCTTGTTTGGCAGAAAAGTTGCTTTTATTATGATGTGTTTCAACGTATTGCCTTTTTTACTGCTACTGCGTAACCAAAACCTGCCTCCCATTATCGATATTGATATCAGCCTACCTGCGACCCACGCTTATCTAAACGGTTTGCTGTTTATGTTTTTTAATATCTGTATCCCGTTGTCGGCAATGCGCCTGCTAAAAACCCAGAAAATCCATGCGCAGCAAATGATTCAGCATCAAAATGCACTGCAACATACATTAGATCAATATGCTGAAATCTTTGAAAATAATGGTACAGCCTCTTTCTTCTGCAATGAGGATGGAGTCATTCTCAACCTGAATAATGCCGCGAGGGAAATCGCTGGAGAAGTCACACTAAACCGCACTCGCCTATGTGACATTTTTGAACTTACCGAAGATACCAGCACGAATTTACTGGCGGCCTCGTTTCCAACCCATTTAAAAAACAATAACAGCACTAAATATCTGCTGCAAAAAGCCTCATTACAGCACCATGATACTTTGTTATTTCACTGCCACGATGTCACAGAACAGGCAAACCATGCGATTGAGCTGAGTCGCCTTAAAAAACACCACATCAGCACGCATTTCTATGATTTAGTGACAGGATTACCCAACGAAAATCACTGGTATAACCCAGCGCCAAGCTTGATCCATCAGGAAATGACCGTAGCCTTAATCAAAATTGATAATCTTAGCCAAATTAATGCTGCTTTCGGTATCAGCGTCGGAGATGCCATCCTAAAAGCCTTTGCTATTGAACTCAAAAATCGCTTTGGTCATATCGCAAAAATATACCGATTTAGAGGAGCATCGTTTGCACTCGAGTTTACTAGCCTGCCGCTTATCTCCCCTGAAAACCTAGCGCTACAATTACGCGAGCGTATTCCAACAAACCTACAACTTAAGCAAGAACAACAGACTGAATATCATCTCGAGTGCAGAGTCGGTTGCAGCTCAGGTAATAAAGCCTCACCGCAGCAAGCAGCGGAGCAATGTTTAATTGCCATAAAACAAACCACCCAAGCTAGCCCAGTGATGGTGTATTACATTGGTTTGATTAACAATCTGCTCGAAGCTTCATCGCAAAAAGCCAGAATCCGTGACGCGCTGAAACACAACCGCCTTGAAATGTGGCTGCAACCTAAAGTGATGGCCAATGGCCACATTACTAGCTTTGAAGCGCTAGCCAGAATGTTTGATGAAGACGGCACTATGATCATGCCAAACACTTTTATCCCCATCATAGAGTCATCTCAATTGCAGGCGATTTTTGCGATAAAAGTCTTCAGGCAATTACTACAACTGATACGTTCTTGGCCTAAGAATGTGCCTCTGGTTAGGATAGCCTTTAATTTATCTGGGCAAGATATTCTGTCGGATCGCTTCTTTAAAGTGTTAATCCAAACCTATATGAATCATCCTGAACTCATCCCATTGTTGGAAATTGAAATTACTGAAACCTCTGTATTTTCAACCCATAAAGAAACAGGCCGACGCTTAAACACCTTGGCTCGTATGGGAGTGTCTATCGCCATTGACGATTTTGGTACTGGCCATGCCTCATTAAGCCAGCTCATTGATATCAGTGCCGACACAATTAAAATCGACCGTTACTTTGTCAGTCAAATGGGCATTAGTGAACGCCATACCCAAATTGTTAACGCCGCCATCCTGTTAGCCAAGAGCTTAAAACTCAACGTCATTGCCGAAGGTATCGAAACCGAAGCCCAGTTATTGCAACTCACAGCGCTAGGATGCGAACAATTTCAAGGTTATTTATTCGGTAAACCCGCACCAGCGAATCTCTGGCTGAAAACCTTTCAAATGCAAACCCCCACACATTGGTTTGCCAATAAAAAGAGCGCCAACTGAGGCATTAAATTTACGCCTAGAACCATCGCAGGTATAATTGCCGACTGGCATTTGCCTCTCTTTGCTATGTTTGCAAATAACTAGGATTACCCCATGTTAAGTTACCGCCATGGTTATCACGCTGGCAATTATGCCGATGTGTTGAAACACGCCATCTTGCTACAAACCTTGCAGCTGATGCACAAGAAAGACAAACCACTCGTGTATATCGATACCCACGCAGGTGCGGGTGGTTATGCTTTAAGCGATGAATTTGCACAGAAAACAGGTGAATACCTCGAAGGTGTAGCTAAGCTTTGGGATAAAACTGACTTACCACAATCGCTGCAGGACTATGTCGCCGCCGTGCGCCATTTTAATGAAGAAAATCCAGACGAACTCAACTTCTACCCAGGTTCACCCGCCATTATCGACATGGAGCTAGGGCCTAAAGATCGCATGGTGCTGCACGAGCTGCACAGCACTGATTACGTGTTATTGGATGATTATTTCTGCGAAGACAGACAAGTTAAAGTGATCAAAGGTGATGGCCTAAAAGGCCTTATCGCCGCAGTACCACCATTAGAGCGTCGTGCTCTGGTGCTAGTGGATCCTAGCTACGAGATGAAAACCGACTACCAAGATGTGGCCGAAACCCTGATAAAAGCGCACAAGCGTTTTGCTACAGGTGTGTTTATCCTGTGGTATCCAGTCGTAAATCGTGCTCAGACCGAAGGTATGTTATCGCGCCTCGCCAGCAGTGGCATTAAACGTCAGCTGAGAATTGAACAAGCCATTAAGCCCGATTCAGATGAATTTGGCATGACAGCGGCAGGATTATGGATCATCAATCCACCTTGGCAGTTAGACGAAATCGCAACAGAATTAATGGATTACTTGGGTAAAACACTTGGACAAGTGGACGGTAACATTACCGTAAAATGGGAAGTCGGCGAGTAGTCTTCGACTCGAATGGCGGCGATGATCTCTGGGTTTTCGCCACTTCATTTCAGCTTATCAATGCGGTTGCTAAACGTCCTTCTGCTCGCGGTAACGCTTCAATAAAATTTTCACACGCTCAACATAGGCTTGGGTTTCAGGATAGGGCGGAATGCCATTGTACTGAACCACGGTCGTCGGCCCCGCATTGTAAGCCGCGCAGGCCAATGCGACATCACCATTGAACTGTTTTAGCATTTGTGCCAAATACTTACTGCCACCTAAGATATTCTCTTCAGGCAAAAATGCATTTGCCACACCCATCTCTTTTGCTGTTTCTGGCATCAATTGCATTAATCCCATGGCGCCAGTTCGCGAAAGTGCACGCGCATTAAAGGCTGATTCCGCGTGGATCACAGCGCGGATTAAGGCGGGATCAAGTTGATGCTTATGGGCTGCATGGGAGATCAAGGCATCATAATTAGCGGTAAATAGCCGAATACCATTCCAGTCTATGGTCGAATCGGGACGACAGGCAAAACAGTCATATAACAAAATTTGATACTGGTTATTTGCGGGGGCTTTGTCGGTAAATACGGTGACACCATTAGCTTGTTGGTATTGATAAATTTTGAGTTTTTCTAGACCTTCACTACTCACTATGCCGCTCTGTGAGTACCGCGCCACAATACGCGGCTTAGCTTTTTCGCGCGCCTCCTCAGCATTTGCATTTATCATCAAACTCGATATCAATAATAAGCACAGGCCTAGCCCCTCAAATCTGCAGGGCAATGAAAAGGCTGCAAAAGTCAGTGTACGAGCAAGCGCTGAGCGAATAAGCAACATCAAAGTCCCGTGTACTGATTAAGTTTAAGTACTTCAATAATAGCAAAGAGTTGCTTCATTTCTCGGTTTATCTGACTAAATTCTACTGAAAAGGTCGCGCCATGAAAAATGGACTGCATTTGAAAATGCGTTCTGCGATTCGGTAGGAACAAAGTTAGTTTATTGCGGAAAAATGCACATTGAATATTGCCATCGAAATGTTTGGCAAGCTCCTGTAAGCGCTCCATAAAAGCCGTATTGAGCAAATAGCGTGACTCGATTTGATCCGTTGAAAACACGTCGAACTCTTTTTCAAATTGCGGATCTTCAAGTTTGACTCGTACCAGTCCCGCATGGCTGTCGGACAGGAAATTGGCTAAACCACCGCGATCCCTCAGCACAACAGTATGACCCATAAACGCTTTATGGCTACTCAGCTCAACCACTAAGCCACGAAACTGGGTTTCGGTGCGGGTCACAGTTCTGCGCCTGCTGGTACTGACATCCAGTTCTTCGACTTGTACATTCTTGGTCAGGGTAAGCTCATTGACCGCCAACTCAACGCCCTTATAGCAGCCTTGTATATAGTCACCGAAGCTGACTTTGTCGTATCGCGGCAATACTTTAGCCGCAACGAGTCTATTCATGTCGAGGCGCATTTCGCGGCTATAAATAAAATCATCGCCGAAATATTTAAACATCAGCGGATAAATATCATTTTGAACCAAATGCTTAAACTCACGAGTCGGAGCAAAGCTCCACCAGCATAATCCGACTAAGGCAAGCAATGGCAAAGGCGGGAAATAAGCGCCACCGCTGTAGTAGCCAATAACGGTGAGCAAGCTCAGCCCAAGCACTATCATCAAACTCAAATACAAACGTTTACGCGCCGCCTTAAGGCAAGCCACACGCTTAGTTTCATATTTGCGACTGATGGGCGCGATATGTTCTTCGTAATACGCTTCGAGTTGAGGTAGTTCGTCCAAATCCGCAGACAAACCAACAGGACCTCGATAAGTCCGAATCGGGCTACCTAAAATAAAAGTGATGATACTCATATTGATGTCATAGTATTGCAGGGTGATAACTCACCCTGCACAGCTAAGCTTACAAGTATTCGGCCGCATCAACGGGCGCTTTTGCCGCTTCGCTCACCTCATAGAATGGCATCACTTTAATACTCGCCATAGAAGCGATAATCGAGCCGGGGAAGATTTCTACCGCAGTATTTAGCTCGGAAACTGCCGAGTTGTAAAAACGCCTCGCAGCTGAGATATGCGCTTCGACCTCGTTATAGGTCTGCATCGCCTGCAACATAGTGTTGTCGGACTTGAGCTCAGGATAGTTCTCCACATTCACCATCAAGGTACTCATTTTGTCGTTCAACCGCTCAGCCTGAACTAAATGTTCTTTAACTGCGCTAGGGTCGGCCTTGTTGTAATTATGGCTTAGCAGAGTCCGCAATTCGGTGATTTCAGTGAGCAGTGACTTTTCATGCTCCATAAATCGTTTAGCGATTTTTAGAATGTTAGGCACAAGGTCGGCACGCTTGGTCAGCTGTACATCAATACCCGACAAGGCTTCGAGCGCGGTATTGCGCTTTTTGACTAGGCTGACGTACCAAAGATAGGTCACGATAAAAATCAGCGTTAATCCCAATAACAATTTTTCCATCTTCCATCCTTAGGTTTCTTATTCTTGTTAATAGGATACAGCTAACCATAAATAAGTGAGAATTTCACCTGCGGGCTGATTAAGACAATGAAATTACTCGCTGGTCAGAGCTGGCGATGTCATCTAACGAGCAATCATCAATGAAACTGGCCATATTCAACGATGAAAAGTGATCATCTGCATAAAAAACAGCATTTAACCTATAAATTTATCGATATTCAGCTCCGATACAGCAAACAACGTCTATAGTGATATGGCACAACATTAGAGCATCCAATTTTGCTCGTGAATACTGGACTCCTCGAGAGTCCATTTTTTTATCCTAATTTTCGCCCTCCTCACTTCAACACAGTCAATAGCAACATTTAAGTTTCAATTAAAACTTAACAATCATACTTTGCCGCTAATTTTTTAACTTTTACCTTAGCTTTCACTCCGAGTCTTGCACCTAGAGTTATCCCCTCAGCCACATCATCCACAATCGGCCGTCGGCAATGTCTCGAGTCTGTTATAGGGTCCAAATATTGCGCTGCGTAAAGGTCGACATAAAGGAAGGACGATGAGTTTTAATTCCGGCGATATTCCCCCACAAAAAGCTTCTGAACCCAATCCACAACAGGGCGATATCAGCTCTAGTGGTTGGTTTGTACGTTTTCTCAATATTGTTGAACGCTTAGGCAATCTGCTGCCCCATCCAATCACCTTATTCGCACTGTTCTGTGTTGCAGTGATCATTATTTCAGGTATTGCGGGCTACTTTGGGTTAACCGTAGTCGATCCTAGACCTATTGGCTCACACGGCCGCAGTGCCGACGGTTTAATCCATGTGGTGAGCCTGATGAACGCCGAAGGTTTGCGGATGATAGTCTCGCATCTGGTGACCAACTTTACTGGCTTTACGCCGCTCGGCACTGTGCTCGTGGCGCTACTCGGCGTCGGGATTGCCGAACGCTCTGGCTTATTATCTGCGGCTATGCGTGCTTTAGTCATGGGCGCCTCTAAACGATTAGTCACTGTGACCATAGTATTTGCCGGCATAATGTCCAACACCGCTGCCGAGCTTGGCTATGTGGTACTTATCCCTATGGCGGCGATGATTTTCCACTCCCTTGGCCGCCATCCACTTGCAGGTTTAGCTGCCGCTTTTGCCGGGGTTTCAGGAGGTTATAGCGCTAACTTATTGCTTGGTACTGTCGATCCCTTGCTATCGGGCATTACCGAAGCTGCGGCGCGCATGATAGATCCTCAATACAACGTCGGCCCAGAAGTAAACTGGTACTTCATGTTTGTCTCCACCTTTGTGATCACTTTCCTTGGCGCCTTTGTCACAGAGAAAATCGTCGAACCTAAGTTAGGTCAATACCAAGATGATGATGCAGACGAAACCGTACTGCAATCGATGGAGAGCATCAGTGCTATTGAGAAACGCGGCTTAAAATGGGCTGGGTTATCTATGTTAGTGCTCGCGGTTATTTTAGCGATTTCAGTCGTACCAGAAGGCGCACCGCTGCGCCATCCTGTAACCGGTCTCATCTCAGGTTCGCCATTCCTCAAGGGCATAGTCGCCTTTATCTTTATCTGTTTTGCCATACCGGGCTTTATTTACGGCAAAGTCGTGGGCAGCATCAAAAATGATAAAGATGTCATCAATGCCATGTCCCACAGCATGAGCACTATGGGCATGTATATCGTCCTCGTCTTCTTCGCTGCACAGTTTGTCGCCTTCTTCAACTGGAGTAATTTAGGCGCAGTATTGGCGGTATTAGGTGCCGATGCACTGCAATCCATTGGCTTGACGGGCCCGATCGTATTTTTATTCTTTATTATGCTCTGCGGCATTATCAACTTGATGCTTGGCAGCGCCTCGGCCCAGTGGGCAATTACCGCTCCTATTTTTGTGCCTATGCTGATGCTGGTTGGTTATGCGCCCGAAACGATTCAAGCGGCGTACCGTATTGGGGATTCGGTGACTAACTTAATCACACCTATGATGAGCTACTTTGGTTTGATCTTAGCGGTTGCCTGTCGTTACCAGAAAAACCTAGGGATAGGTACGCTGATCGCCACTATGCTGCCGTACTCGCTCGTGTTTTTCGTGGGTTGGACAGCGTTCTTCTTCCTGTGGGTATTTGGCTTTGGTCTGCCCGTTGGGCCGGGAGCCGCGACTTACTACACGCCTTAACCGCAATAAAAAGGGCGTCGATGATAAAGTCGACGCCCTTTCTTTATTCGATAACTTTACTCGTATAGCCATTCCATTAACAGACTGCAGATCATCAAAAAAATACCTAGATTAAACACATAGGTCTGTAGGGTAGATTTTAATGTCGTGTCCTCAGCTTGCGATACTATCTGGCTCACTGACATAAAAAATAATTGAGGGGCTAGCCCCATGCCCACAAATAACACTGCAGCACCGACACAGCGAGTTAACTCTGGTAGTACAAGCTCCTGCAAGTAAAATGCATAAACGCCATAGGCCAAAAATGCCAGCGCTATGCCATGGCATACCATTCCCACGATAAGTTGCTTAGTGGCAAGATTACCCCACGAAAACACCATGTCACTCCTACACTCAGCTTAACCAGAACTATTGATACTATTGGGCGCGAAGTTTATCTCGCTTACGATTAATCTGCACCCACACAAACCAACCAAATAAAATACCGCCAATGGGATAAATATAGAGCGCTCTTTGCAGTTCCGCCCAAAATGGATCGCCCGAGATAAAATAATGTATTAAGGCGACCACGAGGGACGTCAGCATACCCCAGAACAATACGCCAAAGACCAAACTGACGTACATCTTACCCTTAGCAATGAGTGCATCTAGTTTTTGCAATTCCAACGCAGCATCATCCATGTTTCGTCCTCTTAACTGCCTCAGCGCAATATGCCAGAACTCGCGCACAGTGCCTATCCATCTTTATAACTAACAGCATTAAAATAACAAAAAGCCCTGCAATTGCAGGGCTTTAGTTTAGAAGTTTAGAAACGATCGAGCTTATTCAGCTGAGTTTGGCTTCTGTTCTTTACCTTTCTTCTCGCGCTTACTGAAGAGACGCTCCACTATCACGAAGAATAATGGTACGAAGAAGATCCCTAGGAAAGTCGAGCTCATCATACCGCCGAGTACACCTGTACCAATGGCGTTTTGACTACCAGAGCCTACACCGGTACTGATAGCTAACGGCACAACACCCAGACCAAAGGCTAGAGACGTCATTAAGATGGGGCGAAGACGCACACGCACCGCATGTAAGGTCGCCTCGACTAAGCCTGAACCTTTCTCATAGAACTCTTTAGCGAATTCCACAATCAAGATGGCGTTCTTAGTCGCTAACCCTACTGTGGTTAACAGCCCCACTTGGAAGAACACGTCGTTTGGCAAGCCGCGACCATTCATTGCAATCAAGGCACCGATGATCCCGAGCGGAACCACGAGCACAACTGCAAAGGGTACCGACCAGCTTTCATAGAGTGCTGCCAATACTAAGAAGACCACTAAGATTGACAGAGCATACAGCGCTGGTGCTTGGTTACCCGATAGACGTTCTTCATACGATAGACCGTTCCACGCGACACCAAAACCAGGAGGAAGCTGCTTGGCTAAGTCTTCCATAATTGTCATAGCTGCACCGGTACTGAAACCAGGAGCCGTGGCACCCTGAATGTTCATCGATGGTAAGCCGTTAAAGCGTTCTAAACGTGGAGAACCGTATTCCCATGCACCAGTGGCAAACGCAGAGAATGGCACCATGTCACCCTTGTTATTGCGCACGTACCAAGAATCTAAATCTCCCGGTTGCATACGATACTGGGCATCACCTTGCACATATACTTTCTTCACGCGGCCGCGGTCAATAAAGTCATTCACATAAGAACCACCCCAAGCCGTTGCAAGCACATTGTTCACATTAGTGATTTCAATGCCTAACGCGCTCAACTTAGCGTGATCTACATGTAATTGATAAATTGGCGCATCTTCTTGACCGTTTGGACGCACACCCACCAGATTTGGATTCTGTGCCGCCATACCAAGCAGTTGATTACGTGCCGCCACTAACTTCTCGTGGCCTTGGCCGTTCTTATCCTGCAGGTACATGTCGAAACCGTTCGCCGTCCCCAACTCGATTACCGCAGGCGGTACGAAGGCAAATACTAAGGCATCTTTCATCTGACCGAACACACCCATAGCGCGACCAGCAATAGACTTCACATCCATACTAGACGCTTCACGCTCAGACCAATCCTTCAAACCAACGAAGGCGATACCCATGTTTTGCCCTTGACCCGCAAAACTGAAGCCCGCCACGCTAAACACCGATCTCACTCCCTCCTCAGCCATAAAGTGATCAGACACTTTCTCCAATACTTTTAAGGTGCTTTCTTGAGTTGAGTTAGTCGGCAAAATGGCTTGCGTGAACAAAATACCTTGGTCTTCATCTGGTAAGAACGCCGTAGGCATACGGATAAAGATCCAACCCACTGCAATAACCAGCACAACGTAAATCGCCATCACTCTAAAGCCGCGCTTGATGATCCCAGCAACGCTCGACTCATAACGATTAGTCAGTTTATCGAAACTACGGTTAAACCAACCAAAGAAGCCAGTTTCGATATGAGCATGGCCCTTCTTAATCGGTTTGAGCATAGTCGCACAAAGTGCAGGAGTTAAAATCAAAGCAACTAGAACAGACAACGCCATCGCAGATACGATAGTGATAGAGAACTGACGATAAATAACCCCCGTTGAACCTGACATAAATGCCATAGGGACAAACACTGCGGAGAGGGTCAGACCGATACCGACTAAAGCACCGGTAATTTGATCCATCGACTTACGCGTCGCTTCCAGTGGACTTAAGCCCTCCTCGGCCATTACCCGCTCGACGTTTTCCACCACCACAATCGCATCGTCCACCAGCAAACCAATGGCGAGCACCATAGCAAACATGGTTAAAGTGTTAATCGAGAAACCCGCTAACGACAGAATCGCAAAGGTTCCCAGCAATACCACAGGTACTGCAATAGTCGGGATCAAAGTTGCGCGGAAATTTTGCAAGAAGAGGTACATGATGATGAACACTAGTACAATAGCTTCAAGCAAGGTATGTACTACACCTTCTATCGATTTTTCAACGAAAGGCGTTGTATCGTATGGATAAACAACTTCTAGCCCTTGCGGGAAGAAAGGTTTCATCTCAGCAATTTTTTCACGAACAGCTTCAGCAGTATCAAGCGCGTTAGCACCCGTTGCCAGCTTAATCGCTAACCCTGTCGCAGGTTGACCGTTATACAGTGACACCACAGCATAACTTTCAGAACCTAATTCAACCCGTGCCACATCACTTAGGAAGACGTTTGCGCCTGAAATATCCGATTTAAGGATAATTTTGCGGAACTCTTCTGCCGTTTGTAAGCGGCTTTGAGCCGATACCGTTGCGTTCAACTCTTGGCCTGCCACAGAGGGCGCGCCACCTAGCTGTCCAGCTGAAACTTGAGCGTTTTGAGAACGAATCGCAGCGATAACGTCTAAACTGGTCAAGTTGTATTGAGTCAATTTCAACGGATCTAGCCATATACGCATCGCATATTGGGCACCAAACAGCTGAATTTCACCTACGCCAGGTACGCGACTCATAGGATCTTGAATGTTCGCACCAACATAGTCGGCGATATCGCCTTTATCTAACGAACCATCGGTCGATACGAAGCCTAATACCATTAAGAAGCCTGAACTCGACTTGTTAACGTTAACCCCTTGCGCCTGCACCTCTTGCGGTAACAGGGTCATAGCGCCCTGTAACTTGTTCTGCACTTGAACCTGTGCAATATCCGGATCGGCTTCAGCGTTAAAGGTTAAAGTGATCTCAGCATTACCAAAACTGTCACTGGCTGAGGCGATATAACGGAGGTGATCGATACCCGTCATACGTTGCTCAATCACCTGAGTCACAGAATCTTCAACAATCTTAGCGGAAGCGCCAGGATAGTTAGCACTGATCACCACGGTCGGTGGTGCAATGTTAGGATATTGGGACACTGGCAGCGAGCGGATCGAAAGGATCCCCGCCAGCATAATAATCAAGGAGATCACCCACGCAAAGATGGGGCGATCAATAAAAAAACGTGCCATAGCTATGCCCTATTGTGCTTGCGTTTCAGAAATAACTTTGGTGGTTACTGGAGCGCCGGGACGAACTTTCTGTAATCCTTCCACAATCAACTTGTCGCCCACAGTTAAACCAGAAGTGACTCGCCATTGGTTGTTAATCACTTCTGCGGTCGTCACTGTTTTCGCTTCGACTAAACCTTGGTCATTCACCACCATAGCCACAGCTTCACCCTTAGAGTTACGCGTAATCGCTTTTTGTGGAACCAAGATAGCCTGTGGATCAGTGCCCGCATTTAACATAGCGCGAACATACATGCCAGGTAACAAGATACCTTCAGGGTTAGGGAATTCTGCGCGCAGAATAACTGAGCCAGTGTTTGGATCCACGCTCACTTCAGCGAACTGCAACTTACCCGGATGACTATATTGAGTGCCATCTTCAAGCAATAATTTCACGTCTGCATTTTCTGAAGCTTGTAGCTTACCTTGCTGCAACTTAGCTTTAAGACGTAACAACTGAGCACTCGATTGCGCGATATCCACATTGATAGGATCAAGTTGTTGAATCGTCGCCAGCGTTTGGCTCTGGTTGGCAGTGACTAACGCACCCGCAGTCACACTCGATTTACCGATACGACCAGAGATAGGCGCTAATACTTCAGTATATTGCAAGTTGATTTTAGCGGTGTTAATCGCAGCTTCAGCCACGGTTACATTTGCCAATGCTTCTTTATATGCCGCTTCAGCTTCATCGAACTCTTGCTTACTGATGGCGTTGGTTTTTACCAATTGCTGATAACGTGCCGCCTTAGCTTTTGCTGAGGCTAAGCCCGCATTCGCTCTGGCTAAATCAGCATTGGCACTCACTAAAGCAGCTTTATAAGTTGAAGAATCAATCTGATACAGAGATTCACCCTGTTTCACATTGCCACCTTCAACAAAACTACGCTTAGTAATAATACCGTTAACCTGTGGACGAACTTCAGCCTCGAGGAAAGCTTTACTGCGTCCTGGTAATTCCACCTGAATCACTTGTGGCTGGGCAACAACATTAAGGATTCCCACTTCCATACTACGTGGACCAGCACCCGCCTGAGCGCTCTCTTCTTGAGGGCTGCAAGCTGCCATCCATAACGCCACGCTTATAACTGAGGCAAGTTTAATTGTCTGCCGCATGAGAACTCCTTCAAATATTAACTGCCCACATACCAGTACACTTATTGCGCTGACACGAGCCGTAATTGTAACTAAAATCAAATCCGTTATTTATCTCATAGCCTATATGAATCAACAAGGAAGATAACGAAACTAAATTGTAAACTAATGAAAATTTTCACTCATTCAGCATTACTATATTCATCGAATTGTTATTCGATTTAAAAAATCGGTTAACTTTGAGTGGCATTGTTAGGGGGATATGCCGTAAAACACCCAATAAGCCTACTCCATATTGAATATGTTGCAAATCTGTTCATATTCTAGACTTGCGGCAGGCCAAGGCCCACAGCTCAATGACGTTAGCTTAACCGTCACTTGTTGCAATAATTTGTACATAGAGACGAAAACGCAGCGCGCTTGTTTTTACTCAGGCCACTCTCAGCATCAAGTCGTTAAAAACGACCCTATCAAGACTGACAATACCGAAAGAGAGTAAGCAAAGAGCTGGCTTCAGACTGCTTGTGCGTAAAAACATGAATACATCCGATAGCGGATTGCTGTGCAGTTTATTACATCTACTATTTGTGCACGGCTAAAATGCAGCGCCAGCGTTATGAGGTAACGCCACACAATTAAACAGTCACAAATAATAGCTAGCGGGCTATTTTAGTGGTTACCCCAAAACGGAGCAAACCCGAAATTCAGATTAATACCCCATTAAATGAAACTCAGACTCCCACAAATAATGCTTCTGTAATGAAAAATCTTGCTAGCAAAGCAATATTTGTCTATTAAAACTAATTTGTTCATCTTCAATCACAACTTAACAGGACTAAATTCGATTATCGCCCACGCTGCAAGCCAAAATACGGCTGATATCAGCCAAACAACGACCCGACTCCTGTTGCCACTGATTAAATACGGCTTGCACTTGTTTAAGCGCCGTTTGTGATGAAAAACCCGTATCGACTAACTTATGTGCTTTAAAATAGCCTTGTACATCATCGGTTAACAAAAAAGTATCTTTGCCAATACCGCGCAGAAAATAGGGGCCCGTATTGCCGCCCAGTCGGGTACCGCGTTTCTTTAAAAATGCCCACAACCCGATAATATCCTGCGTCGGCCAAGCGGCGATCAGCTGCGCCAAGCTGCCATGTTCGCGAGCAACATCGTGGATCATCAGAGCATTATCATAAATGGCTTGAGTCTTTTTAAGATGGCGAATCAAGGTCGCATCACTTGCCCGCGCTTGAATTTGCTCAGGCGATAACATTAATACTTTATGCGGTTCGAACCCAAAGAAAGACTTCTCATACTCGGGCCATTTGTTAACAACCACCCGCCATACAAAACCACTTTGAAACACCTGACGGCTCATCGCCGACAATAATTCAGCATCCCGATATTGGCGAATTTCATCATCAGACAGGCAACCAGACAATAAGGCTTCGAGTCCAGCAGGTCCGCCTTTGCGCTCACTGGCTCTGGCATAAATAGATGAAAAACGCTCTAACTGGCTCATATTATTACCTTTAAAATGATTAAATCCCGACACTTTCTATATGGGCTCATAATACCGATTTTTATCCCTGATGGATCACTTGGCTTTGCCAAGAAAAATTGTGTTTATTCCAGCATTTTTTAAAAAAACTCTTACAGCAAGCGCTTCAATTACGACTAAAGTTAAAACGTAAAGTCCGTAAAAGACTGGGTTTGGAGTGAGTGCCTATGGAGCTTTTTTATCACCCGTTATCACGCTATTCACAGAAAGTGCTCATCGCACTTTATGAAAAGCAGGCCAACTTCTATCCCAGAATCATAGATCTACGCGACCCTTTGTCTCGCAAGGAATTTCACCAACGTTATCCGCAAGCGCGAATCCCCCTGCTTAAAGCCCAAAATGAACAGCTGATACCCGAATCCAGCATTATTATCGAGTACTTAGATAGGCATTTTGAAAACAGTACCCAGCTGCTGCCACAAGAACCACAACGCAACTTACAGGTACGTTTGTTCGATCGCATCATAGACAATGATATTAACAACCCATTATTTCAATTAGAAAAGTTAAAGCATATAGAAGACAGCAATGAATTCGAAATCAAACAATTAGAGAAGCAACTACTGACACAGTTTCAACGCTTAGACGCGCAACTCACACAACATCATTGGGTCTGTGGCGACAGTTTTACCTTAGCCGACTGTGCACTAATCCCTTGTTTAAGCTATAGCTTCCAACATCTAAACCTGTTGGATTTAGATGAAATCGTTCGCTATTGGCAACAGGCACAACTGCGTGGCGCTTGGATGTTAGTACAAGAAGAGGTGTTACTGGCTGAGATGGAGGAAACGGCAGGAATAAGAGGCATACCTTAGCGAGTAAGTCATGCCTCAACACAATCACATATTGCGTTCTTTCTTCAACTGCAAAAACGCTTTCCACTTCACGACTTCGGGCGGCAACTCAGGTGCAGCATCGGTATAACCCGCCTCTTTCACTAACACATCTAGCGGCACTTGCTTACCTTTGCACACAAACACACCGCGCACATGAACGATACAATGTAGGCCACGTTCGCTCACAAAGCGTTGTTCAATATAGAAATATTTTTCATCCCAACCGACGACTTTGGTTTCAATCTCAAAGGTTTTAAGCGGCTTAATATCGCGAATATAAGTAAATTCGGCGGCGTTGACTATCGGCATCCACTTCAACTTTAAGAAACGTTTCAGCAGACCCATCTCAGCCAACATATTAGTCCGCGCCAGATCCATAAACGCGGGATAGCGAGAATTAGTGAGATGGAAATTAATGTCGCAATCGCTCGGTAAAGCACGATAAGTGATACGGCTTGTCCCTAGAAAATCGATCTTACGACAATGACGCGTGCGCCAGAATAACAACCAAAACAAACGAAAATACAGATTCATAACGCGCCGCCCTTGAAATAAGAGCCACAGGCTAACAGAGGTCATACCACAGGGCAAGCGAGATATAGCTCACAAAAAAGACGCCCTAGGGCGTCTTTTTATCGTTCGATTAAGCTAAATACCCTCAGATAATCATCCCATTAAAATGGGCTGATTTATCAAAACTCACAATTGCTTATGCAGCAATGCCTGAATGTCTTAACAGGGCATCGATATTCGGCTCGCGCCCCATAAACTGTTTGAACAAGTCCATAGGTTCGGCTGAACCACCCATTTCGAGGATATTGTGCAAGAAGCGACGACCCGTTTCAGGGTTGAAAATACCTTCCTCTTCGAAACGGGAAAACGCATCCGCCGAGAGCACTTCAGCCCATTTATAGCTGTAATAACCTGCGGCATAACCGCCCGCAAAAATATGGGCAAATCCATGTTGGAAACGGTTAAAATCCGGCGGCGTTAATACGGCCACCTGACGACGCACTTCGTCTAAGGTTTCTTGTATGCGCGCGCCTTTAGCTGGGTCGTATTCGTGGTGCATTCTAAAATCGAACAATGAGAACTCGAGTTGACGCAGCATCATCATGCCAGACTGGAAATTTTTCGCCGCCAGCATTTTATCCAACAAGGCTTTAGGTAATGGCTCGCCCGTTTCGAAGTGGCCAGAAATTTCGGCTAATGCTTCTTCCTGCCAACACCAGTTTTCCATAAATTGACTTGGTAACTCGACCGCATCCCAAGGCACACCATTGATGCCCGACACGCCTGCAACATCGATTTTGGTCAGCATGTGGTGGATACCATGGCCAAATTCGTGGAACAGGGTTGTCACTTCATCATGGGTAAACAGCGCGGGTTTGCCATCGACCGGACCATTAAAGTTACAGGTCAAATAAGCCACTGGCTTTTGTAATCCATTAGCGGTTTGACGGCGCACACGGCAGTCATCCATCCAAGCACCACCACGTTTACCCGTGCGGGCATATAAATCGAGGTAGAAACTACCTCTGTGTTCGTCAGTTTCGTCGAAAATATCGAAGAAACGCACGTCTTTATGCCATCGGTCAAAATCCTTTTGCTCAAGGATTTTAAGGCCGAACAAACGCGATACTGTGTAGAACAACCCCGAGAGCACTTTATCTTCGGGGAAATACGGACGCAGGATTTCCTGTGAAATCTCATACTTATGCTGCTGCAACTTCTCAGCATAGAAACTTAAGTCCCAAGAGGCCATTTCAGTCACGCCATATTCGGCCTCGGCAAACGCTCTCAGCTCAGCCAGTTCTGCCTTAGCTTGATCCTTTGAGCGCAGCGCTAACTCATTTAAAAATGCCATCACCTGCGCCGGTGTTTCAGCCATTTTCGTCGCCAGAGATTTGTCAGCAAAACTATCAAAACCGAGTAACAATGCGAGTTCGTGGCGCAAAGCAAGAATTTCGTCCATCAGCGGGCTGTTATCAAACTCTCCGGCATTGGGACCTTGATCTGAAGCGCGAGTGACAAACGCACGGTAGCATTCTTCCCTAAGACTGCGGTTTTCGCTGTAGGTCATGACGGGTAGATAAGAGGGGAAATCTAAGGTAAATAACCAACCTTCTAGCTCACGCGACTGCGCCATCGCTTTAGCGGCGGCTTTGGCAGACTCGGGCAAACCAGCAAGCTCAGCTTCATCAGTGATCAACTTAGTCCAAGCTTGCGTCGCATCCAGTAATTGATTCGAAAAACCACTGGTGAGTTCAGAAAGACGTTTTACAATCTCGCCATAACGCACTTTTTGCGCGTCATCTAAACCAATACCCGATAGTTCAAAGTCGCGCAGGCTGTGCTCTATAACCATCTGCTGGGCTTGGCTCAATTGTGCAAATTCATTGGATGCTCGCAGCGCTTTATAGGCTTGATACAAACCTTGGTGTTGGCCAACGTAAGTACCGTATTCCGATAAAAGAGGTAAACAAGCATCATGGGCGGCACGCCACTCATCTGTGCTAGTCACTGAATTCATATGAGAAACGGGCGACCAAATTTGGCTTAGCTCATCGTCAACCTGTTCTAATGGCGCGACCAAGTTGTCCCACGTAAAAGGACCTTGGTTCTGCAGCACTTCATCAATCTTAGTGCGGCACTGAGCAATGGCATGCTCAACGGCGACTTGAATATGTTCCGGTTTAATCTGTGAAAAAAGCGGTAATTTTGCGCCGCTAAGCAAAGGGTTGCTCATATTGACTCCTCAACAATCTGTATCTGTTATAAATAAGGGCTAATGGCCTATTTATCAAGGCGAGAAAACCGATTGTCCCCTTCGAACGCCTTACTTAACCCTATTTCCCCTGAAAAAAAGTGAACTAGTTCGCATTTAGGATTTACGTTTTATTTACCTACACATTGTTGCAATCTCGATCGCAAATCGAATCAATTCGCATTAATGTTTGTATGTGGACAAGGTATTATCTGCATAACTAACGTACCTCGACCAAAATCAGCAAAAATATGGCAACACACTCAGTGAAACTTATCGCCAGCGTCCTCTGCACATTAGGGATCAACTGCCTTAGTCACAACGCAGTTGCTAATGAGGGCCTAGAACAAGTCGATAGTATTTCAAACACCATATTACCCCGCCAGATGACAGAACCTTTGGCGGTGATGCTGGATTTAGGTTGGGACAGCAAATATGTCTCACAGGGTCGCAATAACTTGCAAAATGGGGGTATTTATTGGCTCAATGCTGCCGTTCAACACGGCAACTTAACCACTTATGCCTTAGTCGGACGCGGTGATAGCCAAGCCTATACAGAGTGGAATATCGGCCTTGAATATGGGTTCAACTTAGCCGAAAACCTAGAGGCCAATCTGGGATATCAGCGCATTGAAGGCTATAGCAATAGCCGCTGCCAAGATAACGAGCTATTTGCAGAACTCGCCTACAGCGCCACAGCTTGGTTGGTACCATCGGTGAGTTATGTCTATTCCACAGAAGCGGCAGGCTACTTTGTTGAAGTGAGTTTGCACAGTTATTGGAATATCACAGACCAGTTCAGCCTCACGCCCTATATCACTCAAGGGTTTGATTTTAAATACCGCACAGAAGAACACGATGGCAGTAATAACCTGCAGTTTGGCCTCGAAGCGAATTATCAACTGACCCCAAGCATGAGTATTAGCGGACACATTAGCCACAGCATTGCCCAGAGTGATATTGAGCAAGAAGCCTCAGCCAATGGCGATATGAGTTCGCAGGATCAAACCTATGCCGGCATTCACTTTGCGATAACGTTTTAACGTCGTTTTAGCTCTGTGTTTCTAGCGCTGTATTGCAACCTTCCTCTGTCAATTTATCCCGTGACATTTGGCAAAAACAAAGCTCACTAACTAAACTCAAAATGTCGACGGAGCGACTCACTATTCACATTGATTTTGCCGAGGAACAGGGAATGTTAACGCATCATTTCTATCTTATCCGAACCGCTGTCATTACCTTGCCCCTGCTTTTTATCCCAGTGACAAACTCGACAAATGCGCAGCAGGTATCTGAGCCTGAACCGAGTCTAGAGTCCTTAGCGCAACCGGCACAAACCGCGCCTTTGCCCCTAGGCACTTTGCTCGACAATGAAGGTAAGCCGATTAATGTGCCTAACCAAGTGCAAAGTGCGTTCGAGTATTCGCCCCCCACTGTCACCCCCGCAGAGCCATCCAAAACCACTAAATCAACTAAAGCCACTCAATCGAACAAAGCCGCTAAGAGTAAAAAACTCAGTCGCAAACAACAGCTCGCCAGTCGTGAACATGTCGCCAATGATCCTAATTGCCGTTGGCTCGATAAACGTATGGATCAGCTAGAGTCCCTTCTCGGCAACAAGCAAGATAACGCTGCTAAGCATCAAGCCGATGAACTCAGCGCCCGCCAAAAGGAGTGGCAATGTTTGAAATGTGGTGCAGAAGGCCCAGCTCAAAACGATCACTCTAAGTGCCAATATCGCCGCGAAACAGCCACGCGATAACAACTGAATGCAACTTTAGGAGTATTTTTATTAAAAGCAATGCCTTATACGTTAGTGATGCAATAGGCTGGTCTGTTACCGCAAAGCCCCCTACAATGACCTTCTGCTGTAAAGCATCTCATCCTTGAAGTAAGACGGAGAAACTCATGGCTCAACATTTTGACTATATCTGCCTAGGCGCAGGCAGCGGCGGTATCGCCTCAGCAAACCGAGCGGCAATGCGTGGTGCTAAGGTTCTACTCATCGAAGCCAAACACGTGGGTGGCACCTGTGTAAACGTAGGTTGTGTACCCAAAAAAGTCATGTGGTATGGCGCCCATGTAGCCGAAGCGATGAACCTTTACGCCAAAGATTATGGTTTCGACGTCACTGTTAATAAATTCGATTGGAACACTTTGGTCGAAAACCGCGAAGCCTACATTGGTCGCATTCACGATGCCTATGGCCGTGGTTTTGCCAACAATAAAGTGACGCTGTTAAATGGCTACGGCCGTTTTGTGGATGGCAACACCATCGAAGTGGACGGCGAACATTACACCGCCGATCATATTCTTATCGCCACTGGCGGCGCGCCGACGATTCCGAACATTCCTGGCGCGCAATACGGTATCGATTCCGATGGTTTCTTCGCCCTGCGCGAGCAACCTAAGCGCGTTGCCGTTGTTGGCGCGGGTTATATCGCCGTTGAAGTCGCTGGCGTGTTACACGCTCTGGGCAGTGAAACTCACTTATTAGTGCGTAAACATGCGCCGCTACGTAACTTTGACCCTATATTAGTCGATGCTCTCGTCGATGCGATGGCAACCGAAGGCCCGACATTACACACCCATAGCGTGCCAAAAGCCGTGGTTAAAAATGCCGATGACAGCCTGACATTAAACTTAGAAAACGGTGAAAGCATTACAGTCGATTGCCTAATTTGGGCAATTGGCCGCTCACCTGCAACAGGCAATATCGGCCTAGAAAATACCGAAGTGCAATTAGATAGCAAAGGCTATGTCATCACTGATGAGCAGCAAAATACAACTCACAAAGGGATTTACTGTGTCGGCGACATTATGGCGGGCGGCGTAGAGCTCACCCCTGTTGCGGTTAAAGCGGGCCGTTTGTTGTCCGAGCGTTTATTTAACGGTATGACAGATGCCAAAATGGATTACAGCCTGATCCCAACGGTCGTGTTCAGCCATCCACCAATCGGCACTATGGGCTTGACCGAACCAGAAGCGCGCACTCAATACGGCGACGATAACGTCAAAGTGTATACGTCGACGTTTACCTCCATGTACACCGCCGTTACGGCCCATCGCCAAGCCTGTAAGATGAAGTTAGTTTGCGCTGGCAATGACGAAAAAGTCGTCGGTATTCATGGTATTGGTTTTGGTATGGACGAAATCCTTCAAGGTTTCGGCGTCGCCATGAAAATGGGCGCGACTAAGGCCGATTTCGATGCGGTCGTTGCTATCCACCCAACGGGCGCGGAAGAGTTTGTTACTATGAGGTAGAAGCGATTTTCGCTTTGATTTCATCATATTTAGGGCCAGCTTATGCTGGCCCTAATTGATCACAGATAACATAAAACCATTAACTCTCACGCGACTTTCCTATAATCTCGACTGAGTACTTTGCATTTTAAACACCTAGCGCGGTTATCGCTGCGCCACTGTTATCGGGATGAATAGCGTAATGCTTAAAGAACTCGCGTTCGATGGTTTGTTATTTAGTCCATTAATTATCTTTATCCCCTTAGCTTTTCTGCTTTCCTGCATCACTCGCTGGGTACTCTATCAAACTGGGCTCTATCACAAGCTGTGGCGCGCAGCTTGGTTCGAAGTTGGGCTGTTTATCTGCTATCTGGCTTTGGTCATTTACTTGCTTGGGAGTTGATTGTTCATGGGAAAAATCTTTCGTATCAGCCTCACCCTTATTGTGGTCGCGATTGCAGGTATCGCCGGACATTGGATATGGTCGCACTACCTTTATTCTCCTTGGACCCGCGACGGCCGAGTTCGCGCCGAAATCATTACCATAGCGCCAGATGTATCCGGTTGGGTAAACCAACTGAATGTAAAAGACAATCAAGTCGTTAATAAAGGTGATGTATTGTTCACAGTGGACGATACCCGCTACAAGGCCACCATTGCCGAATTGAATGCCAAAGCGGAAAGCCAAAAATTGGCATGGGAACTGGCAAAACACAAATACAAACGCCGTATCGGTTTGACCAACGCCAACTTAGTCAGCAAAGAAACCTTCGACGAAGCCTTTATCAATACCGAACTGGCAAGAACCAGTTACGAGCTCGCACAGGCGCAATTAAATACCGCCAAAATTGACTTAGCGCGAACGCAAATTCACGCTCCTGAAAATGGCACCCTGATCAATTTAAGCCTGCGTAATGGCAACTATGTCAGCAAAGGCAACTCAGTATTTTCGCTGGTCAAACAAGACTCCCTCTATATCACAGGGTATTTTGAAGAAACCAAAATCCCCTTGGTTCACATAGGTCAAAACGCCGATGTCAGCCTGATGAGTGGCGGCCATGTCTTGCACGGTAAAGTGGTCAGCATAGGTAAGGCGATTGCAAATACCAATGTCACCGCTAATGGGCAGTTATTGCCGCAAATCGGCCAAACCTTTAATTGGGTGAGGTTGTCGCAGCGGATTCCGGTCGATATCCAGCTAGATAGCATTCCTAAGGACATAGAGCTGAGCGTCGGCATGACAGTTTCCATCCAGCTACAGACTGACAAATAGTCATTATGACGCTGTTACTTAAGAGTTTATTTTTTCCTGACCGACGAACCCTCATCTTCGCGATTAAAGGCGTGATCTCGATGGCGCTCGCCTTATATGTGGCCATGTTCTTAAATTTAGAACGGCCATATTGGGCGCTGGTGTCAGCGGTATTTTTGCAAATTCGCCCCGAAAGTGGACTCGTGATCGAAAAGGGCTTATGCCAAATTGGCGGCACCTTAGTCGGCGCACTTGCAGGGATTGCCATACTCAACGGGTTTACGCCCTATCCCGAACTCGCCTTAGGATTACTCGCCTGCTGGATAGGGTTAAATTCTGGGTTGTCGGCCATGGTGCGCCAGCAAAACTTTGTCTATGCCTTTGCTATGGCGGGCATGACAGCCTGCTTGATAGTGCTCATTGTGATGGCGAGCCCGAGCACAGCCGATAGTGCAAAAATATTCGATGTGGCGCAGGCGAGGATCAGCGAAATTATCGTCGGCGCAATTTGTGCCGTCTTGGTCAGTTCGCTACTGTGGCCGACTAAGGTAAAACATGGTCTGCAACTGCATGCTAAAAACACAATTAATCAAACACTTAACTATCTTGCATTAGAACTCGATTTACAGGGCGTACATGCGAGCCGCCATGAACATATCGACACTATTATGGAATCAGTATCGGCGCTGAGTGACGACTCCAGCGCGGTGATTTATGAAGGTCCAGAAGGACGCGGACAAAGCCATGCGGCAAACTTTCTCTGCAATAAAACCCTTTCGCTGTTGGCGGCAATCCAAATATTTGGCCGACTACAACGTAATCATTCCCATCTTGTTAGCGAACCGCTCGCGAAAACCTTAGCCAATATGCGCAGCAGTTTTATCCTGATGGCGCAATCCACTGATGACCAAGAATGCTACAAAATGGCGCGTACTTTAAGGTATCAACTCCAACAAAACCTGATGCAATACCGCGACCGAAGCCCATTAGAGACTCGCTTACTCAAAGTTGCGATGGAGTTAAGCGCCGATCTGATCATGGTGCTCAAGAGTTATAACGTACTGACAAGCAATTCTGCGGTACAACTCAATGCGCCGCCAATGGAATTTCACCGAGATCCACTGATAGGGTTTACGACCGGTCTACGCAGCATGGCGGTATTTGTCATTGGTGCTTCGCTGTGGATTGGCACAGGGTCGAGTGCGGTACTCATGATGATCCTGATGCCTGTGGTCTTTTCCATCATGATGGCGCGCCAGCCACTGCCGATACTAACCACGATTTTGCGCCGTATTCTTGTTGGTATCACTATCGCTGTGCCCCTCACAGTGTTTTACGCTTTACCTTTGCTGGCAGAGAGTAGCGGCGATTTCGAAATCCTCATTTTAGTGCTCGCAGGCCCCTTTTTTATTGGGCTACTCGCTTTAGCGAATCGACCGACCTTGCCCTATGGTCTCGGGATTTGCGTGCCATTTGCGGTATTAGTACAGCCCAGTAATACCATTTCATTTGCGATAGAAAACACTGTCAGCAATGCCTTAGCGATTTTTGTTGGCGTCACTGTGCTGTATTGGTTGTTTAAATTGATTACCGAACCTAGCCAGCGGCTGATGCAATATCGTCTGCTGCAATCTATCCAAAAAGATCTGGTGCATATCGCGCAGCATGATGATCCTGAGCCTTGGTTTAACGCCCGCATGGGCGATCGACTGCTGCGGATAGCCAGTTACGAAAAAGGCTCGGGCAAGAGTTCGAGGGTATTTACCGATCTGGTGTTCACTGCACTGAATCTAGGCCATGTGTCGATTCGAATGCGGCGCATGTTGCAGGGGATTTCAGATACGCACTCAGACTTAGGCTTAGAAAATGCACTCAACCTCTGGCAACACAATTTAGGTCAGGCATTTATCGCCTGCGCCCACGGCCAAGTCGCAGAAGAGTTTAACACCAGCAGCGAAGCCTTATTACAAGCGCTGGCGCAATGCCCGTTACCCCACGAACAATTCACTCTGATTACTGGGATGTTTGAACGCATCACCTTAACCTTCGAACGTACCGCCCACAGTATCGCCGAGCAGAAAAACATCTCTGAAAAATAGTCAGTTCTCAAACTATTTTCCGCCGAAAAAGCCACTCTCGTGCTACCGCCAAAACCATTTAAATCCAATAGAAGCTTGATATTTGGCCGATAAAATGCCTTAATATAATTAGATCACTAACTATATTGGTGATATAAATTCAATTATCAACCAAGGAGCAATTATGTCTACGGAGAACCCACCAGAGGAAAATCTTATCTCGCAAGTAGCAAGCTTTACCCGATTACACGCCAAGGAAACCATGCAGTTTATGTGTTTATGCGCAATATTAAGCACCTATCTCTTTGTCATTTTGAAACCGAGTATTATTCAAAATAACAAAGCGTTAGGAGACAAATAACCCATGAATTACCTGGCTTACGTTTCCTTAGCGATTTACTTTATCGCTATGCTTGCTATTGGCTTATTCGCCTATAAAAAATCCACCAGCGATGTATCCGGCTATATTTTGGGCGGCCGCAAGGTAAGCCCACAGGTCACCGCACTCTCAGCGGGTGCATCTGACATGAGTGGCTGGATGCTAATGGGTCTTCCCGGCGCAATGTTTTTGGTTGGTTTCGAAACCATTTACATCGCACTTGGACTATTAATTGGTGCTCTAATTAATTACTTGGTCGTTGCACCCAAATTAAGGGTCTATACCGAAGTCGCGGATAACGCCCTCACTATCCCGGAGTTTTTTGCTAAACGCTTCGGCAATGCCAACAGCAGTATCCGAATTATCTCGGCCGTGATCATTGTGATCTTCTTTACCTTGTATACCTCAGCGGGTTTAGTGGCTGGCGGTAAGTTATTTGAGTCAGCATTCGGCCTGAACTACGACATAGGTTTAGTCGTCACCCTCGGCGTAGTGGTTTCTTATACCTTGTTGGGCGGATTCTTAGCAGTGAGCCTCACTGACTTTGTCCAAGGCTGTATCATGTTTGTCGCTTTAATCTTAGTGCCTGTGGTGGCATATCAAGAGTTTACCAGCGCTGACACTATGCTGAACTTTGCGTATCAATCGATTCCACACTTCACCGATGCCATGCAAAACGTCACTATGTTAGGGCTTATCTCAAGCTTATCTTGGGGACTCGGTTACTTTGGCCAACCGCATATTATTGTGCGCTTTATGGCAATTCGTTCAGTCGCTGACATTAAAACAGCCAGACACATAGGTATGGGCTGGATGACAGTGACCATTGTGGGTGCACTGGCAACAGGTCTTGTCGGTATCGCTTACGCCAATAAATTTGGCATGAAGCTGACCGATCCTGAAACCATCTTTATCGTGTTTTCTGAGTTGTTGTTCCATCCGATCATTAGTGGCTTCTTATTAGCCGCAATTCTAGCCGCGATCATGAGCACCATTTCATCGCAACTATTAGTGTCATCAAGCTCGCTAACGGAAGATATTTATCGCGTGATCTCGAAGAAAGAATCTAGCGAAAAAGACATGGTGAAAATGGGACGTTTTGGCGTAGCTGGCGTGGCAATTGTCGCAAGTCTGCTGGCGCTTGACCGCTCTAGCAGTGTGCTATCACTGGTGAGTAATGCATGGGCAGGATTCGGTGCAGCCTTCGGTCCGTTAGTCTTGTTTAGCTTGTATAAAGCTAACTTAACCCACAAAGCCGCGATTGCCGGCATAGTGTCAGGTGCAGCCACAGTGCTGTTTTGGATTTATGCACCAGTACTTGCTGACGGTAAAGCTTTAACCACAGTGGTGTATGAGATGATCCCCGGCTTTGCCGTGAGCAGTGTGGTGATTTGGATAGTCTCGTTACTCGATACTGATCCCTGTGCCAAAACCACTAAATTATTCCATAAGGCTGGCCGTGTTTTAGCCGAAGACAGATGAGGCGCGCAGGTATGACTGACTTATCCTGGAAACGCATTGTCGTTAAAGTCGGTAGTGCCCTGATTGCTCCACACAAACAAGGTTGCAGCAGTCACTACTTACTCGGCATTGCCCAATTTATTACTTATTGTCGTGCCCAAGGGATCCAAGTTGTCTTGGTCTCTTCGGGCTCCGTCGCTGCAGGATGGCATCACTTTGGCGAGGTTGATAAACCGAGCGTCACAGTGAAAAAAGCCATGGCTGCAGCGGGTCAGGCCGATATGATGGCCACATGGAACAAGTTATTTGATTTCCCAACCGCACAGCTACTGTTAACCCACGGTGATTTACGCAATCGAGATCGTTACATCAGTATTAAAGACACGATTTTCAGCCTACTCGAACATGGGCTATTGCCTATCATCAACGAGAACGATGCCGTCACCGCCGACAAGCTCAAAGTTGGCGATAACGATAATCTCTCGGCCATGGTCGCCGCGGCGGCCGATGCCGATACGCTGATTATCTGTTCGGATGTGAATGGGCTTTACACGCAAAACCCCCATGAATATCCCGATGCACAGCTTATCAAGCAGGTGACCGAGATTAATGCCGAGATCTACGCCATGGCGGGCGGCGCCAGCAGTGCCGTCGGTACGGGGGGAATGCGGACTAAGATACAAGCCGCCAAGAAGGCGATTTCCCACGGGATCGAAACCTTTATTATTAATGGTTTTGATGCCGACTCATTCAACCAATTGTTGAAGGGCCAAAACCCAGGAACCTTATTTACCCCCGATGAGAAGCCAATGCAGGATCACTTGCACTGGATGACACATACCTCGCAGGCTCAAGGCGAAGTCATTGTTGAAAATGACTTTAATATCGCCCTTGATATCCATAGCGAGCAATTGACCAGTGACGATGTCGTTGCAATCAATGGGGACTTTTCTGTCGGTGACACCATTTTAGTACGCAAAGACGATGGCACTAAATTGGCCAAGGCCAAATCAAATTACAGCAGTTGTTTACTTAGCTTTATTACGGACCAAGACGATCGCGAGTTTGCCAGTGAATTTCAGCAAAAGACTGGACCGATTATTTCCGAGAAAAACATCGCCATTCTCGAATAAGCATCAGCCGAATAAAACTAAGCGAGTAAACATCTGAGCGGAGTAAATATGAATTTAATCAAAAACTTATCTCAAGAAGCTGCCAAAGCGGCTCTTATTCTCGCCCAAGTTGACGAACAGCTTAAAAATACTGTACTCCTCGACATGGCGCGTTCATTACGTGAAAAGTCCTACGAAATCCAAAGCGCTAACTTGATTGACCTACACAGAGCAACAGCCGATAACCTTGCCCCTGCAATGCTCGACCGTTTAACGCTAACACCAGAACGCGTAGAAGCCATGGCAGTAGGGATTGAAACCATCGCCGCCTTACCCGATCCCATTGGCAACGAACGCTATATTGGTCAACGACCTAATGGTTTATCCATCAGTAAGATGCGCGTTCCATTGGGCGTGGTTTGTATGATTTATGAAGCGCGCCCCAATGTCACCGCCGATGCGGGTGCCCTGTGCTTTAAATCCGGCAATGCCGTGATCCTGCGCGGTGGTAAAGAGGCGCTGCACAGCAGTAAAATTATCGCCACTATTTTGCAAAGCGTATTGAAACAATACGGCTTGCCCGAGGCGTTAATCACTGTAGTGCCAGACCCAGATCGCGCCCTCATGCTAGAACTGCTGCAGCAACGAGATTATATCGATGTGATCATTCCCCGCGGCGGCGAAGGCTTGATTAACTTTGTGACTGACAACAGTAAAATCCCAGTGATCCAGCATTTTAAAGGCGTGTGTCATTTATACGTCGACAAAGATGCCGATCTGGATATTGCTATGGACTTACTGCTCAACGGTAAAACCCAGCGCACTGGCGTATGTAATGCCCTCGAAGCCCTATTAGTACACCAAGAAATTGCCTCGCAATTCCTGCCTAAGGTAGCCAAAGCGCTGGCCGAGCATAAGGTTAAAATCAATGCTTGTACTCAAGCCGGTGGTTATTTTGAAAACTGTACTTACATGGAAGAAGACGATTTCGGCCAAGAGTATTTAGATCTCGAAATTGCCATTCGCCAAGTCGATCACTTTGACCATGCTATCCAACATATTGCCCGTTTTGGTAGCCAGCACACCGAAGTAATTTGCACCGAAAACGAAGTCACAGCCGCACACTTCCAACGTACGGTCGATGCTTCTGTGGTAATGGTCAATGCCTCTTCGCGCTTCTCCGACGGCAGCGAACTCGGCCTTGGAGCAGAAATCGGCATCGCGACCTCTAAGCTACATGCCTATGGCCCAATGGGACTCGAATCCTTGACCGCTGAGAAGTATTTAGTCTCAGGCACAGGCCAAGTGCGGGCGTAAACCTAAGCTGTAAATCACACTTTTAGGCTTAACAAGTCCGTTGGATTTCGATTCAATTGTAAAGATTAAAGGCCACAGTCGGTAACGACTGTGGCCTTTTTGTTGGCTAAATTGACCCTATCCACAACAGCCTGAGTTCCAAGTCGATGCCCTGAAACCGAGTTATAGTAAGGCATGCGCTAAAACCTCAGATCCCACTGCGACGGCTTATCACAGCTCGCTGACAAGCTATTCGCCAATAAGTTACAACCCAGCTTAAACAATTTACACATTGAGCATATTGCATTTATTTTAAACAAACCTATCATGCGATCGATTCTCATTTGCACCTAAACACTTTGTTTGCACTCAGGATCACCAATCATTATTTAATCTGAAATCGCCTGAAAGGATTGAAATACCATGCCTCCCCTATCTGTTTTAACGTCTTGGCGCTCGCCATTGATCCCTGTACTTCTCAGCACACTTACTCTGACGGTTCAAGCCAATACTGACCCTAAGCAAGATGAGAAAAAAGATACAGAACAGATAGAAAGATTGAACGTGGTAGGAACATACACCCGCGCGGCAATGAATAGCGCCACGGGTTTGTCTATGTCACTCAAAGAAACCCCACAAAGCGTCACTTTGATTACCGAAGAGATGATTAGCGACAAAGGTTTGGTCACTATGGAGTCAGTGTTAAATCACACTCCTGGCGTGACTATGGTGGGCGATGCCTCTGAAAATAGTCAGATATTCGTGCGCGGTTATGCACTAGACAGCGGTGTTCAAATTGACGGCTTAATCACAACCTCTTCATCCCATGTTTACAGCGGCTCAATTGATCAAGGTTTAGACCCTGTGATTGCCGAACGGGTTGAAGTATTAAAAGGAGCGGCTGGGATTTTAAGCGGTTTAGGTGAACCTTCTGCCACGGTTAATTTTATTCGTAAACGCCCAACGGATGACACCCGTGCCACGGCAAGTGCAAGTTATGGCTCATGGAATACCTATAGACTTGAGGCCGATGTTTCTGGCTGGCTAACGGATTCGGGCAATGTGAAAGGTCGATTCGTGAGTGCGGTGAAGAAAGGCGACTCTTTTATCGATCGCTATCAGCGCGATACCACAGTGCTCTATGGCGTAGTTGAAACGAGTCTCGGCACAGATACTAGCTTGTCGCTATTTGCGGACTATCAAAAATCACAAACCGACGGTGTGTATAACTGGAACTCTAATCCCGCATTTTATACTGATGGCACAGCTGTCGATTTTGGCCGCAGCTACTCTAGCTCACAGGACTGGACCCATTGGGACGTGACCCAAAAGAGTCTTATGGCCGAATTTAAACATAGATTCGATAACGACTGGTCACTCGTCAGTGCCTATCGTATTGCTAACGCCACCATAGACGCATTGGCCTTTTACCCAGGCGATTATATCGTCAAATCAACCGGCGAATTTGTTGGCCCTTGGGGCGATACCTATGCAGCCCAACATGATCGCGAATCCGATACCAACAGTTTCAACCTGTATGCAACGGGTAACTTCGACTTACTCGGCCGTGAACATAGTGCGGTGATCGGTTTTAACTACGGTGACAACGAGTTCGATAACATCAACACAAACTCCGCACGCCAACGTCGCTATAACGTCGCGGATCAGGGCAATTACCCCAAGCCTAATATTCCTAATTCACCCACCAATGGCCAAACCAATGAGCAAAACCAATCGGGTGTTTACGGCACTGTCCGTGTCAATGTGTTGGATTCACTGAAATTAATGGTCGGTGGACGCGTAAGTAACTGGTCCTATGAAAAGCATGATCTCGTGGGTAACAGCACAGATGCAACCATGGAAAAAACCGGTATTTTCATCCCCTACTACGGCCTAGTCTACGATGTGACCGAGCAGATCGCTGTCTACGCTAGCCGTACTGAAATCTTCAAACCTGGCACCTATTTTGGTGAAGATGGCCAACTGCTCGAACCTGCAGAAGGCACAAACGTCGAAGGCGGCGTCAAGGTCGCGCTGTTCGATGACACGCTAAACATGTCAGCCGCCGTCTACGAAACCAATAAAGACAACGAACCTGAATATGCAGGTAAAGGTCAGCTACCTTCCGGTGACTCTATCTACGAAAGTGTGGATGGGATTACCACCAAGGGCTATGAGTTAGAAATAGCCGGACGTCTTACCGACTTATGGGATATCAGCGGCGGTTATACCCACAACAATGCAGAAGATAAAGATGGCCTACGTCGTCAAACTTATCTGCCCGAAGATATCTTCAAACTCACCACTAAATATAACTTTGAAGATATTCTGCCGGGCATTACTGCAGGTGCGAGCTGGCGCTGGCAGAGCAGCACCTTCTATCAAGGCACTATTTGGGGTGTCGATGGCGCGCCGAATGTGGCTTACCGCCAAACACAATCAGCCTACTCACTCGTTGACTTAATGTTTGGCTACCAAATCACACCATCTATTTCTATGCAATTGAACATTAACAATATTTTCGACAAGAACTACAACCGTTCACTCTGGGGTTACGCCGACTTTGGCGAGCCACGTAATGCCACACTGTCACTACGTTGGACGCTCTAAAACATAGCCCTAACCAGAAATAACATTAAGGATGATCAAATGAAACAAGCACTTGTAATACTCACTTTACTCGGCGGTATCGCTTTTTCGGCTCAAGCACATGAAGTATGGCTTGAGCGTAATAACGATGGTTCGGTTAAAGTGCAATTTGGCGAACCGGGTTCAGAGCAAGCTTCGGCAGAAGAGTTAGCATCGTTAAGCGCGGCGCGTATTTTCGCCGCCAATGCCAAGACACCGTTAACCGCCACAGCGCAGGCCGATCATCTACTGGTCAAAACCCAAGATAGCAAGAGTGACATCAGTTTCTATGCCGATACCGCGTGGCAACCATGGAAAACTGAGACCGGATTGCAGGCCGCAATACTCTATGCCCGCACGGGACAAGAACACACAAAAGCGCTGCAAGATTTTGAATTTACGCCAGTAAAGTCAGGCGTTCCCGAGTTTGTGCTTAGCTATAAAGGCGCACCACTGGTGAATCATCCAGTACAAGTTTATCGCCCCGGTTTTTGGAGTAAATCTTTCACCACCGATGCCCAAGGTAAATTCGCCCTCGATACCCCAGATGCGGGCCGCTACTTACTCGTCAGTAATCACACTACAGAAGGTAAACAAACACTCGCAGGCAACGAGGTTGATAGCGTTTTACACATCACCACCACGAGTTTTATCACTCAGTAATAATCTTATAGTGAGATGGAGTTAACGTGCGTTATTTAATGATAGGTTTATACATGCTGTGTTCTGCAGTACACGCAAGCACAGCACCTGTAACAGTCGCCTTGCCCCAAACAGGCAGTACCAATGAACTTTTGCCACTCAGTGGCTCCATTAAATCCGCACGGGTAGCCCGCTTATCTGCACGTACCGATGGCTTAGTTGCCAAAGTACTGGTCGATGCGGGCTCTAACGTTACCGCTGGCCAGCCTTTGCTCGCACTCGATGACACCTTAGCCATACACCAATTAGCACAGCGTCAGGCCGATGTAATGGCCGCTAAGACCATGCTGGCAGAAAAGCAGCGACTCCTCACCGAAGCGCAAACACTCAGTTCTCAGCAATTATTCCCCGAAACTGAGCGCGCGATTCGCCAAGCGGCGTTAACCGAAGCCGAAGCTAATCTGCAGAGTTTAACGGCGGCATTAGCACACCAAAAAGAGGTGGTCGCCCGTCACCAACTTATCGCGCCGTTTGCGGGAGTGATTGCAAGTAAACAAACTGAAACTGGTGAATGGGTCAATGTCGGCACTGAAATCTTCACCTTAGTATCCCAAGAACAGCTCTGGCTCGATATTCAAGTCCCACAGGAAATGTTCCAAAACATAGCCACTGCAACTCAAGTCGATATTGCCGCAGATATGCTGCCTGAACAGCAGTTTATCGGCCATGTGAATGCACTCGTCCCCGTGAGCGACCACAATGCTCGCAGCTTCTTGGTGCGCTTAACCATTCCTGATGCGAGTGGACTTTTGATGCCCGGCACATCGGCCACCGCCACCTTCCACTTACAGCGGGCGCAACACAGTGTTGTCGTGCCGCAAGATGCGCTAGTCCGTCACCCCGACGGCCAGTTCAGTGTCTTTACCGTGCAAAACAACATAGCCCAACGGCATACCGTTCAAGTGGGCCACACGAGCGCCATCGGGATTGAAATCCTTAGCCCATTACCTAAAGACGCGCCCGTAGTGATCCGCGGTAACGAAAGCCTACAAGACCAACAGCCAGTCTCTGTACTCAACTCTGCAGTAGGAGGTTAGTGGGATGCTGAAGTTTGGAATTAAACATGGCACCTTACTGTCGGTCATCGTCTTGATATTTTGCGTATTGGGCACGGCTGCAGCACTGCGTATCCCAATCCAAATGATCCCCGACTTAGATGTGCGCACCATCAGCGTGGCCACAGGTTGGCCGGGAGCAACACCGCAAGACGTCGAAAAAGAAATTCTGCTTGAGCAGGAACGCTACCTGCGCACCCTGCCCAACTTACAACGCATGACCTCTTGGGCTGATACGGGTTCGGCATGGATAGAACTCGAATTCCCCCAAAGCACAGAGATAAGCGATGCGCTTATTCGGGTTAGCAATGCGCTCAGCCAAGTGTCGTCTTATCCTGAAAACGTCGACCAACCAAGGCTTTACAGCAGTTCATATTCAGACAACGCTTTCATGTATTTCCGTCTCGTGCCTATCGCAGGCAACCCGCTAAATCTAGATATAGACATGATGCGCGATTTCGCTAACGACTTTATTCGGCCACAAATGGAGCGTGTCAAAGGCGTTTCCTCCGTCACCATTCAAGGCGGCGCCGAACGGCAAATTCAAATACGGCTCGATCCCGCCAAACTCGCCCAACGCGGCATCAGCATTATGGACGTGCGCCAAGCCATTAGATATCGCAACAAGGACACTTCTGCGGGCGATATCGACAGTGGTAAAAAACGTTATTTACTGCGGGTAATTGGCCGTTTTGAGGATTTAAATCAACTTAAGCAACTGATTTTAAAACGCCAAGGTAATACGAATATTCTGCTGCAAGACGTTGCCGAGATAAAACTCGACCACGCCGAGATCCGTGAGCTGTCCTTTGCCGAACAAGAACGAACCCTCAGCTTAGCGGTTAAGCGGGACGTCGGTTCTAACGTTATCGCCATCAAAGCCGCTATGATGCCTGTGGTAGCGCAGATCAATCAAAATCAACTCGCCCAGCACGCCATGCAATTAGAGTTATTCAGTGATGATGTGCGCTATGTGCAAGATTCGGTTGCAAATGTGTGGGTGAATTTGGGCCTAGGTGCATTGCTGGCAACCTTAGTCATGTACCTCTTTTTGCGCTCGAGTCGAGCCACCCTGATAGGCGTTATCGGTATTCCGCTGTGTACCTTAGCCGCCTTCGTCGGGCTGCTAGTGTTTGATCGCACTATTAATGTCATTTCGCTGGCGGGTGTGGCCTTTGCCATCGGCATGACGGTCGATAACAGCATTGTGGTGCTCGAAAGTATTGAGCAAGCACGCAGGCGCGGATTAGAGCGTCTCGAAGCAGCCATCAGTGGTATCTACGATGTGTGGCCCGCAGTATTAGCCTCGACACTCACCACAGTGCTAGTGTTTGTACCCATTCTATTTATCAAACAAGAAGCGGGGCAACTGTACTCGGATATCGCGATTGCCATCGCTTCATCCATTATTGCTTCTATGCTGGTTGCGGTGTTCATCGTACCCACCGCTATTGCTCGTTTTGGTTTCGGTAAGATGCACTCGGCGCAGACAAACCAAAGTAAGCAGCCCAAAGCATCACGCATATTGAGCTTAGTCAGTCAGCTGGTACTGTCAGCCAAACGCCGCGCCTTTGTGATTGTGCTGTCACTCGTCTTAACGATTGGGCTAGCGGCTTGGCTTATGCCTCCGGCCGAATATTTACCCGAAGGCGAAGAACCAAAAGCCTTTACCTCTATGGTCGCGCCGCCGGGTTACAACCTGTCGGAAATGGCTAAAATTGCAGAAGAATTAACGACTCAGCTATCGGCGAGAGTCAATGCCGAGGCGGCATCCTTTGAATCTGGTGAGCAAAAAATTCCGCCGCTAAAATACTATACCCTCAGCGTGGGTGTCGGCAGTATTTGGGTGATGAGCGAGCCCGTTCGCAGCCAAGATATGGATGCCATGATGAGCTCACTCACTGCCTTGTTTGAGCAATATCCGGGCATGCGCGCCTATTCATCGCGGGGTTCGATTATTTCCAGCAACGATGGTGGCACCCGCGCTGTCGCCTTGGATATTTCTGGCCCGAATCAAGCCAGTCTCTATCGCGCTGCCGAAGCGGCGTATCAAGCGGCGGAAAAAGTATTTGCCGAGCCGCAGCTGTATTCAGACCCATCGACCTTGTCGCTAGACCAACCGCTGTGGCAGATTTCCCCTCGCTGGCAACGTCTTGTAGAACAAGATTTTAGCGGCAGCGAGTTTGGCTATGCGGTTTCGGCACTGAGCGATGGCGCCTATGTCGACGAGTTTTTCCTCAATGATAACAAGGTGGATATCTTTCTATTTAGTCTGGCAGGCAATCAACAGAGTCTGTCGCAATTGGCACTCGCGCCGATAGTCACGCCTAAGGGTAATGTACTGCCACTGCAAGCCTTGGCCGACATTAGTGAGCAAATGGATAGCGACAGTTTACGCCGCGTCGATGGCCGCAGAACCGTGACTCTTTACATTATTCCGCCGCGTTCCATTGCGTTAGAAACCGCTGTGGCTAAGGTGCGGGAAGAATTAGTCCCCATCCTCTATCAACAGGGTGCTGTCGGCAAAGATGTCAGTTTGGATATTTCGGGCGCAGCCGATCAGCTCGAAGCGACGAAAGCGGCACTCTCCAGCAATTTTCTGGTCGCCGTGTTGATCATCTACTTGTTATTAGTCGCGATTTTTAATCACTGGGGTTATCCGTTATTTGTGCTGATCACTATCCCGCTCGGACTTGCGGGCGGTTTAGTCGGCTTACAAGCGCTTAATTCTATTGGCAGCTTATTTGCGTATCTTGGCGGCCAAGGTTGGCACCAACCCTTTGATATGATTACTATGCTTGGATTTCTAATCCTACTCGGCACAGTCGTTAACAACCCTATTTTGATCGTAGAACAGAGCCGTAAAAACCTGCAATCAGGTCAGTTTGGTGTCGTTGATGCCGTAAAATCTGCCGTCGCCAGTCGATTACGACCAATTCTAATGTCTACCGCGACGACCTTGTTTGGCTTATTGCCGTTGGTGTTATTCCCCGGTGCTGGCAGCGAACTCTACCGCGGCGTTGGCATAGTGGTATTGGCAGGCCTTATCGTGGCAACGCTACTCAGCTTAACCTTTTTACCCGCCCTGTTAATCTCTGTGCTATCCCGCACCCACAAGACAAATTCAGCAGAAGTGGCACACCATCATGACTGAAAAAACCAACATGACTCCGCCGTTAACACAAAGACTGATGCGCTGGAAAACGTCAGCCATCTGGAGCGATAGCCTGCACATAGGTAATCGCTGTCTCGCAGCAACCTTTGGTGGCTATTTGTTAAGTGCAGTCGCGACTATTTTGCTCGCGCAAATCCTGCCGTTATCTCAGGTTGATCGGGTGTTAACCGCCATGATGCTGTCATTTACAGTGTACACCTGCGCCGTGATTTGGGTGTTCAGCGTTAAATCAACATGGCGATACTGGCTGGATTTATTCGCGCTTAGCGGTCTGCTGTATTTAGCTTACCTCGCCGCTAAAGCGTTTGATGCTACAAGTGCTCAAGGGAGTGGATTATGAAAGACTCCTTTTTTCGTTCAATGACTTGGCTACACACTTGGGTTGGATTGCTCACCTGCTGGGTGTTGTTTCTGGTTTTTTTCGCCGGGACAGCGGCCTATTACCGTGCTGAAATCAACCTGTGGATGCAACCCGAAAACCACGGCAGCCAATATGATGCCAATGCGGATAATCAACAATTGATACTCAAGGGCCTCACGTCCTTGGCACAACAAGCGCCTGACGCTGAGTCATGGTGGATTTACTTACCCACACAACGGGTGCCATTACTGACCTATGCATGGAGCGATCCCGCCGCTGAAGGCCAGCGATTTGGTGATTATCATCAAGGCTTTATTAACCCTGCGACAGGTGAAGCCTTACCTAAAGCACGGGACAGCCGAGGGGGCGACTTTCTCTATCGACTACATTTCGACTTGTACTACATGAGTGTGCTCACGGCGCGTTGGATTGTCGGCTTTTGCACTATGTTCATGCTGGTCGCCATCATCAGCGGGATAGTGATCCACAAACGTATTTTTAAGGATTTCTTTAGTTTTCGCCCCGGAAAAGGCCCGCGCTCTTGGTTAGATGCCCATGTCGCCAGCTCAGTTCTCGCATTGCCTTTTCATCTTATGATCACTTACACCGGCCTAGTGACTTTGATGTTTATGTATATGCCATGGGGACTTAACACGCAATATGGTGATGAAACTCAAGCCTTTTATTCGCAATGGAAACCCATTTACCAAACTCCCGCCGCCACTGGCACGCCAGCCACTACGCTCGATAGTCAGAGTTTACTCAGTGCGATTCACAGTGTCGTGGGTGAGTCGCCACTTGAAGGCTTACAGTTTGATAATCTCAACGACAGCAATGCCAGCGTAACAGTCAAAATCGCCCCTGAGCACAGCTTAAATCAGCAAGCGCCTTGGTATCACTTGTCTACTGTGACAGGGGCTGTGTTGGCGCAGTCGGCTGTGACTTCGGGAGCAAATCAAACCCAAAGTGCCATGATAGCCCTGCACAGTGGTCGCTTTGCTGGCCAAGGCCTACGTTTACTGTATTTACTGGCGGGATTAACGGGCTGCGTGATGATCGCCAGCGGCGCGATTATGTGGGCCGATAAACTGGCACAAAAGCAGCTTAAAAAAGATAAGAATCATAGCGGGCTCACGCTAGTGAACATGTTGAATCTCGCCACCTTTGCTGGCCTGCCCATTGCGCTAGCCTGTTATTTTTATGCCAATCGACTCTTACCCGCCACCTTTGCAGATAGAGAGAACTGGGAAATCCATTGTTTCTTTATCAGTTGGGCGTTAGTCGCACTGCTCGCTTGTTTCAAACGAGATAAACAAACATGGCAACGACTTTTTTTACTCACAGCCTTGCTTTATGGCCTGCTACCCCTGCTCAATGCCATGACTTCGCAGTATCAGCTGATAAGCAATCTACAGCGCCAAGCCTATGTTCTCGCAGGATTTGATCTCATGATGCTCGCACTTGCAGCGCTGTTTTACATGGCAGCCAAACGCTTGCGTAGCCCTAAAAAAGTGCTGGCTACACGGGTAACCAAAGCGACGGCAGAATTAGGAGTTGAATCATGACAGCCACAGGCGAATTGTTAACCTGTTTTATCGCCATGGGACTGTTGGCCTTATCTTATTTTAGCCACCACCGCGCCGTGCGTAACCGCCCGTTAACCGATGTACAAGCACGCGGATTTCGCACCGCTGGTACTGCAACGCTCGTCCTGTGTTATTGGCTTGCCAGTCGTCATTACGGCCCAGCGTACGCCAGCGTATTACTGCTCGGCTGGGTGTGTTTAAGTTCGATAATCCTAGTGATTTTACTCAGTTACAAACCACGCTGGTTACAGCCCATATTGCCCGCCAGCACCGTAGTGTGTTTGCTCGGCTTGTTGTATTAACCAATGATTTTAAACACAAAATCACGTCAAGAATGAGCGAGACTGATTGCTAAAAAATCATAGAGTAGGGATTGTGAGATGAGTTCTTTTTAAAGCGATAAACAAATGAGTGACGACATAACTAATGATTAAGCACTTACACGCGAGTGCTTAATCATGTCAATTCCTGCGTATTTTTGAAGCTTACTATTCTTACATTAATACCAAAATTTCATAAATGGATAGCTCTAAAATGACTTAGGAGTATAGATAAGCGCTTCTTTCTATTCATCAAAAGACACCGCTAGCTCAACCCAGTTTTTATAATCTGACTTATTAGCTTTGAGATTCATAAGCCTTATTTGATACACCTTATTTGCTCTTTCAGTTAAGTTCGGAGATGAAGATGAAGATGAATATAATGAATCTTCCAGATTGCCTATAAATTTATCTTTTTCTCTCTGGTTCCAAGGAGAACACACCTTATTCATATTAGATAAGATCATATCAAGGCTTTGTTGAAGATCAACCAAAGAATCGGTATCCACCTCTCTTGGAAAAAAACCTTGCTCTCTGTTTTTATAAACCATGGGGAAAATATCGATTCGATAAGTTAATTTCCCAATAGATTGGCCAAAACTAGCCTCTTTATTGGTTGACTCAATCCATTCCTCATACAAAGAGTAATGCTTATCTCTCAATACAAATAGAATTAACAATAAATAAGGATTTAAAGTCTTATTTTGATTGCTTAAAACAGCTATAAATTTATCTGTTAACTGATCCGTTTCCCTTGGCGATAGTCTAAATCTATCGGCAACAATAGAAACAACTCTTGTGAAGTCATCGATCTCATCTAATCTAGGAATATATTCTTTCCACTTAGGATTATAAGTCACTTTGCTTTCTGCGATTCGGCTTACAAACTCATAGCGAGAAAGCTCAGTTAACGAATAACGGCGCCTAAAGAATCGCCCTAAATAGGTTTGTGCATCAAAGCCTTCCCCATAGACTGCTTTAACTGCATGCTGTAATTGCTCAGTATCAGTCGCAACAACAAATGCAATATTATCTAGCTCAAAGAAATGCTTCACGACTTCTAACATCTCTACTGCGTAACTTGGACGACAGCGATCTAATTCATCGATGAATATAAAAGCTGGTGCTTTTAAAGTACCCTTTTTATGTGCAATTACCGCAGTAATTAATTCTTTAATTTCAGATCGTAAATATTCAACCGACTTCAGTTTATCGTTGTGATCTTTCACTAAGCATTGTGCAATGGCTGCAGCAGACTCACTAAAAATATCTGATGAACTTTTGTCATCATTTTTAGGCTCATGTGTAATTTTGTCTTCGATTGAAATGTCATCTAAATTCAATCCAGTTGCCTTTTTAACCAATCCTTTGAGTAAAGCAGGTGCAGCAGCTTTGATAAAACGAGCCGTTTTTTCATTGATATTAGATACTATTTTATTTCCATGAGGTAATTGATCACTTAAAGCGTTTATCAAAGATGAAATCACCGTAAGCATTGGGTCGTCTGAATAGTCCTGCTTCCAAGCATCAATATAAACGACAGGGTGACTCTCTTTAATGCTCTCTATCCAGCGGTTAATGAAATAGGTTTTACCCGATCCCCACTTAGCGTTTAGGTTTAATACATAACCGCCATCGATGGCATTACTTGCCAAATAGTTGTGCAAAAATGAAGCGTATCTTGCTCTATTTAATGTGTCTTTTGGAAATAATTCCGTTCCATCAGTGCATAACATAGGCTTCTGCCAGTTAAACTCTACAATATCATCAAACATAAAATCCCTTTTTATTAATCAGTTACTCATACTTCAGAATAAAGTCGTTATTTTGTTTAACTATCAACTAAATGAGCGATACAGACAAACACAGGAGTCCACAGAGTTAAGCACTCTCATGGAAGTGACCGTTGGCGGCATGGATGCCGCCGTCGAGCCCTCAGGGACGAGTTTACGGCGAGTCACTGGAGTGAGAGTGCTTAACATCAATCCCATCTGCGATACTTTATTCAGTACCATCACACTGTGTTTTACCTGCTTGATAGCAACTGGGTTGGCGTGGGCATACGGCGCCGCGGGAGCAAATAAGGCGGGCGTCGTTTTTAATCCCACGTTCTATCCAGTTGATATTGAGGATTTTTGCAACGCTCACCAGATCGCTTTTAATGTGTTTGGGAATAGTGACTGAACCGCCGCTGGCGACACAGGCATTCTTCAAATCGTGGGCGATAGACAGGGCATCTTTGCCTTGGGCTTCAATCGCCGGATTCAAATCGATACCGGCACAGAGGACATGCGGGTTGCCCGCCGAGTCTTCGACTTTAATCGACTCGCAGCAGTAAATGCGGGGTTCGTTGCCGACGTTTAAAATCGAAATCTGTGCCGAAGTACCGACCGTCGGCTCACTGATCATCCTAAAGACGGCCCAATGCTGACAAGGGTCTTCCACTAGTCGCATATTACCCCAAGGCAGTGGAATACCGTTACCACGGTAAACGGCTTTGAGCTTGCCTGGTGCGTAAGCGTCGAAATAATGCCAATGGGGATAAGGAGATACGACAGTCATGCGCCGCATGGCAACCGAGGCTGACACTTGCAGTTGCTTGTGTACTTCAATCTCGTAACCGTGGCGGTCGAGTAATTGGCGATAAGGCACTTTAGGACACAGCAGCGCACCGGCGAAGAAGCTCGATTCAAAATCGCGCCATGCATGCAAGATATCCTGCGCGTTCAAGGTATTGGACTGCATACCCGCCTCTTCATCCACTTCTAATTTGCGGCCTGAGATCATCACACTCTTGAGGCCGTCCTTGTTGTGCAACACGCAATGACCTATGTGCACGGCTAAATCATATTTGAGTCTGTTGGGGCGATTTTTGAGGATTTTATTTACATAAATCGTGCTCGGCGGCTCAATAAATGAGGTGACCAACTGACGCGAACTCACGCCCATTTCATCGATAACTTCCTGCGGCGTACTGTCTATCCACTTGATTTTTAATCCCATTCCCTTAGCGATATCCAGCATATCGTCCAGAGATAAGGGCATACGTTTGAGGCCGACGTCTTCGGCGGCACGTTCAAGATCGGGGAAATGATTTTGATGGTGTTCTTGATGGGCGCGGATCAATAAATGGGCAAACTGCCGACCTGAGATCCCTGTTTGCGACAGCATCTCAGGTATCGCTATTTGTAAAATATCATTGGAAAACAAAAAGCTGGGCTCGAGTGCCATACCGCTTATGCCACCACGTCGGCCCTTGTCTGGCGTAATGGCGTTTTCTTCGGGCACATCGTCTAAGAACCATTCGGCGTCTTTTTGAAAAACCGCGGCGATCACAGCCAGCATTCCTGCACTCGGCACACGCTTGCCACGTTCGATCATCGACAAATATGACACAGAGGGCGCACTTCCCGCGTCGACTCGAATGCAT
This sequence comes from Shewanella sp. M16, assembly GCF_018224605.1. Classification (NCBI taxonomy): domain Bacteria; kingdom Pseudomonadati; phylum Pseudomonadota; class Gammaproteobacteria; order Alteromonadales; family Shewanellaceae; genus Shewanella; species Shewanella sp. M16. The sequence goes on along the minus strand of NZ_JAGTUL010000002.1, from coordinate 64,069 downwards.
CGTGCCGACAAATCTTCCATAGTTAAATTATTACGTTTCCGTAGGTTACGTATTTTTGTGCCTAGGAAATGTGATTTTCTCATCAAGCTCTGGTCATTGCGCATTTTGTAAAATTCACAGTGTAAAATTTTTATTGTGAAATTGTAGTCAAAAAAAGACTAGACTACAAATCAAGCAATCAAGGAAAGGCTAATGCGAACAAGCTAAGCCATTCCAGTACAAGAAATGCTTAACCACTCCCACTAAAAGTGGCTAAGCACTCAAAGCGGACAAACCAAATTGAAGACAAACTTTGATAAGCCAAAAGTTAAATCAAAACCCTGAATTTTTTTAAATTGAAAGAGTGAGAGGAACAAGCGATGAATATGTCAATTATCAAGAGCAACCAGATCCAACCGAATCTAAACAGCCTCATCGCAGAAGAAGTGCTAGCCGTGGCCCAAGTGAATGTCGCCGAGCACGAGAAGATCGCTAATGCGAAACAATTCCTCGACCGCCTCTTTCCACTTAACTCTGGTTCACACCAAGATGTGAGCAGCTATGTGGTTTACTACCAACACCTGTTGGCCTTTTTTGCCGACGGCAGCCACAGTGGTTTACGTCAGCCAAAACAGTTTGTGGCCTTTAACGGCACTAAAGATGCGCCTTGCGCCATAGTGTTACAGGACCTAGGTTGCCACGTTGAACTCAGTTTCGACCGCAGTGGCATGATAGGTGCGAGAGACGTTGCCAATCTGGAAGATATCCAAATCGGAACGTCATTAAACATGGTAGTCGGAACACCAGAGTCACGTTCTGCCGCATCGCGCCATTGGCTCAGCCTATTACATGCGGGTATGTCCAGCGCCAACGACACCCAAGATAAGTTGTTTACCGCAAAGGATGGCAGCGATTACAACTTGAAAAGTATCGTAAATTTATAATTTCACGCTTTGTAACCTCGCCATTTATTATCTAGCCAAGAAGATGAACTGAGCTCAGTTCATCTTCTTCGATTTACCCTCCTGCTTTGCCAAATCTTCTAAGAGTCAATAAAATTGATTAACTAGGTAAGTTTAATTGATTTTATTGAGGCTCATACACACAGCTATAATGCCCTCTTGCATCTGTCTCCATGATCAATCCAATTGATCGCCATTTTGTATCCGTCGCTTAATGTGAAGATCTGTGGTTGGAACGATAAACCGAATCGCTCGAGCCTAAGGCGTTATGAATTCTTCATCGACATCACAGCAAGATAATAAGACTCATCGCATCGTTTTCATCTGTGCGGGTTTGTTATGCCTCGCGCCTTTTATCTCATCGCCCATGGCGCTAGTGCTCGGTTTTACCTTAGCCAGCCTTGGTTGGGTACCAGTGCAATGGAATATCGCCGCACTCACCAAAAAACTCCTGTCTTATTCGATCATTGGCTTAGGGTTTGGGATTAACTTAAACGCGGCGATCGAGGCGAGCACCCACAACTTCGGCCTGATTGTTGGCTCAATCTTTTTCACCCTCAGCTTAGGGTTTGTGCTCACCCGCGCCCTGAAATTTGATCATGTCACGGGCCACTTAATCGCCTCTGGTACCGCTATTTGCGGTGGCAGCGCCATTGCCGCAGTCGCTCCGGCCATCAATGCGCGTAACGATCAAACCGCCACTGCGTTAGCCTGCGTATTTGTGCTCAATTCAGTCGCGCTATTTTTATTCCCCGCTCTCGGCCACTTGCTCAATATGAGTCAATACGATTTTGGCGTGTGGAGCGCCATCGCCATCCACGATACTTCATCGGTTGTTGGCGCGGCTTCAGCCTACGGCGATGAAGCCTTAAAAACCGCAACCACCATAAAACTTGCCCGCGCCCTGTGGATTATTCCGATCGCATTGGTCAGCGCTATGTTGTTTGGTGGCGATAAGCGCAAGCTTAACCTGCCGTATTTTATCGGTTTTTATTGTTTAGCCATTGCCGTGGCCCATTGGTTGCCACAATTCCACGCTGTTTATGACACCTTATTTATGGTGTCGAAACGGGCATTAGTCCTGTGTTTATTTTTGATTGGTGCAGGAATTACAGTGCAGAAAATGCGGGCGAGTGGCCCCAAACCTTTGTTGCTTGGGGTGATGCTGTGGGCAGCGATTGGTATCACGTCTTTAGTGTATATTCTTTATTTTCAATAGCTAAGATTTAACTCAAAGCCAATCTACTCTGCCGTCGGCTTCATTCGCCAAGCCCAGTAGAGGACGCCAACAAAGGCGGAGAATTCGATAAGTGAACGCACGAGTCCTGTGGTTTGCGTCGAAGCGACCAAGGCAATCAGGCAAAACACGATAATCAGCCAGTTTTTCAATTGCATCTTCCTGCAAACTTAGGGGATGCTCATTATTGTTTAGAACTAAAAACTCAGCAAATATCGATTTTCAATAACAAATAGCTATAACAGCTAAGCCAATCCTGCGTTGATTAAGCCGCCTTAGGGCTTGATGCCGCTTCATTCGCAGCAAGATCTTGATTATGTTCTTGAATAAAATCTTCCATAAACCAAGCGCAAAAAGTATGGCGTCCATCGACTGCCGCTTTACCGTAAATGGTCGATGCCTGTTGTCTGACGGTTTTTTCTTTAGTCTGGCGCACTTCAGCAATTTCTTTAAAGCTTAAGCCCTTAAGTAATAAAAATGCCACTTGCTGCTCACTCTTAGTAAAGCCCCAAGCCTCGAATTGCTGCGACACAGCTTGGCTGTATTCTTGTCTGGCAGAGCGCATTTGCGTCGACATATTGTCGATTTTTTTATCCGCATGCTCCAACCGTTTAGCCAATGCTTTCACTTCGCGGGAGCGACGAATAAGGTCATAACTTAAGTACATGGCACCAATCACAGTGAGCACTAATAACATGGCTTCCTGGGCAATATGCCATTGGGGAATGCCCAATTGAATGTCGGAAGTGATGTCAAAAAGCTTAAAGCATATGATCAAGGCCAACAGACCAATAATGACAAGATCCTTCATCGAAAAACTCCTAAATAAAAGCAAAATCAACCCATTAATTTATGGGACATATGTACCATAGACAGTTTTATGATACATGTCCCCCACGACTTTCGCCCACCAATCCCTACACTGACAGCACACTTTATTACCATAGAATCGTCCTATGTCTGTCAGTACGTCTTGTATCAAGTTATGTCTGTTGGCGACCTTAGTCAGCAGCAGTTTCCTGTGCCACGCCGCGCAATCCGAGCTATCTCAAGCACTCACCACCAGCCAAGCAAGATTACATTCTCTATCTCAGTCAGGCGGCCAGTTACCGCAATCACAAATAAGCTTAAGCAGTTCATCTTGGCTCAATGGCCTGCCGAGCATTAGCTTGAGTCACTTAGGTAGCCTAGATAATGGTAACAGCTACGAGCAGGAACTCTCACTCAATTTGCCAATAAAATCCCCTGCTTTGCACAGTAGCGATAAGCAAATTAAACAGCTCACCCAAGGCATTCAGGCGCAACAAGCTGCGCTGCAAGGCCTGTATTTATCGGGATTATTGCGACAAAGCCTGTGGGAACATCGTCTTGCCGCAGTGAAACTGGCCCAATTAGATCGCAAGAGCCAATTACTCGACAAACTCCATAATCAGCAAAAGCAACTCACAGATGCGGGCGAACTGCCGATTGCCCACATTCTCTTGTTAGAGCGCGAACTGGTGGATATTGCACTGGAGCGGGTCGACCTTAACCAGCAACAGGCTGAAGCGCTTGCCCTCTATCAACAACTCACCGGACAAGAGCAAATACCGCAGAACATAGCCGAAACCGCGCGGCCACTTTCTGCCAACAACCAACCCAATGACATGCTCGCGCAGCATCCATTATGGCAACTATTGAGCCTGCAGAAGCAGCAACAGCTGTTGATCATCCAGAGTCAGCAAGCGGGGAATAACGATCCTTGGGCAGTCTCACTCACGGCCAAAAATACCGCCGATAATCAAGTCGATGATCAACAGCTTGGCATCGCCGTTTCTGTACCACTGACCTTAGGTTCTGCCCTATCACAAACCGAATTATCCCAATGGCAACAAGCCAATACCGAGTACACGCTCAACCTCGACCGTACCTATATCGAGCTAAAAACTCAGCTTAAAAAGCTAGAGCAACAGCAACAAAACTTACTCAACCAACAGACATTGCTAACCCAAGCCTTACACCTTAGCCGCACCATCACTGAAGAGCTGGCCAAGGTCAAAGACCAAAATCAAGTTAGCTACGAAGTCTGGCTGCGCCGCTATATGGATGCCCTCGATACCGAATCCCGCTTAGCACTGAACCAAGTCGCGCAGCAACAACTGCACTCCCAACAACTGCAAGCCTTAGGAATTTCATTATGATGGCCAAGTACGGCGCATGCCTTTTCTGTTTATCCGCCAGTGTTGCCACTTTAGTGCAGGCTGAATCCTTAACGATAAGCTCCCTCGGTAATTTAGACCTGAGCTACGTGCAACCACAGAAAGTCGCCAGTTATGAGGGCAGCCCGTTGCCCGCGCAGGTTGAAATCCTCCCCGGTAACGATTACTGGATCAGCACACCGGAGAATATCCAGCAGATCAGCTTTCTCGTCGGCCAAGGCCAGCTCGTCACTAAAGGCCAAGCAATAGTTAAACTGACTGGGCCAGAAGTGTTCCACTACCTCGCCCAAGTCGAAGCCGCCAGCAGCTTATATCAACTGGCAAAGAGCCGTTATGAGCGCAATAAACCCTTATTAAACAATGGCAGTATTAGCGCAGAAAAATGGCAAGAGATCAGCAAAGACTACTTCAGCACTCACCTCGAATACGAGCACATGCAGCATTTTATGGAGATAGTCAAAAGCACAGATGCCACCACAGACTCCCTAGTGGTAGGCACGCCAGTGGCGGGGATCGTTAAACTCAATCAAGTGAATGGGCCTTATATGGCGGGTTCACAGCTATTCTCACTGGTGCCCAGCAACAGCATTCGCGTTAAGGTCAGTGTACCAATGAGTCAGTCGCACTCGCTCTCGGCGGTGAATATCAATCAGTGCCATATCGCTATTGAGTCCGTGTCGGCCATCGCCGAAGGTGCCTTTGTGACCGCTTGGTCATCACCCGTACCGCAGGAATGTAACTTATTGTTAGGACAACAAATCACTGTGATACCCGAGTATCAAAAGGCGGTGTATTTATTGCCTAAAAATAGCGTATTCAGTTGGGAGCAAGACAGCCAAGTCTTCACTAAAACCGCAGACACGCTCACCTCAATTACAATCGATATTCTTGGCTCAACCCCTGAGCAATATATCGTTGAAAGCGATCAAGAACTCAGCCAAATCCAAGTGTTATCCCAATCAGTTGCTGCAGTCAAAGGCATAATGCTTGGCTTAGGAGGCGAATAAGATGCTGACCTCAGTCATCCGCTTTTCGCTTACGCAGCGCTTATTTGTGCTGATTGTGGCGCTGATCATCATGTTAGCGGGAGCGCGAGCCTGGTTTTCCATTCCTTTGGATGCCTTTCCCGATATTTCGCCCACCCAAGTGAAGATTATCCTCAAAGCGCCCGGCATGACGCCGGAGGAAATCGAAGCGCAAATTACCGTGCCGATTGAAACCGAACTGTTAGGTATTCCCCATCAATCGATTCTGCGCTCAACCACTAAATACGCCATCAGCGATATCACCCTCGATTTTGACGAAGGCACAGATATCTATTGGGCGCGCCAGCAGGTGAGCGAACGCATCGCCGCCGTGTGGGACAGTTTCCCTGAAGGTGTGACGGGCGGCGTAGCGCCTATGAGTACGCCGCTCAGCGAAATCTTTATGTTTTCACTCGAAAATCCCAATCTTTCGCTGATGGAAAGGCGTCAATTACTCGAATGGGAAATCCGTCCGCTACTACGCACCGTTGCAGGTGTCGCCGATGTGAATATCCTCGGTGGCTATGCCAAAAGCTTTAGTGTGACCCCCAAACCTGCGGCTATGGCGGCCGCGGGCGTAAGTTTTGCGGCGCTGCAACAGGCGATAGTGGAGAATAATCACAACGAAGGTGCGGGCAAGCTCACCATTGGCACAGATACCATCATAGTGCGCGCCGAAGGTCGCATCGATGATATCGACGAACTCAAACAATTAGTGATCAAGGCCGATGATGCCAGAGTGTATCGACTGCAGGATTTAGCCGATATTCAAATTGGCCACTTAGCCCGCTATGGCGCAGTCACGAAAGACGGCAATGAAACTGCCGAAGCCTTAATCATCGCCCTAAAAGACGCCAATACAGCACAAGTAGTCAAAAACATTAAAGAAAAACTCGATCAAATTAGCCTAACCTTGCCAGAAGGGAGCCAGATAAACACCTTTTATGACCGCGCTAATCTGATCAATACCGCGATTGAGACCATCTCCAATGCCCTGTTCGAAGCCGTAGTCTTGGTGATCATCTTGCTGGCGCTATTTTTAGGTAACGTGCGCGCCGCATTGGTCGTGTCACTCTCGCTGCCTCTTGCCGCGTTGATGACGTTTTTGATGATGGATTACTTCAATCTTTCTGCGAACTTAATGAGCCTAGGCGGGCTGGTTATCGCCATCGGCATGTTAGTGGATTCATCTGTGGTCGTAGTCGAAAACATGGTAAATCTTATCGCTACTAAGCAGAGATTACCGCGGCTGCATTTGATTTTTCGCGCGACTAAAGACGTTGCCATTCCCGTGGTGTCGGGCACTGTGATCGTCATGATAGTGTTCTCGCCCTTACTGACCTTAAGCGGGCTTGAAGGCAAACTCTTCACCCCAGTTGCGGTCACTATCGTGTTTGCAATGCTGTCGGCGCTGGTGTTGTCGTTAACTGTCATTCCGGTTATCGCTTCTTATCTCGTCAACGAAAAAGCCGCCAAGGAACCTAAGGCGATTGAAAAGCTTAAACAGCTTTATCTGGCCAGCCTCAAGAGCACGTTTAGCCATCAAAAACGCTTTATGGTGATCGCCTTTAGCTTGCTTATCGTCAGCTTAGGCTTGTTCGGGTTAGTGGGAAAAACCTTTATGCCGACCTTAGATGAAGGCGACATTATCCTGCAGTTGGAGAAATCCCCGTCGATTTCACTCGAAGCTTCGATTGCCATCGACAAGCAAATTCAGCAAACCTTGCTCGCTAAAGTACCTGAAATCAGGCAGATGGTGGCGCGTACTGGCGCGGATGAAATCGGCTTAGATCCCATGGGACTCAATGAAACCGATGTGTTCTTAGAACTTTTGCCCCGCAGCGAATGGCGCTTTGCAAATAAAGAAGCGCTCATCGATGCGATCCGCACTGTGTTATTGGACTATCCCGGCGTTAATTTTAACTTTACTCAACCGATACAAATGCGCGTGTCTGAAATGCTCACCGGCAGCATTGGCGATGTGGCGATTAAGGTCTTTGGTAATGATATCGACACCTTAGGCCAGCTCACGAGCCAGATCCAACAGCTCGTTAATGCCACCAGCGGCAGCGTCGATGTAAAAATGGCGATGATCGAAGGCAGTCCTTTTATCAACCTCACCTTAGATAACGAGCTCGCCCGAGGCTTTGGCATGAGCACCATGGAGTTTGCTCGCTACCTGAAAAGCCAGCTCGAAGGCGTGATCGTGACCGAAGTGCTGCAAGGTAAGAAGCGCACACCCGTGCTGATGGCTAATAATCAGAGCCACTTAAGCAGCATTAATGAGCTTAAAAATCAGTTACTGGTGATGCCAGATCACTCCTTAAAACGCCTCAGTGATGTCGCCACATTAAGCTATAAGCAAGGCCCCATCCTTATCGAGCGTGAGCAAGGGAATCGCTTTTCAGTGATCACCACCAACGTGCAGGGTCGCGATATTGTGAGTTTTGTAGAAGAGCTCAACGCTAAAATCGCAAAGGAAATCAAACTCCCGAGCGGTTATAGCGTGAGTTTTGGTGGCGAGTTTGAAAACCAGCAGCGGGCCACCAGCAATTTACTGTTAGTGATCCCCATTGCTATCGCACTGATCACTTTGATTTTATTCACCACATTTGGCTCACTGGCCAAAGCGGGCTTAATCCTCGCCAACGTTCCCTTCGCTATGATGGGCGGCATAGTTAGCCTGTATTTATCGGGGGAGTATTTGTCCGTGCCCGCCTCAGTTGGCTTTATCGCCCTGCTCGGCGTCGCTGTGCTCAATGGCGTGGTAATGGTCAGCTATTACGAACAAACCAAGCACATGTTCAGTAATCTGCGCGAACGGGTAGAACAAGGTGCGGCGCGGCGTTTACGCCCCATTTTGATGACGGCGACAACGGCCATGTTTGGTCTTATGCCGCTAGTGTTTGCCTCAGGTCCTGGGGCTGAAATTCAAAAACCTTTAGCGATTGTGGTGATTGGCGGTCTGCTCACTTCAACCATTACCACACTGTATTTACTGCCTATTCTGTATTTTTGGCTGGAGAAACGTAAATGAGCACAGAACAACTGTTAGTACTGATCGCCCAAAATGATATTAAGGACGACATAGTCGATACCTTGATAGAGTTAGAGTTTCTATCGGGTTTTAGCCTAGGGAATATTTGTGGTTTTAGCCGTGAACACAGCCATTTTAATATCAAGGAACAAGTTGAAGGTTATCGGGAGTTTTGCAAATTCGAAATCATGCACCCCGTTGCACAACAAGCCGCGCTGCTCGCGGCGCTGGCGTTGGTCTGCAAACATAATCCCTGTCGCTATTGGATTATGCCCATTTATCAAAATGGCACTTTGTCCTAACTCACTGCGCCATTAACCGCGTTAAATCTCGGCATCCGGCCTTATCGCTAAGGTCGGGATGCCTTATAAAATAGCTACAAAATTGGCGTTGGACGCCGCACTAAAAAACCACTCAGGATCGATAAAATGCAGTAAGCGGTAAAGAAGTAAAAACCATTTTCAAATTGCGCCTGTGTTTTTAGCATTTCCCCCATGCCACCTGAGGCGTTCCCCGCCATAAAGGTGATGATCAGCGCTACCACAAACACATCGGCCATCGACCACTTGGCGAGTGAGTTGACGACGGCATTAATCCTCAGTTTCAGGCCAATCGAGCTAACACATTGCTGTGCCAGCATTAAGCTCAACTTCAAGGCAGGCACTATCACACTGAATAACATGACTAATCCCGCGACGAGTCCATTACCAGAGTGATAAAGCTCGGTCACTGTTCCCCAAATACTACGAGTCTTCTGCAGCACTTGGACTTCACCTTTAAGACTATTAAACCCAAGCAAGCCACTGACCATGCTTAACATACCGCGGGCACTTTCACGCCCAGAGTCCTCATCAAAGCTTTGGGCAACTTGCTCTATGCCTTGTTCCGCCAGCTTGGCCTTATCGATACTGCCGCTGATACTCAAAATTGGTTGAGTCACCCCAGGGATTAACAAAGCCAAGGATAAGATAATGATAAAAATAGGAAATAGAGATTTCATAGCACTGTTCATAGCATTGCTCGACCAGAGAAATACTTTCAGTTTACGGTTTTTAGCGCAGGCTCTGCAATCATTCACACCAGCCATCGACTCAGATGACCGGCATTTAAGGTAGGATTTGAAGATTAATAGAAAGGAGTCGGATCGATATCTAATGTACTCGGTGACACACCGCGTTCAATATAAAGTTCAGATTTTAATAAATCCACCATAGCGACATCAGTGTAACGTTTTACTTTTAAAGAATAAAAACACTTTACGATTGGATGTAGCGCATCCCTATCTTTCGAGGCCCAAACAATACCAACACGACCATCCGACAATTCAACTAAGGAACCCACAGGGTAAACACCAATACAACGAATAAACTCATAGACCAATTCTTGATCCAAATGGAATGGCGTTAGACTGAGTAAAATTTTAAAGGCCGCGGCAGGGCTCATAGCCTCTTTATAACATCGCGTCGCTGTCAAAGCATCGAAGATATCGACTATACAACTCATACGGCCATGGCGGGGGATTTCATCACCCTTCAAACCCCTTGGATAACCTCTGCCATCTAATTTTTCATGGTGCATTAAGCAGATATCTTTACTGATCTGCGACAGACCAGTAGTTTCGTTCATAATTTCAAGCGCATACACTTGATGCAGCTTCATATGTTCGAACTCTTCCGGCGTCAGTTTGCCCGGCTTGTGCAGCACTTTATTGTCGACTTTAATCTTGCCAATATCATGCAAAATACCCCCGACCGCCATTTCCCGTAGCATGACACGATCTAGCTTTAAGTATTTACCAAAGGTAACCAGTAGAAAGGCGACATTCACTGAATGTTCAAGTAGATAGGCATCTTTTGAACGGAGTGCAGACATACATTTAAGCGCATCAGCATCCAACATCACTGACTCTATCATGGTATCGGCTAACGCTTCGAAGGGAGCTACTTCGATGGCTTTACCTTCGAAAGTCTCAGATAAGACTTTACGAATGAGGTCTTTCGCTTCGGTAAGCATGACTTTAGCTTGAGCTTGTTGCTTATCTCGGCTAATGAGCGCTTTTTTATTGTCGGTTTGATTATCGTTAATAATTTTTTTCTTTAACCCACAATGTTCAGCCGAACGATCAGCGTCTACCCAAACAAATTTAATACCACTTTTAGCTAACTTTAAAATCGCATCCTTGTGTTTAATTTGTCCTGCATTTGCAATAGCAAGTTGACCTTTATCATTTTTGTCTATGGCACTGACAAACATACCTAATGTCAATTGCGACACAGGTAATTTGATAAGTTCAACTGATTCTGCCGACTCACTCATATCTACAACCCCAAGGATGATGTGCCTGAATAAAATATCAACTTAACCATACGACATTAAAGCGACTTACGCTCAAATGTTCTGTTGTTATTTTTGATTATTATAGAACAGACGTGAGGGGCATTCTAAGACGAGGATTAGAAAATCACCATAGACTTTCTTGGTAAATAAAGGGTCCTAAACAAGATACGATGAAATCAGAGCTTAAGGCGTAGATTAGGCCCATTTCAATCTCTCATTATTTCAACAAATGCCTAAGGGCTAGGCATTCAAAACCAGCGACCCTCACGCGCGAAAAGCTCACAACTACCCCACATAACGCTCAGCCATTTCAGTTGACTCTTCCACCAATAAACCATTGCGTAAACTCAGTTGCCGTGACACAGCACTGTGTTCAATGCTTCTGTGAGTGCTGAGCAAAATAGCGCAACCTTGGGAGCTTAACCGCTTTAGCAAGTACCACACTTTGCCGTAGTAATGCTTATCCATCCCTGCCAATGGATCGTCCAAAAGCAGCACCTTAGGGCGTAGGCAGGCGAGTGACGCTAAGGCAATCAAGTGCTGTTGGCCGTAGGATAATTTGTGGGGCGACAGATGGGCTAAGCTAAATAAATCCAACTCGTCCAACATTTGCACCGCTCGCTCTTTGGGGAGTTCAAAGCGCCTAAGGCTAAACTGCATTTCGGCTAGCACGTTAGACTCGAATAATTGTCGACTCGGCCTTTGCATCAACAGTCCCAATTCCGCGCCATAAATCCCCAATTTAGGCCTTCGCCCTAGCACTTTAAGGGGAAGACGCTGCCTTAAACTGTGCACGCCCGCTATGGTTTTCAATAGACTCGTTTTACCAGAGCCGTTGTCGCCCACTAAGGTCACTATCTCCCCCGCCTGTAATTGGAATCCTTGCGGACACGCAAATAACATGGGACAAGCATCGAACCCAAAATCAAAGGCTTCGGCGCTGACCAAGACTTTGCCTAAATGCTCAAATTTAGCTTGATGTCGCCACGCAGGCGCTTCAATTTGCGGCGCATCGCTCACGGTATAGATGCCTTCGGACAACTTGCCAGCCTCTAACTGCCAATAATGCTGAATAATCTCGGCGAATGCCGAGGCGTTATGCTCAACTAATACTAGCGCCATACCATCTTGGATAAGATTGCGAAGCACGACCAGCAGCTCACTCACACCGTGATCATCGAGTTGTGCCCAAGGTTCATCGAGCAGCAGTAAATGCGGCTCTGACACTAACTGGGCGGCGATCATTAAGCGATATTTTTGACCGAGAGAAAGCGTGCTGACTTGGGTATCGAGGCGCAAATACAAGCCCACACGCCGCAGAGCTAATTGCACTTTAGGTAGCATTTGCTCGGTGGGAATACCGAGGTTTTCTAAGGCGAAAGCCACCTCGGCACCAACGGTTTGCCTTAGTAGCTGAGTTTGTGGGTCTTGCATTACCAGACCCGTAACCAATTGAGGATAACGCCAGATGTCACCTTCATGCGGGCGATTTAACACGCCCGCCAGTAGGTTTAGCAGACTCGATTTTCCTGAGCCCGTAGGACCGCTCACGCAATGGCATTGGCCTGTACAAATCGCCAAGTTAATTTCCTGTAATACCGTCGGTAACTGGCTGCCATAGTTGAAGCTAACGCCTTCGAGATCTAAGAGTTTCATGCTATATCTGCCTATAAAGATCTAACGAACAGCCTATGACAAGGCTTCACCCTAGTCGTCTTTTCATTCCCACGGCGAGTCATACGTTAATAGACATCTAACTTGTCACGTAGAAAATTTAAGATGTGCCAGCTATTGTGGACCGCGATTAATCTGTCTCAACCGAAAAACGTTTAAAAACCAACCTAGATCGACTAATTACGACAAAGGGACAGTACATTTAGCGACTAAGAGACAAAATGTCCACCGATGGTGACTTGCCCGACAAAAAGACCCACTCAAGTCACATTTTTTATCAGCGTAAAATGAGACTATGGCGAAAGTCACACGGTAGGGCCTTACATCTTGACACACTCGACCGTGGCCTTTAATTTGAGCGAAAGATTCTTATTTACAGACTAAAATCACTACAGGTAAATGGCTTGTAAAAGAGGGCATTAACCTGAGTCGAATTTACTGACGCTGACAGAGTGACCTTCAGCTTTCGCCTTCATCCGTTATCTTTGGAGTTCTATTTGCCCGTTCATGCCCTGTCTGAAGACCTTAAGTCTCTCATCGACAAACTCATTCAATTAAAGCAAGTTCCACCGACGGAACCGATAGTGCAGTTGTCACTAAACACTGTCGCTATGCCTTTAATTTCATGGCTGGCATCACAGACTCAATACCCAAGGATCTACTGGCATGGGCGCGACAGAATCGAAGAAGTCGCGGCGATAGGGGCGTGCAAAGACTTTAGATTTGAAACCGGAATCAATGATCAGCAACTGGCCATGGCCTACCAAGAGCAGCGAGCCTTATCGACGAATCAGAATATTCGCTACTATGGCGGTGTTGCCTTCGATCGCACTATAGAGTCTTGGCCTGAGTTCGGTAATAGCCGCTTTATCCTGCCGCGCATTGAATTTAGACGCAGTGGTAACAAATTTAGCCTATTAGTGAATCTTAATTTTGCTGATAATGATCACCATAGCGAGATAGATAAGGCCATCGGCGCTATCGAAGCCGTCATGCCAGCTAAGCCACTCTCGCCACCTAAAAAGATCGTTCCACTTGGGCGCAGTGACAAACCTGATTTTGAACGTTGGAAGACATTAGTCGAGCAAGTGGTGGATCCTAAGTTCAATCAAGATACCCCAAAAGTCGTGTTATCCCGCTTAACACAACTTGAAGTCAACGAACCTATCGATCCTTGGATGGTACTGGCTTGCTGGCAGGGCCGTAATCCCAATAGTTTCCAGTTTGGCTTTCAATTTAGCCCAGATCGCACTTTTATCTCTTGCTCACCAGAGCGTTTATTCCGCCGCCGTCAGCAGGAGCTATTTACCGAGGCACTTGCCGGTACAACGGTACGCGGTCTCAATCAAGAAGAAGATATTGCGCTGGCGAACGCTTTATTAGAAGACAACAAAAATAGCGTTGAAAACCAACTTGTTCGTAGCCACATAGTGAATATGCTCACGCCGCTGAGCAATTATGTTGGCGCCGATGAATTAGCGACTATTTTTAAACTGAACCATATTCAACATTTACACCGTGCAATTCGAGCCGAATTGAAGCCGGGCGTGAATGATTTCCAACTGTTGCAAGCCCTGCATCCTACTCCTGCAGTTGGCGGCTTGCCGCGATATTCAGCGCTAAACTTTATTCGTCAACGTGAAGGTTATATTCGCGGTTGGTACGCCGGTGCCTGCGGCTATTTCAATAAATATGAGAGTGAGTTTTCGGTAGCGATCCGCAGTGCGCTGATCGAACCCGGTCGGATTAACCTATTTGCGGGTGCGGGAATTATTGCAGGTTCTGAGCCCGAAGCTGAGTGGCAAGAGCTTGAAAATAAACTCGCAACCATAATGTCGATTTTATTCGAAATGTAATAAGCCTAGTAAACATTAAGACTATTCAGCGCCATCAGCCCTTCGTTTTTCAATCGTTTCAAGGTAAAGCCTGTCCTGTTCACCCGAATCGATTAAGCGCTTATGTGCAAGGTCAAAATGTTGTTTCAACATCTGGCCTTTCTCGGTGTTAGCGAAAACAAAATAGGTTTCGGCCTTAAGTACGCCTTGAATAATCACAAAATTTTGTGGCGCCTTTAATTTAGGAACAAACGTAAGCAAATTAGGTTTGTAATCTAGCACGGCATCTATACGTCCAGCATTTAAGCTATTGAGCATAGTCAACATATCGCTACTTTCTTCGTAATACATAGGCACAGGTGTCAGCATATTGTATCTGTAGGCCAGCATGGCCTGAACCTTCTTGTGGGATAGGCTTTCAATACCAGTCCAGCCTGCCGCCACCTCGGCAGTAACAGCCACATCGATAGAGTCCACTTCAACCATATTCTCTGTTAATAGCCCCTTTTTAATATCCCCCTTGTAAACGCTGAGCGTGATATCGGTACGATTGTGCTCAGCAAGATATAAACTGCGGGCAAAAGGCATAAACTGCACATTGAGTTGCCATTCTGGCTCAGGGAAAATCCGCTGAAGTAACTCGAAGTAGTAACCCGTTTTATCACGATTGGCAAATCCCTCCCACGTTGACGTTGCGACATTGACCACTATCGGCTGAGCGGCGGAAACAGATACAGGTAACACTGCTAAAAATAAGCAAAAAGTAGCAAAAAATCGTCTCATGGCTATCCTCCTTCGACGTATTCAAAGTGTAGAAGAGTTTTCATTCTATGTGCACATTTAAACAGCAGACTTGCATCTTAAAACTCGACCACTATAATGGCGACCCGATTTCAGCACGCTGTCACCGGCAATAAAGTCGTAAACATAATAAATTGAATATTAGCGGGTTCCCTCACCCCGCCCTACACAACTAAAAAGGCCACATATGTTAATGTTAACCACAGCGCAGCTTCGCCGCGCTTTATTCCTATTAGTAGGATTTCACATACTGATTATTTGCGTCAGCAACTACTTAGTACAATTGCCATTTCAACTGTTTGGCTACCACACAACTTGGGGGGCATTCAGCTTTCCGTTCGTGTACTTAGCCACAGATCTCACTGTCCGTATTTTTGGCCAACAAGCCGCACGCAGCATCATACTCAAAGCTATGATTCCCGCTTTGATGATTTCCTACGTGATGGGAGTGATGTTCCATCAAGGTAGCTTTCAAGGTGCTGATTCACTTGCACAGTGGAATACCTTTGTGTTCCGAATTGCCTTTGCCAGCTTCGCGGCTTATTTGATTGGTCAGTTGATGGATATTAAGGTTTTTGCCCGTATTCGAGCCAGTCGCTCTTGGTGGGTCGCCCCAGCAGCCTCCACCTTAGTCGGAAATCTGGTCGATACTCTAGTCTTTTTCAGTATCGCCTTTTACGCCTCTTCCGATAGCTTTATGGCTGCCAATTGGCCCGAAATCGCTACAGTCGATTACGGCTTTAAGCTAATCGTGAGCTTAGGCCTTTTCCTACCGGCATACGGTGTTTTGCTAAAAGTCTTACAGGACAAGATTTTGCGAGCCAATCCGCAAGAATCAATTTCCTA
This sequence comes from Shewanella sp. M16, assembly GCF_018224605.1. NCBI lineage: Bacteria > Pseudomonadati > Pseudomonadota > Gammaproteobacteria > Alteromonadales > Shewanellaceae > Shewanella > Shewanella sp. M16. Next base: position 48,138 of record NZ_JAGTUL010000002.1, on the reverse strand, counting down.
ACTAACCCAACTGGCCAGACCTGTTACAATTTAACCAGTTAATAGCTCAGCCCTGCTCCTGTTAACGCGCGAGTGGGGCTGATTTTTTATGAGAGTAAACTATGTATTCTATTGAAATTAAAGCAGAGTCAATTTTGACTCCCGAGTTAGCCGCTCAGCTTATCGAACTTAGCCAACAAATCCCTGAGCTCGATCACCCACTCACAAACGAAGTGTTGGACCAGCGCTTACAGGGCAAGACATGTTTGATCTTAGTCGCATATGTAGAAGGTGAATTGGCAGGGTTTAAACTGGGTTACGAGCAAGAAGAAGCCATATTTTATAGCTGGTTAGGTGGCGTTGCATCCGACTTTAGACGTTTAGGCTTAGCGCAGAGTCTACTCGAATATCAAGAAACTTGGGCGCGCCGCCAAGGATATAATCATATTCAAGTGAAGACGCTGAACCGCTTCCCTGCGATGCTTAATTTATTGATCAGTAATCAATATTTAATTACTGAACTGACAGCCGATCCTAAAAGCTTAGTCGATCATAAACTGTATCTGTGCAAGTCGATCTAAACCGTTAATGGATGAGAGCAAAACAATATTTGTAAAGATGTGCACTTTTTGCAATAAATAGCTTGCAAACACAATTGAGAATGATTATCGTTAACGTGCGTTCCAAAACTCATCTTTAACAACGATGACTGGTAATCGACGTTGTTATGGAGCTCCTGAGTTTGCAAGCACGACATTGCTCACACACACTCTTTGTGGCCGGACTCATCATCCGGCTTTTTTTTGCCTAAAAATCAGTAATGCAAAGCCACATAATACAAAGCTAGCAATCGCTCAACATATTTTAATTCAAACGTAATTAGCCAAATACAACACACTGCCTATCTAACGGGATAAGACTAATCTGCAGACATATCGCTGTAGTTGCCCGCAAAGTGTAAGCCATCGTAGGGATTATTTTGCTGATCTTCCTTCGCTTCATGATACAAACCTATGGTAAATAAAGACCCTTTACCCAAAGTTGAACTCACTTCTATCGTGCCGCCAATTCGCTTGATAATGCCGTAACTGAGCGAAAGACCTAAACCAGTGCCATCCTTACGTGTGGTATAAAAAGGGTCGAAAATCCGTCCCAGCTGCTCTGGCGCTATCCCTGAGCCTTCATCTTCCACTTCGATTTTGACGCCAACCGGCATATCTTGCTGCACCCAGTCATAGGTTCGCACCCAAATACGTCCTTTACCGTCCATCGCATGCGCCGCATTCACGACAAGATTAATCAAGACTTGCAGCAACTGCGGACGATTAACCTGTACTGGACAACTGGCGTTCAACTCAGTGATCAGCACGACTTCTTGTTTTTGAATCGAATGTCGCACCAACACCAACATTTCTTCGATAATAGGAGTCATCGGATGCATTTCTAGTGGTGCGTTGAATTCGCCAGGTCGGCTGTATTGTAACAGGCTACGGATGATAGTGCTGATCCGCCCAACCTGTTGAATGACTAGATCAATTTCTTCTTTTACCACTTCTGCATTGTCGCCAAGCTCGTAGCGCAGTAATTCCATATTGCCAAGAATTACGGCAGTCGGATTATTTATTTCATGGGCGATACCTGCGGTCAATTCGCCAAGAGCAGTGAGCTTCTCGTTGGTGACGAGCTGTTGACGCGTTTCGTTTAGTAATGCCACGTTACGTTGCAGCTCTAAGGTTTTATCCTGCAAGCTACGAGTACGCTCTTCAACCTTCATTTCAAGCTGTTCTGCCGCCGCTTGAATTTGGGCATTTCGACGCTGTAGTAAGTCAAGCATACTGTCAAATTGCTCGGCTAAGTTCGATAACTCATTATCCCGATCTAATCCTAAGGCGCCGATACGAATATTGCGCCCCGACTGCACAGCTTGTACAACATGGTGAATACGTTCAATGGGCTGCAATAAACTATAAGCACCGCGATAAACCAGCAGGCCAGAGACCAACAGCACTAACATTAGAATCGTGCCTAGCTCTATGATATTGAGTAAATAATTATGGATAAATGGCGATTCAGAAAAGCCGGTATAGATCATACCGACACGTTGGCCGCGAACATCTTCCAAGGGGGCATAAGCGGAAATAAACCAATCGTTAAATACGAAAGCGCGATCGACCCACTGCTCGCCTTGAGTTAACACTTTGTCTTTCACTTCCTCCGACACTAAACTGCCAAGCGCGCGGCCCAGCGTCTCATTGCCTGTGGGATAAAAATGCAGCGGCACGTTGGTGGAAATACGGATGTTATCTAAGAAGATGGTCACAGTGCCGATGGAACGCTCGGGCAAGGTGCCTTTGTCGTATACCAGATCACGAATGTGGTCAACAATTCGAGTATCGCGATTAAACAAGATCCCACCATCGAGATACCAAGCCACTTTGCCTTCCATATCAGGGACGGGCAATAGGCTACGGCTCAATAAACCACGTTCTTCAACGGTTTTAACGGGGCTCTGCGCCCGCAAGGTTGCAACTATCGGAATGCTCGCAGTGATAGCCAATTCGGGGTCGATACGTGCTAAACGCTCGGGCGGCAGCACCATCAAGCCGGAGTAAGGTAATAAACCGTCTAACTTAGGGAGGATTTGACGTAAATCGGGGTCTGCGGCAGCTTCGGCAACACTAACTAAACGCAAATAATCGAGATTTAGCTGTTTTTTCTGTTCAAGGAGAAAAGCATCAATACTGGCTCGGTAGCTGACTTCGCCACTTAATTCTTTACCACTGAAAAGTGGCCTAAAGTCATTTTGAAAAGTCCAAGACGTCACCACACGTTCAAGTTGTTTTTCTTGGCGTACTTGCACTTGCTGCAAAGTGTTTTCGGCAACAGATAAGTCAGCTTTAACCTTCATAAACAGCTGCTTACCTGTATAACTGATGTTCCAGTAAATAGTGATAAACACTAAACTCACCAGTGTCAGTAGAATGGGCAGTAACGTCAGGATTAATATGCGATAGCGCACCTTGGCCTGCATTTGCTGCCAACTGACACCAAAAAAGTGAGTGAAGAATGACACTTTATAACTCCTGTTCGCCACTAAAATCAAACCACTCTTTATACTTGCGATCTAAGGTCTTACGCGAAACGCCTAAATCCCTCGCCGCAGCAGACTTATTACCAGAATGTAAGTCCACAACGCTAGTCACATGGTGTTTTTCCACGTCTTTCAATGGCCAATCCAATGGATAACCCGATGTAGATAAAGACTCACTCTTCAGCTGTTGCTTCCAATATTCCGCTGGCGGTTTGCCCAGCAAAATACAACGCTCAATCATGTTGCGCAGTTCACGAATGTTACCAGGCCACTCGTGTTGCTGTAGTTTCACCATATCTTCATGGCTCCACACGACTTCTCTTACCCCTAATTCAGCGGCAAGTTGGCGAGTGAAATGATGGGTTAACTCCACGACATCTTCGGGTCTATCACGTAATGGCGGGATTAAAATATCGAGCACATTCAGCCGATAATATAAATCTCGACGGAAATTCCCTGCATCCACTTCATCAATCAGAGTACGATTAGTGGCCGCGATCACTCGCACATCGATGTTAACTTCTTTCTCGCTGCCCACAGGACGAATCGCTTTTTGCTCTAATACTCGGAGTAAAGCCGTTTGCATTTTCAGTGGCATTTCGCCAATTTCATCGAGAAAAATCGTCCCGCCCGAGGCAAAACTGAATAAACCTTCACGATTGCCTTTCGCACCCGTAAATGCACCGGCGGTATGGCCAAACAATTCACTTTCGAGCAGTTCAGGGGCGATAGAGCCACAGTTAACTGGGACAAAAGGTCCCTGACGTCCACTAAGCAAATGCAATTGCCGTGCGACTAATTCCTTACCCGTGCCCGACTCACCTTGGATCAAGACGACGGCATTGGTCGGCGCCACACGTTCGATGATATGTTTCACCGACTTCATGGCTTCACTGCTGCCAATAATGGTCGATGAATAACCGATTGAAACCTCACGACGCAGCATCAAGTTTTCACGTTTAAGCAAGCGACGTTCGATACAGCGATCGACCGCAGTCATCATCTGTTCGAGATGGAAAGGTTTCATGATGAAGTCAGACGCACCAGCGCGTAGCGCGGTAATCGCGACTTCCATGTCAGCATAGCCAGTCATAAATATGATGTCCGAACGACGCCCCTGCTCATCCAACGCTTCATGCCATTCGATACCCGAACGACCAGGCAGACGAATGTCGACGATAAGCAAATCGAAATGGCAACGGCTACGCAGCTGCTCCGCATCTTCGATACTGCCCGCCGTTTCGACTAAGGCAAATTTCTTCGAGAGTGCCTTATTTAAAAAACTCCGCATTCCGGGTTCATCATCAACAATCAGTACCGATACTGCCGATGGAAGAGGCTTGAGGTTATTATCTATCTGGCTCATATTGTCTGCTTCTGGACATTTTGACTCATTTGCGACCAATTCTAGCACTGAAAATAGATGAATAGGTCACTATGAACCATCAGAAGTTTGTCCTGAGACAATTTGTCTGTAGAGTATTTGTTAAGCTTGGGATCAAGCTCACAAATTAGGTTAAGCTGTGAAGAAAATGACCGCATTCTCAGCTTGGCATCTAACTTGCTTTCAACCGAACGTATTACAATTTACGAGACCTTCCACTCAGTAGGCATTTGAGTTGGAATCCTATTTTCCGCCAAGGAGTACCCATGCTAAACATGAAATCTCATATGAAGTCATTACTGGGACTGGTTGTTGCAGCCAGTATGTTCACTGTTTTACCCGCTCACTCGACTGAAATTATCAAGTTAGCCACCACCACCAGCACAGAAAACTCAGGCCTATTGAAAGAACTGTTACCTAAGTTCGAAAGTGAATCAGGCTACAAGGTTCAAGTCATCGCCACTGGTACAGGTAAAGCCCTGAAACTAGGTGAGCAAGGTGACGTGGATTTAGTCATGACTCACGCGCCTAGCGCCGAAGCTAAATTCGTAGCCGATGGTTTTGGTGTTGAGCCCCGTGGCATTATGGAAAATGATTTCGTAGTACTTGGCCCTAAAAACGACCCAGCAAAAATCCGTGACAGCAAAACGGCCGAAGAAGCCTTCGTTAAAATGGCAAAATCAGGCGTACCTTTTATCTCTCGTGGTGACAATTCAGGCACTCACATCAAAGAGTTAGAAGTATGGAAAGCGGCAAATGTTACTCCTAACTTCAAAGGTTATACTTCAGTCGGTCAAGGCATGGGTAAAACCCTGCTGATGGCAAACGAAATGCAAGGTTACACTCTGTCTGACCGTGGTACTTTCGTGGCTTATAAAACTAAGCTCGATCTTGCCGTTGATTTCGATGGTGGTAAAACCTTAGCCAACCCATACCAAGTCATTCTCATCAACCCTACTAAATACCCAGATCTGAACCACAAAGGCGCTAAAGCATTCAGCGACTGGTTGATCAGCAAAGAAGGTCAAAGCATGATCAACAGCTTCAAAGTTGAAGGCGAGCAATTGTTCAAGGCAACTTATAGCGAATGAACGACGGCTGGCTAGCACTATTACAGCAGGCGTTAAGCCTGCTGTTTTCTTTAGACCCTGACGTTTGGTCCATCATTTCGATCTCGTTTTCGGTTTCTTTCGCGGCACTGCTGATCACGCTGGTTCCTTCCATGGTGCTCGGCTTTGTGTTGGCGTTTGCGCCATTTCGCGGCAAATGGATAGTCACTAACTTAGTTCAAACTCTGCAATCAATCCCTACAGTGGTTATCGGTCTACTCGTGTATTTACTGTTAACGCGCAACGGTCCTATGGGCGATCTAAAATGGTTATTTACCCAAGAAGGCATGATTCTCGGGCAAATGTTCATCTGTGCCCCCGTGCTAATTGCAATGAGCCAAGCCGCATTCACTAGCGTTGATCGCAGAGCTTGGGAAACCTCACGCACCTTAGGTGCCTCTTGGTGCCGTGCAGTGTGGACAGTATGCCGAGAACTGCGCATGCCCTTACTGCTGGCGATTGTCGCAGCGTTTAGTCGCATTCTGACCGAAGTTGGCTGCTCTATGATGGTCGGCGGCAATATTTTAAACGTGACCCGTAATATTCCTACCGCAATCGCACTTGAAACCAGCAAAGGTGACTTCGCCCAAGCTATCGCCCTCGGGCTAGTGCTGCTAATCTTGGCCTTGATCCTCAACTTTGCCTTAGGTAGTTTACGCGGCAAAGCCATGCCAAGGAGCCATTAAGCAATGACTAAGGTCAAACTGATCGCCCGTGACGTAGAAATGTCCTTTGGCGCGCGCCTGTTATTCAAAGCCGACGTATTATCGCTCTGCCAAGGAGATGTGATTTATCTGCAAGGCGACAATGGCACAGGCAAATCAACCTTGATGAAAATTCTGGCGGGCTTAATGCCACCAACCAAAGGCCATATTGAGGCTGTCGGTTTTGCCAAAAATGCTTGGTGGCGACGCAATCCATTGTTAGGTAAGGCCGTTTATCTGCACCAACATCCTTATTTGTTCGACGGCACAGTAGAATATAATCTCACCTATGGGCTGAATTTCAGCTCAGAAACAAAAGCCAAGGCGAAACAGCGGATTACTCAAGCAATTGAGATGGCGCAGCTAGGGTCGCTGCTGCAGGCAAGGGCCAGTAATCTCTCTGGCGGCGAAAGACAGCGCCTCGCGATTGCGCGCGCTTGGATCCTACAACCTAAACTATTAATGCTCGATGAACCCACCTCCAATATGGACAAGGATTCCCAAGAGCTAGTATTAAAAATGATCCAACAACTCAAACACGAAGGCACAGGAATGTTACTGAGTAGCCATCAGAATTGCGCGCTAACCGCCATCTGCGAACAACAGTGGCACATAGAAGGTGAGCGCGTGATGACCTCTTATCAACAGCCTGAATCTTTGCCAGCACAGGAGCCTTTGTATGTCATCGCAAATTGATGCCGTTATTCTCGCCGGTGGTATGGCCCGTCGCATGGGTGGCGACGATAAAGGTCTCGTCGAATTAAACGGCGAAGCCATGATTAAGCACACAATAGATAGAATAAAACCTCAGGTTAAGGAGATCCTGATCAACGCAAATCGTAACCAAACACGTTATGCTGAGTTCGGTTTTAAGGTAATAAGTGACGAGCATAGTGGTTTCCTCGGACCTTTAGCGGGTATGATCACAGCTATGGGCCAAACAGATGCAGACTACTTATTGGTAGTACCCTGCGACTGTCCACTCCTGCCTCTTGACCTTGTTCCGCGTATGTTGGCAGCGATTGAAGCAGAAAAAGCCGAGATTGCTGTCGCCAGTGACGGTGAGTATGAACAACCCGTTGTTTTACTCTTAAAACCTAGCTTACGTGACTCGATGAAAGCGTTTCTTGAGGCGGGTGAGCGTAAAGTGGACTTTTGGTATATCAAACATCACTTCGTCGTAGCGTCATTCGCCGACCAGCCCAATGCTTTTGTGAATGTGAATACGCCAGAACAAAAACAACGACTAGCGATAGAAATCACCCAATAGCTAAAAAGGCTCCAATAACCCAAATTAGAGGTGCAAATGAGTAACCCCTTCGTCAATCCGCTCGCTATTCCCGTTCTCGGATTTTGTGCCTACAGTGGCACGGGGAAAACCACCTTACTCAAGCAATTGATCCCCGAATTAAATCAACGTGGCCTGCGCTTAGCCGTAATCAAACATGCCCACCATAATTTCGACGTAGATATTCCCGGCAAAGACAGTTACGAAATGCGTAAAGCGGGCGCACGACAAATACTGGTCGCTTCCCATGTACGCTGGGCGCTGATGACAGAAGACGCGCGCGATGGCGATCCTGAGTTAGTCCATTTACTCAAGCAAATCGAAGCCGACAAAGTCGATATCGTCCTAGTCGAGGGCTTTAAAAAGCTCGCATTACCTAAAATTGAATTGCACCGCGCCGCCCACGGCAAACCTTTTATCTACACCCAAGATGAGAATATCCTCGCCATCGCCTGTTGCGATGACACTCAGTTGCCAAACGACGCAATTCCAAATGAGCTGCGCCGACTCGATCTCAACAATGTCAGCCAGATTGCCGATTTTGTGATGGAGTACACCCAAAACTGGGAAGCGCCACTCCAATACCCCATTTCGGCAGTGGATGCCTGCGCCATAGGCGACAATAAAAACCTCAGCGTCAGCCAAGGTTTAGCGCAGATTTTATCCCATGTATCACCCGTGGCTGAAGTCGAAGAGATTGACTTAGACGCCTTAGATAACCGCGTACTGGCCAGCGACAGCATTTCTCCCGTCGACGTGCCACAACAAACCAATTCGGCAATGGATGGCTACGCCTTTGTCTATCAAGACCCAATGCCTGCCACCTTAAAATTGGTGGGAGAGGTTCTTGCCGGTCATCAATATTCGGGCACGCTTATGGTCGGCGAAACCGTGCGTATCATGACGGGCGCAACAGTGCCCGCGGGTGCCGATACAGTGCAGCCCCGAGAGCTTGCCAAGGAAGTCGATGGCATTGTCAGCTTTGAAGGCCGCATTCTTTCTGGCCAACACGTTCGCCTCGCTGGAGAAGATATTGCTCAAGGCCAAGTCGCACTTGCAAAAGCCACTCGCCTAAGCGCCGCAGAACAAGGTTTACTAGCCTCACTCGGGCTCAATCACGTGAGTGTATATCGCCGCCCAACTGTTGCAGTATTCTCCACCGGCGATGAAGTGAGCCAGCCTGGCGAAGTACTCAAAGCTAACTGCATTTATGACTCAAACCGCTTTACCATCAAAGCGATGGCAAAACGTCTCGGTTGTGACGTTATCGATTTAGGCATTATCGAAGATTCCGAAGCCGCCCTTGAAGCAACTCTCGCTAAAGCCGCCAACCTTGCCGATGTCGTCATTAGCTCTGGTGGTGTGTCTGTCGGCGATGCGGACTACATCAAAACCGTGCTTGCACGCCTCGGCAAAATTGATTTCTGGCGGATTAGCATGCGTCCGGGTCGGCCACTCGCCTTTGGTAAAGTGAATGACAGCTTATTCTTCGGGCTACCTGGCAACCCAGTCGCAGTCATGGTGTCTTTCCTGCAATTTGTGCAGCCCGCTTTACGAAAATTAGCAGGTGAAGTGAACTGGCAAGCGCAGCTATTCCCTGCAATAAGTGATGAAACTCTACGAAGCCGTCAAGGCCGCACCGAATTTATTCGCGGGATTTATCAGCTTGGTAAAGATGGACGTCTGCACGTGAGTAGCACGGGCAACCAAGGTTCTGGGATGTTAAGTTCAATGGTCAAAGGGAATTGCCTCATCATCATAGGGGATGATGCAGAAGCCGTGAATGCAGGTGAAACTGTATTTATTCAACCCTTTGCGGATCTGCTTTAGGATCCAGTGAGTTTTTATGAGTCTAATTGTGGATTCCTTTGGCCGTAAGGTCGAATATTTACGGCTCTCGGTCACCGACCGCTGCGACTTTCGCTGTGTTTATTGCATGACGGAAGATCCCTGTTTTCTGCCAAAGGACCACGTACTCCACCTCGAAGAATTAGCTTGGATTGCCCAAGCCTTTACCGAGCTTGGTGTGACTAAAATTCGCCTGACCGGCGGTGAGCCCTTAGTTCGCACCGATTGCGACCAGCTAGTGGGTCTGCTTGGTAAGCTGCCTGGGCTGACGGATTTATCCATGACCACTAATGGTTCAAGGCTGACAAAATTCGCTAAACCCATGTTTGATGCAGGATTAAAGCGCCTCAATATCAGCCTAGATACCTTAAACCCCACACTGTTTACTCAGCTAACGCGTAACGGCAAATTAGACAGAGTCATAGATGGTATTGATGCGGCTATTGCGGCGGGATTTGAACGTATCAAGATTAATGCGGTGATTTTAAAACAGCAAAATGATAATGAAGTTATTGATTTAGTTGATTTCTGCCGTGACCGTAACTTAGACATCGCCTTTATCGAAGAAATGCCACTTGGCGAAATGGATGAGCGGAAACGCGCCCGTCATTGCAGCAGCGATGAAGTAAAAGCCATCATCAATAGTCACTATCCGCTACAGCTTTCCAACAAACGTACCGGTGGCCCAGCACGTTATTACACTATGGCCGACAGCCCAATCCATATCGGCTTTATCTCGCCCCACAGCCACAACTTCTGCCACGAATGTAATCGCGTGCGCGTCACAGTCGAAGGCCAATTACTGCTGTGTTTAGGCAATGAACATGCCGTTGATCTCAAAAGCATAGTCCGGGAATTTCCGGCTGATATTGAAAGATTAAAAGTCGCTATTCTCGCGGGAATTAATCTCAAGCCTAAGCAGCACGACTTTGGCAATAATCAGGTACAAATCCTACGCTTTATGAATGCCACTGGCGGTTAAGCATCACCACTCCATCGCTTAAGGGCTAGCATCTCAATTTGGCCGTGATAAACTCGAAGCATCACCCCATACTTAGCGTTACACATTTCTATGGCATTAACTCGTAAGCAATGGAATAACATCATCATAGTCGCCTGCGCCTTTATGGTCGCCGTGCTGACTTTTATGGATAACAAAACCAATAATGTTCCGAGTGATGCTCAGCGACTATTTGACGATAATGCGCCGCTTTCACAGCTGCAACTCGACGGGTTATGGCTGCACAAGCAAGCATCACAATGGGAGTGCGACACTAAAGTCCTCAACTGTGATGAATGGGCAAAGGCGTGGCAAACCATACGGGTATCCCCCTTAACCGCCGCGCCAGAAACCACAGATAATCCGCAAGAGTTAGTCATCCAGATTGCAGATATCCGCGATGCTCAACTGTGGATCTATTTTCCCAATGAAGGCGCCTTAAAGTCTCCCGCAGGTAATTGGTATTTAGTACCACCGAGTTTAAGAGCTAAACTGCAACCGATCCTCGATGCGAAACCCGCAACTTAATGTCACCCCATTTTACTTAAGATAAGAAAGAATCCATGCCGGAATTACCAGAAGTTGAAGTCACCCGTCAGGGTATTGCCCCCTACCTTGTCGAGCAAACCGTAATAGATCTTGTGATCCGCAATGGCTCGTTGCGCTGGCCTGTGCCTGACATAGCCAAACAGATTATCGGTCAAGTTATACGCCAAGTGCGACGCCGTGCTAAGTATCTATTAATCGACACTGACGCGGGCACCAGCATAGTGCATTTGGGTATGTCAGGGAGTTTACGGATTTTGCCCCACGACACGCCAGTGGAAAAGCATGACCATATCGACTTAGTGCTCGCCAACGGCCGCATTTTACGTTTTAACGATCCGAGACGATTCGGTGCTTGGCTATGGTGTGAACTCCCAGAAGAAGCGCATCCATTACTTGCCAAACTGGGGCCAGAGCCACTGACTAATGCTTTTAATGTCAAACAATTAGCAGCAGCTTTAACAGGCAAGAAAAAAGCGATCAAACTCTGCCTGATGGATAATCATATCGTAGTGGGTGTAGGCAATATTTACGCCAATGAAGCCCTGTTTGCCGCAGGTATTCATCCAGAGGCCGAGGCAGGTAAAATCGATATCGAGCGTTTGACCGTTTTAGTTGCCGAAGTGAAGCAAATCTTAGCCCACGCCATTAAACAGGGTGGCACCACGCTGAAAGACTTCACCAATGCCGATGGCAAGCCCGGCTACTTCGCCCAAAAACTGCATGTCTATGGTCGCGGCGGTGAAACCTGCACAAGCTGCGGTAACCTACTGAGTGAGATCCGTTTAGGCCAGCGCACCACAGTATTTTGTGGCATTTGCCAAACACGCTAACATTGCGTTATTTATAAGCCAAAATGCCAAGCAAGTGCTTGGCATTTTTCGTTATTTAATCAATTATATCTGTCAAAAACGATACTCAAAACTGCTAAATAGCGTGGCATTGGTATCATTTTCTTGAACTTCAAACTCCGATCTCGATACTGTTCCACCTAAGCTCCACATGCCTTTCCACACAGGCATACGGTAAGAAAGCTCCAGCATCAATAAATCTTCTTTTGGCGGTTGTGGCGCCCAAGTGTTTGCCACATTGGAGCCATCTTTATTCAGCTTCGCATAACGCAGCAACGAGGTAAAACCACGGCTGTTATTAAACTGGCCAACTAATCCAACCACGAACACTTGTGCATCGCTATCATAGGTAGAACCCAAAGCACGACCATAGTAGCGAGCACCACTCAGATAGACAGGATCCTCATAGAAACAATTGGCACTATCACCATCGCATTTTACATAGGTGTCCGAATATTCCATGAACAACTTAAACTGCTTACCCGATGTGCCAAAATGGGTATCAATACCCCAAAGTGAGCCGCAGTCACTACCATTTTCACAACTATGTTCGAGATATAATCCAACGGGGATATCCTGCAAAGTATCGGCATAACGCATATCAATACTTTGAGTTCTATGACCTGCATCGCGGCGCTCATTGGGCGCACAATCATTTGTACCATCGATACAAACAGCATTACTCGCAACCGAATCCCACCAAGAGTCAAAGTTACAATCTTGGCCCTCACCACAAAATAAGGTCGACCAAGACAATCCCACTTCTAACTGTTTAATCGGTCTTGCACTTAAGCGCATATCCCACTCAGCCGTCTTAGGCACAGCACGATCCACTTCAGTTAAGCTAAATCCGGTTTTAAAGGTCCAAGGGCCAATCCAAGATAACCAAGGTGTTTCAAAAGCCGTGGCATTGTTACGGCTCAAGGTTAACGATGACATAGGGCGGGCATTATTAGAACGATGTAGAGCCGAGTCAAACCCCGGTCCCCACCACTGCTCAACCGCGCCTAAGGTTGCGATCCAATTGCCAAAAATGATGGCAAAATAAGACTCATCAAGGCGGAAATTTTTATTATCTTGCGGATCATAGGTTTCTGCCACAGTCGCCTTATAAGCAACACGCGATCCTAAATACTCGTAGGAGCCCAGCACTTCACCTTTCTCGCGATAGTCAGAACCATAATGTTGAAAGCGAGCAGGATCAGATGCTGCCGATACTTTTATCCGTGCATTACCACGATTATCGACAGCATTTTGATAATAAAAATTAACCCGTGCAAAGGCTTGTACTAAAGAAGGAGAAAGCAGCTCAGGCTCAATTTTCGCTAAATCACCACCAATGCCAGACCACATCAATGGATAAGTATTCACAGGCACAGTGATCACACCCGCATCAGCAAGTGCTTGAATGTCAGCTCTAAGATATATATCAGAGGCATCGACCCAAGGTGCAGCAGCAAGCATTGAAGAAAAAAATAGGCCAGAGGCAATGCTAGTAGCAAGGATCGTGGGGGAAAAAAAAGCCTTCATAACATCCTTTTAAGTATCATCACAAGGCAACAATGCCTCAAAGTTAACACAAAACTCCTACGTAAAAACTATCTAGTTCGCAGGTAAAATCTAAGGTTTAACCAACTTAAGCTTTGCCACCAATGCAGCCGTTACTTCAGGGTGAACAAACTGGCTCACATCGCCACCATGCAGGGCGACTTCCTTTACTAAGGTGGAAGATATAAAAGAATTCTCCTCAGCGGGCGTTAAAAATACGCTTTCCAGATCAGGGCTCAATCTGCGATTCATATTTGCTAATTGGAATTCATATTCAAAGTCGGATACCGCGCGTAACCCACGCACAAGTACACTGGCCTTTTGCTCCTTGGCAAAATCCACTAGCAACCCCGAAAACCCCACCACCTCGACATTATCCAAATGAGCAGTTACTCGATTGACCAATTCAACTCGCTCTTCAAGGGTGAATCTAGGCTGCTTGGAAGGATTAGCCGCAATGCCAATCACCACATGTTTAAACAGTTTAGCCGCACGCTCAATCAAGTCGGCATGACCATTGGTGATAGGATCGAAAGTTCCTGGGTAAATTGCTCTTGTGTGCATAGTAAAAGTACATCCCACCGCTATCATATATTCATTAAAGGCACCCAAGAAGATACCCTAAAACACGCTGCTAACTTAATTTACGCTTAAATGCCATCCACTTCCGCCGAAAACGATTTAAGGATCGCATCCACTTCTGCGGATGAAATGAAACTAACTTACCGCCACGCTGAACACAAGTTATAGACAATAGTATCTCATTGAGAATAGCGATCACCTTAAGCTTTATCAGCTCTGGATTTTTACAACTCGCGTTATACCAGCCTTTACCTTGTTTGGTAGGAAACATATAAGTCGACAAATGGTTTTGTATTTCAACACAGCTACGGGCAAACTCAATCTTGCCATGATTGACTAGAATCGACGCTTTAAAATCATCATCGCAACCAATCTTATCGAACGGTAGTAATAGCCCGATATCCTTCATATGTACTGCCAATAAATAAGACGCCATCCACGCATCACCCGTCACCTGGTTTAACTGAATGGTCTGTTTAAAATGCTTTATATCGCCCACTACCTCACCAAAGCTAGCGCGATTAATAGCCTGACTAATAAATTTCACATTAAGGGATGAAAACGGCCAATGGTGGCAAAAAGTATCATTAGCAAAAATCAGTACATCATCATCTGCTATATTAATCTGCTGTCGAACATGGGCAAGCCCTTCGTCCCAAGCAGAAAACTCCCAACCTTTATTACTGCCTTCAAGCTCAAAATCAATAAAGTGATCATATTGAGTGGTTTGTGAACGCGCCTCAGCCGTATTGTATACAACACAGATTTTAACTTCGTCAGAAATTTTTGACAGGATATCGGCACTGTACTTAAGTGCGTTTTCCTTGTAATGCGGATAATAACTCACAAGAATTACTATCGCTTGGCGTTTTCGATCATACATTTACAGTAAACCTCGACGAACTAAAATGTAAAAGCATCGGCAAATGCCGTACCCATCTTATCTTTAGCAGACAATATGGGAGGGGCAGTTATCGGCCAAGCTATTGCTAACTCGGGATCATCCCAGGCAATACTCTGTTCAGAGGCTGGATGGTAGTAATCGGTACATTTATACACAAATTCAGCTTCATCACTCGTGACATAAAAACCATGGGCAAAGCCTGCAGGAATCCACAACTGTCTTTTATTTTCTGCGGATAAGTAAACACCAACCCAGTGGCCAAAAGTCGGGGAATTTTTACGTAAATCAACTGCCACATCGAAGACTTCACCCGAGGTAACTCGTACAAGTTTGCCTTGAGTTTGCTCAGTCTGATAGTGCAAACCGCGCAGTATCCCTTTACAAGACTTCGAATGATTATCCTGCACAAATAGGCAGTAGGCGACCTTTTGTTGGAAATCTTTCTGGTTCCAGGTCTCCATAAAAAAGCCACGTTCATCACCGAAAACTTGAGGCTCGATAATTTTCACATCTACAATGTTAGTTTCTATAATATTCATGGTCTTACTACTATAAATAGGTCTTAATGTCTTTAAACGCCAATCGCCAATCACTCGCATAAACACCTAAATTTGCAGCAATTTTTGTACAATTCAATCGTGAATTTAAGGGTCTTTTAGCGGCAGTGGGGTACTCAGATGTAGTAATAGGCTTAACTTTAATATGCGTATTTAGGCACCGTTGGGCATAGGCCTCGTCAAAAATATACTGTGCAAATTCATGCCAAGAAACATAGGGTAAACCACTAAAATGATAGATACCCCAAGGACATTCAGGCTTCATTGAGCGTTTTGCCATAGCGATCAGCGTGTCGGCAATATCACCCGCATAGGTGGGGCTCCCCAACTGATCACAGACAACACGAATATCCGACCGTTCACGGCCAACACGCAACATCGTTTTGACAAAATTAGGCCCAGTCTCGCCAAATACCCATGAGGTTCTCAAGACAAAATGCTGAGGATTTGCGTCAATAACAGCTTGTTCACCCGCTAGCTTAGTTTCACCGTAAACACTTCGAGGATCGACTGTATCTGACTCAATATAAGGAACCTTTGCATCACCAGAAAACACATAATCGGTAGAAACATGGATCATAGTGGCTTTAATCTTATTGGCCGCAACAGCTAAATAAAGAGGCCCCAAGTGGTTTACACGCTTTGCATTAAGCTCATCTTGCTCCGCTCTATCCACTGCAGTATAAGCTGCGGCATTGATCACGACATCAGGGCAAAAACGTTCAATGCAAGCATTTACGGCCAACTCATCGGTAATATCCAGCAAGTGTCGATCCACTGCCAATAATTCCACGTGGGTATTAATGCCGCCGCTCAGTTTCTCAACCAATTGACTACCGACTTGTCCTTTTGCACCTGTGACGAGTATCTTCATCGGCTTATCTACCCACAATGAATCGAACTGAATGAAAAGTCATAGGACTATCGCTTATCCATAAGTGAGACTAAATAGCGACCATAATCATTTTTTAACATAGGTTGAGCCAGAGCAATCAATTCAGCATCACTCAACCAGCCATTTCGCCATGCAATTTCTTCTAAGCATGCCACTTTTAGACCTTGTACGTTTTCAATTGTCTGCACAAAGGAAGAGGCCTGATGCAGACTCTCATGCGTACCAGTGTCTAACCAGGCAAAGCCACGCCCAAGAATTTCAACATTTAAGCTGCTGGCATTAAGGTAAATTTGATTCACCTCAGTAATTTCAAGCTCACCACGGGCAGATGGCTTGATGCTTTTAGCGATATCTATGACCGAATTATCATAAAAGTACAAACCAGTCACAGCCCAATTCGATTTCGGTGTGAGCGGTTTTTCTTCGATACTGATAGCGCGGTAATCTTGATCAAACTCCACGACTCCGAAACGCTCGGGATCTCGGACGTAATATCCAAATACCGTCGCCCCCGTAGGTCGGCTAGCGACCTGTTTTAAGGTTTTACTAAAAGATTGGCCATAAAAAATATTGTCGCCGAGTACTAAACAAACACTGTCACTACCAATAAAATCTTCTGCAATAATAAATGCTTGCGCTAAGCCATCGGGACTCGCTTGAATCGCGTAGGAAATGTGAATACCAAAGTCACGGCCATCACCCAATAATCGCTGGAAACTCGCATTATCTTCCGGTGTAGTGATCACTAACACATCACGTATTCCTGCCAGCATAAGTGTCGATAATGGATAATAAATCATTGGCTTATCATAAACAGGCAACAGCTGTTTGGAGACACCTCGAGTGATAGGATATAAACGGCTACCAGAACCACCCGCGAGAATAATACCTTTCATTGAATATCCTAAGATTTTAGATCCTAGTTTCCCAGTCAAAACAAAAATGACCGAAAACCTAAGATCTTATTGAAGTTATTGAGTGAAATGATTAAATGCCTAAACGCTCACGTTGATATGAGCCATCGTGTACATGCTGGCACCAAGATTGATTGGTGAGATACCATTCAACAGTTTTACGAATACCTGAATGGAAGGTCTCTTCAGGATGCCAGCCTAATTCAGCCGCAATCTTAGATGCGTCAATAGCATAACGCAGATCATGCCCAGGCCTATCATCAACATAGGTAATGAGATCACTATAACGATTTACACCGTTAGGTTTTGTCGGCGCCAACTCTTCCAATAACTCACAAATAGTCATTACAACATCGATATTTTTCTGTTCGTTATGCCCACCGATATTATAAGTCTCACCAATAACGCCCTGAGTCACAACTCGATAAAGTGCGCGGGCGTGATCTTCCACATATAACCAGTCACGGATCTGTTGGCCATTACCATAGACGGGTAAAGCCTTACCTTCCAAAGCATTCAAGATCATCAAGGGAATAAGCTTCTCGGGGAAATGGAAGGGTCCATAGTTATTCGAGCAATTCGTGATGATAGCAGGCAAGCCATAGGTGCGTTGCCAAGCACGTACTAAATGATCACTGGAGGCCTTAGAGGCAGAATACGGACTACTAGGGGCATAGGAAGTTTTTTCAGTGAAAAGATCCGTCATATTGAGGAGATCACCGTACACTTCATCGGTTGAAATATGGTGAAATCTAAACTGTGACTGTCGCTCGGCATCGAGTCCACGCCAATAATGACGAGCCGCTTCCAGCAACTGATACGTGCCTATAATATTGGTTTCAATAAAAGCGGCTGGACCATCGATCGAACGATCGACATGACTTTCAGCAGCAAGATGCATAACAACATCAGGTTGATGAGCAGAAAATACACGGTCTAACTCGGCTCTGTCACAAATATCAACTTTTTCAAATTGATAGCTTGGATTCGATTCAACGACAGCCAGAGATTCTAAGTTACCCGCATAGGTCAATTTATCGAGATTCACGATCGAGTCTTCGGTGTTACTTAAGATATACCGGATCAATGCTGAACCAATAAACCCTGCACCACCCGTTACTAAGATCTTCATTCCAACCTCAAAAAATTATCACAAAAATTATGAGGTTTATGATATCAAACCACTCAGTAAAGGTACACGATCAACCAAAGTAACAGCATGACGGTAGGCACAAAGCCACAGCCTACCCAAAATATTGTTATGACTTTTCCTAAACAATCGGATGAATGCATTGAGATACCAACAAGCCTACACAAGCAGTTACAATACTTTCTAAGCAATGTTAAAATACTTAGCCTCGCTATCAAAATCAACAACTTAAGATAAAATGCACTTAAACAACATAATAGGTTAGATAATGCAAACGAGATACATCATTTTTGCACCTTCATATAACCGAACCTCTGGAGGCGTCATTGTTTTACACAAACTGTGCCATCTCATTAATGAGCTCGGTGGTAATGCTGTGATATCCCCTCTTTTTCAACAATATAAAATCAGCAAAAAAGATCTCTCTGGACTAAAAAAACTTATTAATAAGTCTATTGATGGGTTATTTAGAAAATATAGAACCAACCCTGAATTCAACACGCCGATATATAAAGGTGAAGTCACTGATAATGATATTGTTATTTACCCTGAACTCGTTTTTGGTAATCCTTTAAAAGCAAAGAACATCATTCGGTGGTTACTAAATCAGCCGGGTTTTTTTACCGGAGAGGTTTTCTATGGTGCTAATGAACTTTATTTCAAATTTGACCATGGTCTAGTCAATGACTTTCATTTCCATGGCTCGACATTATCGAATAACATTCTCAATATATTGCATATTCCCTATGAAATATACAATGAAAAAAATACGCAAGAGCCTAGAGTCGGTGTCGCATATTCAATCCGAAAAGATAAAATAAAGCCTAAGACATACCACCCAAAAGATGCAATTCTTATTGATGGTTTATCACATGAAGAAATTGCTAACATATTCAAAAGGGTGAAACAATTTATTTCATATGACGCATACTCAGCCTATTCATCATTTGCGAGCTTATGCGGCTGCGAGTCAATTGTAGTACCAGAGGAAGGGATCACAAAGGAACAATGGTATCCCAACATTGAGAATCGGTATGGCATAGCCTATGGATTGGAAGACTTAGAGTTCGCCAATTCGACCAGGTATCTAAAAAGACTGCACTTTGAAAAGCTAGATAAGCAATATGCTCAATCTGTGACTGATTTTATGCTGGAATCAAAAACATTTTTTAATTTATCCTGACGGCTATAGCCACAGGGGATATGCTTGGCATTTATTCAGCATAAATACTAGGCATATCTTTACGTAAAGTAAAACCTACTTAAGATTTGCAATATCTGCAACATTAAGTAACTTCCGCTGCCGTTCTTTAATTCTCTTTGCTGGCACGCCAGCGTATATGCCAAATTCATGGCATATGTTATTAACCAAAGATAATGCCCCAACAGCAACACCATCATGAATGATGGACTCAGGTAAGATCACACTACCACTGCCTATAACAACATGCCTTCCAATTAATACATCACCATGATTTACATTTGTAAATTCTGCTGGCACTGTGGGGTTTGTCATATACTCACCAGAGTAATCATCACTACTAGAATATACGCTGACACGAGATGATAATGTACTGTAATCAGATAACACAATTTTCCCAGCGCCAATCAATAAGGAAAAAACGGCTATGTGGACATAATCGCCAATGACGATTCCGCCAGCACCAGCGGATAACACACAAAAATCATCAATGCGAATATTATTACCAAGAGTAATTCTCTCAGCACCGTAGATAGATGCTTTATCTGAAATAAAAACTGCCTCTCCAACTGAAGCGATACCCATCTTTTCTAATTCATCGCGGCTCAAATAGGCCATTAGATACTCCTTATCAAGTCAATAATTAAATTAACATCATCCATTTCCATCTCATTAAAAATAGGAATGCACAAGACTTTATTTGACGTCTCATTCGCATAGGGAAGATGATCGACTGAAGCAGACTCTAAGCCTTTATACATAGACATATTACTGATTAATGGGTAAAAATAGCGGCGAGATAATATATTGTTTTTCTTTAGTTTTTCATAAAGCTCATCTCGACTCAGACGATAAGATGATTCAACCAACACAGGAAAATAAGAATAGTTACTGTTACTATCTTTAGATAATTCAGGCACACGAATCCCTTCGACGTCAGCAAGCTTCTCTCTATAGTGATGGTCGATAACTTTTCGTTGCTCTATCGCTTGGGTAATATGTTTCAACTGTACCAAACCAAAGGCGGCATTGATCTCACTCATTTTTCCATTTATGCCTACCGCAGTAACCGTTAACTCATCCTCAATACCAAAATTTTTCAACCTATCGATTTGCAATTTGGTCTCTGCATCAGGACTAATCACAGCTCCACCTTCAAAAGTATTAAACACTTTCGTGGCATGAAAGCTTAAAATCGATAAATCACCATAGTTAAGTAAACTCTGACCTTTGTAATTAACACCAAATGCATGGGCAGCATCATAAATGACCTTAAGTCCATGTTTATCTGCAATAACCTCGATCGCCTCAACATCACAAGGATTGGAGTAACAATGGACAGGCATAATAGCCGATGTCTTAGGTGTGATTGCAGCCTCAATTTTTTTAGGGTCTATATTGAACGTATTGGGATCTATATCTACAAAAACTGGCACGAGTCCATTCCATAAAATAGAGTGACTCGTAGCAACAAAAGAATATGGCGTTGTAATCACTTCTCCAGATATCTTTAATGCCTGCAAAGACGTGATTAG
This sequence comes from Shewanella sp. M16, assembly GCF_018224605.1. NCBI lineage: Bacteria > Pseudomonadati > Pseudomonadota > Gammaproteobacteria > Alteromonadales > Shewanellaceae > Shewanella > Shewanella sp. M16. The sequence continues at coordinate 27,052 of NZ_JAGTUL010000002.1, read as the reverse complement.
CGCGATCGTAGCATTATTAAATAATGAGACATGCTGTACCCCAAGATACTCACCCAGTTCTTTTTCGAGTCTCTGATGGAATGGGCCATTATTTGTTAACCAACGATTACGCCATATTTCTTCAAGATATGGGGTAAATTCATTCAGTTCGGGCAAGAATGGTTGAGTCACAGGGATCAGTTTAGACATATGTATTCTCTCAATAAATAATGCAGAAATATTGCAAACTAGCCAGGTAAGATTAATAGGCTAAAAATGACTCATCATAAAAAATCAGCCAAGATCTAATAAAAATGCCAGCTCCTTCATCGCCACATCAAGTCCGTTAAGCTGCTCGCCTCTTGCTAATGATGTTATTAGCTGATTGGCTAATGTAGGATCTAAGAGCAAGGCAATCTTATGTCCTATGGCTTCTGATTTAGTTTCACAACTTATTACGTACTTTTCTGATACGCACTTTTCAATTCGTGGCGGCTGATCCTTCGATACGGGAACTGCTAATGTCGGTTTGTGCAGCGCTATCGCTTGTAATAAAGTATCCCCACCGCTCAATACGGCAGCCTTAGCCGCAGCCAGCATATTAATAAATTGCTGATTATTCAATTGAGGAATAACAACTACCCCCTCAAGCTCAGGCAGAAGATTGGGGTAATTCGGGCCGAAAACCATGACACTTAAAATACCAGATGCTTTATAACTTTCACTGGCAGCCTTAGCAAAAATATCAGCGGCTAGTTCACCATTCACCCTGTGACCACCAGAACCCGCATTGAATAATACAAACTCATTTTGCGTTAGCTGATATTGCGCTAATAATGCTGATTGGGTAATTGTATCTGGCTGGGTAAAGACAGGACCAATATTCAAAGGCTCAGGTCTATTAATTAGCTTCAGCTTAAGGCGATCTAACCAACTAATAGGGCCAATCACAAATTCTGGTTGCACGACCCAATGACAATCCGTCACTAAAGCGCGGCCAATTTTCATTCCACGACTACGCTTACGCTTATGCTGACTGATAAAGATTACCTTTGCACCGAGTTTATGGGCATGGACTAACTGCGATTTACGACCTGATGCGTCAAACAATACTATATCAGGCAGGAAATCAGACATGATTTGGTTAACCGCCTTGACTTGTTTAGTCGGCGTATCTTCGAGTAGCTCAGCAGGATAAGGGCACTGAGTCGCATAGGGAGCTTGTTGACTCAAAATAAACTTTATCTCGGCATTCGGCCAAGTTCTCTTCACCTCATCGGCAATGATCATTGAGCGCATATACTCACCTATGCCCTCAGCCGATGAGACTGGGATAAACAAGAACTTAGGGGCTTTTTGAGGAGCCATAATTAACCTTTAATCCAAATAAATTTATTCTGAAGCTTTAGTGTCATGCGCCACCAGCTCAAACTTCTCAATCACGGCTTCAACACTGATCAAAGCCATCAAATGCTCGCCTTTGGCGCGAGTTCCCCACTTAATTTGTCCACTATGTTGCGATCTCATGGCCTTATCATAGGCACTCACCACATATTGCTGCGATAAATACGGACCTGTGCGCCCAGGATTGGAATGGGCATATAAACCAATGACTGGGATACCTTGGGTAACCGCCATATGCGCAGGGCCTGTATCTGGTGCTAACACTAAGCTTGCACGTTTTAGCAGGGCCAATAATTGCGTCAGGCTGGTTTTGCCCACTAAATTATCGATTTTAGAGGGACAAGCCTGCAAAATTTGCTCTGCTAAATCCTTCTCAAGTTGAGTTGGGCCACCGCAAAGCATGACTCTAAATCCTTTCGCAATCGCATGGCTCGCAACGGCGGCATAACGCTCTGGTAACCAGTTACGTTCAGCCTTACTGGCTGCGGCGCAAATGATAAAGACTTTTTCATTGTCTTTAATCTGCGTCTGGGCAAATTCAGTATCCGCAATTGGCACAGGAATATGCCATTGAGGAGTGAGATCGTTAACGCCAATCGCCTTAGCGAATCCCATAAATCCTTCGAGCACATGGGGCTTGGCCAAGGGCTCCACCCTGTGATTTGTCACTAGCCACTGACCTTCTTTAGCGCGGGCACGATCAAAACCTATGCGCACCTTTGCCGAAATGGCTAATGAAGCCAAAGTGGCACGTAGCGCAACCTGCATATGCAGCAGCACGTCAAAACGTCGGCCTTTTAAGGCCTTACGCAAATTAAAATAGCTGCGCCATCCTTGAGATTTATCGAAAATAACAAACTCAATGCCGGGTAAATGCTTCAACAATTGATATTCGAGTTTACCGATCACCCATGTGATTTTGAGCTCGGGGTATTGCCGCTGAATCGCCTGCACCATTGCCACGGCATGACAGACATCACCGATAGCGGATAAGCGCAGCAAACAAAGAGAATTCATGGTATTGGGATTTAAACTCATTGGGATTGAAGCTAAAAGCTCTTAAGGTTATTTGGCGCAAGCTAAGGATCTTAATGTAGAATGGCCCTAGGTGCCACGCTTAAGTCAACAAATCTCCGATGAATGCTCAGATACAGCTCATAAAAACCGCCCAAGGTCACATGGCAGTTTGCCAAGATACGCCAACAGATATCGATCCCGCGTGGTTCTCGGTGGATTTTTGGCGGGCTAAAAATGCTGTCGTCGGTTCATCCAAAGGCCGCTACACCACTTGGTTTGTGGCATTTGAGCACAGTCATTGGGTATTGCGTCATTATTGGCGTGGCGGCTTAATGGAGAAATTCAGCAAAGATGCTTACGTTTATACTGGCCTCGAAAATACCCGCGCCATGGGAGAGTTACGCTTATTAGACATTTTGTATCGCGAAGATTTTGCTGTACCTAAACCGATTGCCGCCAACATAGTGCGCGATGGATTATTTTACCGCGCCGATATCATTATCGAACGGGTCGAAGGTGCCGAAGATTTAGTCGCTAAACTCGGCAAAGGGGTTATGAGCACAGAGCAATGGCAGGCATTAGGGGCTTGCATCGCCCAATTCCACCAGCGCGGTGTGTACCACGCCGATCTCAATGCCAAGAATATTTTGTTCCAGCCCGCACAAACTGAACCCTTAACGCCAGAGCGGTTTTATCTTATCGATTTCGACCGCGGCGAGTTAAAAACACCGAGCCCGCAATGGCAGCAATCAAATCTAGACAGACTGTTACGTTCCTTCAATAAAGAACAAGCCAAGCTACCAAACCTTGCCTTCACCGCTGATAACTGGTCATCACTGATGCAGGGCTATCAAGCGGCGATGCAAAGCGCCTGAACCACTAAACGAATTATCCAGTTGAATTAAGCGGTTATTAAAGATTGCGCGAGAAGATATTGTTGTTGCAAGGCACCGCGATTTGCCTCAACCACAGCCAATCCCGCGTTCACCGCCTGCTGGCGTAACTCAGGTTTAGCAAAATACTCAATCAAGTTAGCGGCAAGTTCATCCGCCGAAGCGACAACCCTTAACCCACCAGCATCCGCCAACATCTGCGTAATCTGGGCAAAGTCCCAATGGTTCGGCCCCACCATAACAGGTACGCCCATAGCAACAGGCTCCAAGGGATTATGGCCACCATTATTGATCAGCGTGCCACCGACAAAGGCTTGGTCCGCCGCGCCATAAAAGGTCAGAAGTTCACCCATGGTATCGCCGACCAGCACTTGAGTCGTGGCCGTCACAGGAAGATTACTGCTGCGACGAATTAATTCAAAACCTTGACTGGCAACAACCTCAGCAACGGCAGAAAACTGCTCAGGATGACGCGGTGCAATAATCAGCAAGGCATCGGGCCACTGAGCCAATAATTGCCTATGGGCGATGAGCATGGCGTCAAATTCTCCAGGATGCACACTGCCTGCGACCCAAATCGGCGAGGTTTTACGCCCCCAAGTCTGACGCAACAGCTTGGCATTGGCTAAACGCTCAGGCGTAATACTGAGATCAAACTTCAAGCTACCGCATACTGTCACTCTGTCCGGCGATACACCTAACTCGATAAAACGCTGCGCTTCTACTTGAGTCTGCACCGCAATAACATCGAGTCGTTGCAACATAGGTCGACTGAGTTTAGGGCGCTTAGCATATTGCGCCGCCGACTTGGCCGACAGGCGGGCATTCGCTAACATCAAGCGCACACCGCGTTTGGCAGCAACAGCAACTAAGTTAGGCCACAGCTCAGTTTCCATAATCACACACCACTTAGGCGAGACTTGGCACAAGAAACGCCTCACACACCAAGGTAAGTCAAAGGGCAAATAACAATGCTGCACTGAGTCACCAAAGGCTTTGCGCACTTCTGCAGACCCTGTTGGGCTGGTTGTGGTAACCGTAATGCTTAGCTCAGGGTGTGATTGCATAATCAAACGGATCAATGGGATTGCCGCAAGCGTTTCACCCATAGACACAGAATGGACCAGTACATCCGTCGATTTAAGTCGGGTTAATCCAAAACGTTCCCCCCAACGACCGCGGTAATCAGGGCTTTTAATAGCACGAAATGCTAAATAGACGATTAGCAAAGGGGATAATAAATATAAGATCGTGGAATAGAGAAAACGATTCATTAAAAACGTGCTTATGAGTTTTGCCTGATGAATAGCGGCAATGTTAGCATATGCACCAAATTAGGGATAATTTACCAGCAGTTCGGCGGTCGTTGGTTAGCTTTCTTTGATCAATTATGTGGCGTTCACTAGCAATTTGGATAACTTATGAAAACCCGCGACAAAATAATCTATGCCAGTCTTGAACTGTTCAACGAGCATGGCGAAAGAAACATCACCACCAATCACATTGCCGCTCACTTAAATATGAGTCCCGGGAATCTTTATTACCATTTTCGCAATAAAGAAGACATTATCCGCTGTATTTTCAGTCTATATGAGAATCATCTCGAATCGGGTTTCCAACCCTATGAAGATAAGCAAGTGGATGTAGAACTGTTAATCGGCTACTTCGATGCGATGTTCTATACCTTGTGGCAATTCCGTTTTATGTACGCCAATCTTGCGGATATTCTCGCCCGCGATGAAGAACTAAAAAAACGCTATTTGCACGCACAGCAGCAAGTCTTAACGCGTTCAAGCCATGTGCTGCATAAACTCACACAAGATGGATTTCTGTTTGTCGATGCTGACAAAATCACGCCACTGGCGGATACCATTAAGATGATCGTCAGCTTTTGGATTGGTTATCAACTCACACAATCCAGCACGTCCACCATTACTAAAGCGACACTTTATGAAGGCGTTTTAAGGGTGCTGATGATTTTCAAAGCCTATGCAACCCCGACTTCCGTTGCGACTTTTACTCGCCTAGAGCAACATTACCACGCGCTAGCGAGTCAAGAATCTCTATAACGTCATCCCAAACACCTATGTTGGGAACTCGCATTCGGAACTAAACTCAAAGCAATTATAGTACTGAGTGCGAACCCGTTTTCGCTCTACAACGCTTAAAAGAATACTCAGTCAAACAGTGGCAAACTTATGTTGCACATTAGTTTTTATAATGTAAAAACCACTTTAGCCCTAAACTAGTTTATCTTGCGAACCTGCATGAAAAAAAGGCTGTAGGCCGATTAGGTTTAGAGTTAGAATGCCGCCACTCCCAAAATCAGAATAAAGTTAACTAAGGAGATATCAGGTGGCCTCTACCTCATTCTACGCACAGATTAATCAACAGCTTGCAGACATCAAAGCCGAAGGCTTATATAAAAGCGAGCGTGTTATTGCCTCACCACAACAGACTGCCATTCAAGTTAATCACCAAGAAGTTGTTAACTTTTGCGCGAATAATTACCTAGGCCTAGCGAATCACCCCGAGCTAATCAAAGCCGCCCAACAGGGTTTAGACAGCCACGGCTTTGGTATGGCATCAGTACGTTTTATTTGCGGTACCCAAGACATACATAAAAAGCTAGAAGCTAGCCTGAGCGAATTCCTCGGCACTGAAGACACCATTCTTTACTCTTCATGTTTTGATGCGAACGCAGGTCTATTCGAAACCTTGTTAGATGCAGAAGACGCCATCATTTCCGATGCGTTAAACCATGCTTCTATCATCGACGGCGTACGTTTATGTAAAGCCAAACGTTTCCGCTATGCCAACAACGACATGGCCGATTTAGAAACTCAGCTGATCGCCGCGAAAGAAGCAGGCGCCCGTAACATCTTGATCGCCACCGATGGCGTATTCTCGATGGACGGCGTGATTGCTAACCTGCAAGGCGTATGTGATTTAGCCGATAAATACGGCGCACTAGTGATGGTCGATGACTCTCACGCTGTGGGCTTTATCGGCGCAAACGGCCGTGGCACCCACGAATATTGCAATGTGATGGACAGAGTCGACATCATCACTGGCACCTTAGGCAAAGCCTTAGGCGGCGCATCGGGTGGTTTCACTTCGGGTAAAAAAGAAGTCATCGACTGGTTACGCCAGCGTTCACGTCCTTACCTGTTCTCTAACTCATTAGCGCCGTCAATCGTGACTGCGTCTATCCATGTGTTAGAAATGCTCAAATCAGGCCAAGCCCTGCGCGAAGCCGTATGGGAAAACAGCCGTTATTTCCGTGAGCAAATGTCAGCCGCGGGCTTTACTTTGGGCGGCGCCGACCACGCGATTATCCCTGTGATGATTGGTGATGCGAAACTGGCGGGCGACTTTGCTAACCGCTTATTAGCAGAACATATTTATGTTATTGGCTTCTCGTTCCCAGTCGTTCCTAAGGGACAAGCCCGTATCCGTACGCAAATGTCAGCGGCACATACCCGTGAGCAACTCGACAAAGCGATCACCGCCTTTACCCGTATTGCCAAAGAAATGGGCATTATTTAGGACTTAAGACAATGAAAGCACTAAGCAAGTTAAAAGCCGAAAAAGGTATTTGGTTAGTCGATGCGCCTAAGCCAGTGATGGGCCACAACGATCTGCTGATCAAAATTAAAAAAACTGCGATTTGTGGCACCGACATGCACATCTACAACTGGGACGAATGGTCACAAAAAACCATTCCAGTCCCTATGGTTGTTGGTCATGAATATGTAGGTGAAGTGGTTGATATCGGCCAAGAAGTTCGTGGTTTTAAGATTGGAGACCGCGTGTCTGGCGAAGGTCATATTACCTGTGGCCACTGCCGTAACTGCCGCGCAGGCCGCACCCATTTATGCCGTAACACCTCTGGCGTGGGTGTCAATCGTGAAGGTTCATTTGCAGAATACTTAGTTATCCCCGCCTTTAACGCCTTTAAAATCCCTGATGATATCAGCGATGATTTAGCCTCAATCTTTGACCCGTTTGGTAACGCTGTGCACACAGCATTATCCTTCGATTTAGTCGGTGAAGACGTGTTGATCACCGGCGCAGGTCCCATCGGCATAATGGCGGCAGCAGTATGTCGTCACGTAGGTGCTCGCCATGTGGTGATCACCGACGTCAACGAATACCGCTTAGAACTGGCCCGTAAAATGGGCGCCACGCGCGCTGTGAACGTGTCAAAAGAAAACCTAAAAGACGTGATGAAAGAACTGGGCATGACCGAAGGTTTCGACGTTGGATTAGAAATGTCTGGCGTACCCTCAGCCTTCCACGCCATGTTAGATACCATGAACCACGGCGGCAAAGTCGCTATGCTCGGTATACCAAGTGGTGAAATGGCCATCGACTGGAGCAAAGTGATCTTCAAAGGTTTGGTCATCAAAGGCATCTACGGCCGTGAAATGTTCGAAACTTGGTACAAGATGGCCAGTCTTATCCAATCAGGCTTAGATATTTCACCTATCATCACTCACCACTTCAAGATTGATGATTTCCAACAAGGTTTCGACGCTATGGGCTCGGGCCAATCGGGTAAAGTGATCCTCAGCTGGGATTAATCCTGCAGAGCATTACCTAGATAGGGGCTGTACACTCGCAGCCCCTTGTTGCACACTTATCCCATCTTGATTTCCATCTCTTAGCTTTGTCAGGTTTTATTATGTCTTCCTTTAAACACTTAAGCGTTAATCAATTGCTGCAAATGACCGAAGCACAGCCAGTGCAAATCGTCGATATCCGCGATGGCAATAGCTTCACCAACGGCCATATTGCAGGTGCAACTAACCTGAATAACGAAAACCTAGCGCAATTTATTAGCCAAGCCGATATGGATAGCCCACTGGTGGTGGTTTGTTACCACGGCATGAGCAGCCAAAATGCGGCGCAATATTTATGCGAACAAGGTTTTGATGACGTTTACAGCCTAGACGGCGGCTATAGCGCCTGGCATGAGGCGAATGCATGATAGAAATTGGCCGACTCCCCAACAGTAGAGCCGCGCAGGCATTTGTCGATTACCTCAAAGGGGAAGACATTGACTGCCAAATTGAGCCGCTGGAGCAAGGCGTCGCCATTCTCGTCATCCATGACAAAGATGTGGAGCAAGCACGCAAAGAGTTTGCCCATTTTATTGCTCACCCATACGACAATAAATATCTGCAAGCCTCGTGGGAACACGGCGATACCCAAACCAAACTCGATTATGGTGCCCCTTCGCTGCAGTTGTTCACCCAATTTATTACTGGCGCAGGCCCAGTCACGCTGATCGTATTTGCGGTTTGCGTAATCATTTTTGCGGCGATGAACTTAGGATTCGCCAACCAAACCTACGAAGCACTGTCCTATTTTGGGGCCGTACCTCATTCAGAGTTCAGCCAGTTCTGGCGTATTTTTACACCGAGCCTACTGCATTTTTCAGCCATGCACGTCATCTTTAATTTGCTCTGGTGGTGGTATTTAGGTGGCAAAATCGAAACCCGTATCGGTACTGCACCATTACTCATCCTGCTGTTTGTCGCAGGAACTCTGCCAAACGTTATCCAATATTATGTCGGTGGACCTAACTTTGGCGGGCTGTCCGGCGTTGTGTATGCAGTGGTGGGTTACACTTGGATCATGGGTATACGTAAACCCGCAGCTGGAATAGATTTCCCACCATCATATATGGGCTTTATGATGATATGGTTGGCATTGGGATTCACAGATATTCTCGGGGTTTCGGTTGCTAACGGCGCCCACATTGGCGGCTTACTCATAGGTTTAGCCCAAGGTTTATTTGATAGCCGCAAATCCTCGAGCTCAATCTAATAACTCAATCTAATATGGTGAACCAAGATAAATCCTAAAATTTATCTTGGTTCAATGACTCGCTTCACTCCTCTACAAACCGCTCAAACTAACTCTGATCAGTCATTTCTAGTAACTTAACGACTAGCTTCTCGATGCCTGAATGCGCTTCAGCAATATTACCAGCCAACATATAAGCGGGAGTGCTGACAATGCGATTCGCTTCATCCACGACTATCTCATGTACTGTCGCAACTTGATGCTCACCGCCCATCAAATTAAACGCTGCGACAGTATCGCTATCATTACCAATAGTGCCTTTTACACCCTGGGGATATAAACGCGGGATCATCATAGGAGCAATACAGATAAAACCAACGGGCTTTTTCGCCAGAATGAACTCATTGATAAAATCAGTCACCAGCGGTTCCACTTCACACTCACTGCCATTCGTCGCAAAGTTACACAGATTTTTCGCCGCACCAAAGCCACCGGGAATGATCAAGGCATCAAATTCGGCGATATCTAATTCTGTGGTCGCTTTGACTTCGCCACGGGCGATACGCGCCGACTCCACCAGCACGTTACGACTTGCAGCAGCATCAACCTCACCAGTGAGATGATCTACCACATGCATCTGTTTGATATCAGGTGCAAAACACTGGTAGTGAGCCCCTGATCGGGATAAGCATAAAAGCGTTAAAACCGATTCATGTATCTCAGTTCCATCGAAAACACCACATCCACTCAGTAACACTGCGACTTTTTTCATTAAAAATATCCTTCTTATGTCATTAAGTTTTAACAAACCATAAACAAACTAGTTGATCTGATTAAAAATCGTGCTAACTTAATTCGTCGAATCTGACGAGTGCCGAAAATTAAGCCAATCCTTAGATGTATTTTACGGAGTCAATAAAAAATCCACAAATTGGGAAGATTTTTTAAGAAACAGTATTGAACTCACACAAATCTTTTATAAACATAAAAAACAACAACTTAAAAAAATCGCACTAAGCCGTAATCATCGCCATTATTCTCAGTTGACTTTTTCACTCACAGACTTATCCACAGGCCGGGAGTCATTTTGCCATGGCTGAAATAGTGCTTCTGTGGCATGCTTAGCGCCATCTAAGTCATCGATAAACGAAAAATACCTATGCCAACCGTCGCTAAAAACCCACTTGTGCTTGTGGATGGATCTTCTTATTTGTATCGCGCCTATTATGCGCCTCCTCACCTGACAAACTCAAAGGGCGAAGCAACGGGTGCCGTTTATGGCGTAGTGAATATGTTACGCAGCTTGTTGACCCGTTATCAACCAAGCCATATCGCAGTCGTGTTCGATGCCAAGGGAAAAACCTTCCGCAATGACATGTACAGCGAATACAAAGCACAGCGTCCACCTATGCCTGATGATCTACGTTCGCAAATCGAACCCTTGCATCGCATTATTCGCGCACTAGGTTTACCACTGATTTCAATTTCCGGCGTCGAAGCCGATGACGTGATCGGTACTATTGCCCGCCAAGCCAGCTTAGAAAACCGTGCCGTGCTTATCAGCACAGGCGATAAAGACATGGCGCAATTAGTGGATGAGAACGTTACGCTCATCAACACTATGACAGACACCATAATGGGCCCAGAAGAAGTCGTCACCAAATTTGGTGTCGGTCCAGACCGTATCATAGATTTACTCGCGCTGATGGGCGACAAGGCCGACAACATTCCCGGCTTACCCGGCGTAGGAGAGAAAACGGCGCTCGCTATGCTCACGGGAGCCGGCAGTGTGAGTAACTTATTAGCGGAACCCGAAAAAGTCGCCGAGCTGGGCTTTAGAGGTTCTAAAACCATGGCGGCAAAGATCATTGAAAATGCCGACATGCTCAAGCTTTCTTACGAACTCGCCACCATCAAAACCGATGTCGAACTTGAGCAAGATTGGCACGAACTCACTCTCATGCCAGCAGACAAAGATGAACTGATCAAATGCTACGGCGAGATGGAGTTTAAACGTTGGTTAGCTGAAGTCTTAGATAATAAAATGACGGCAAATACCTCAATTGATGCGGCATCCACAGAAACGCAAGAAGACTCATCTCCAGTCGAAGCGATTGAAACACAGTACGACTGCATTCTCACCGAAGCCGAATTAGACACTTGGATTGCTAAGCTTAAACAAGCCGACTTAATGGCAATCGATACTGAGACCACGAGCTTAGATTACATGGTGGCCGAATTAGTCGGGATTTCCTTCGCCGTTGAGACAGGAAAAGCCGCTTATCTTCCTTTGACCCACGATTACGTTGGTGCACCGACTCAAATCGATAAAACGGTCGCGTTAGAAAAACTGCGTCCGCTGCTTGAGGATCCAAAGATCAAGAAAGTCGGTCAAAATCTTAAGTACGACATCAGTATCTTAGCCAATGCAGGGATCAAACTACAGGGCGTCGCTTTCGACACTATGCTCGAATCCTATGTTTTCAACTCAGTGGCTTCGCGCCATGATATGGATGGTTTAGCGCTCAAGTACTTAGGCCATAAGAATATCAGCTTTGAAGAAATCGCCGGTAAAGGTGCAAAACAGCTGACCTTCAACCAAATCCCGCTAGAAACGGCTGCACCTTATGCAGCAGAAGATGCTGACATCACACTCCGTTTACACCAACATTTATGGCCAAGACTCGAGAAAGAAGCTGAACTTGCCGCCATGTTTACCGAAGTCGAATTACCGCTAATCCAAGTGTTGTCGGACATTGAACGTCAAGGGGTATTAATCGACAGTATGTTACTCGGCCAACAGAGCGATGAACTGGCGCGTAAAATCGATACCTTAGAAGAAAAAGCCTACGACATTGCCGGTGAAAAATTCAATCTTGGTTCACCTAAGCAACTGCAAGTATTGTTTTATGAAAAGCTAGGTTATCCGATCACCAAAAAGACCCCAAAGGGCGCGCCATCGACCGCGGAAGAAGTATTAGTCGAATTAGCCTTAGATTTCCCACTGCCAAAGGTGATCCTCGAGCATCGAAGTCTATCTAAGTTAAAGAGCACTTACACCGATAAACTGCCACTGATGGTCAACGCCAAAACGGGTCGCGTACACACTAGCTATCATCAAGCTAATGCGGCAACAGGTCGCTTATCGTCAAGCGAACCTAACCTGCAGAATATTCCGATTCGCACCGAAGAAGGTCGCCGTATTCGCCAAGCCTTTATCGCCCCTGCAGGCCGTAAAATTTTGGCCGCCGACTACTCGCAAATCGAACTACGGATCATGGCCCATTTATCCCAAGATGCAGGCTTACTCAAAGCCTTCGCCGAGGGCAAAGACATTCATAGAGCCACTGCTGCAGAAGTATTTGGTACCGATTTTGATGAAGTAACCACAGAACAACGCCGCCGTGCCAAAGCGGTTAACTTCGGCTTAATTTATGGCATGTCAGCCTTTGGTTTGGCGCGTCAGCTTGATATCCCACGCCATGAAGCACAAACCTATATCGATACCTACTTTGCCCGTTATCCTGGCGTATTACGTTATATGGAAGAAACGCGCGCGGGTGCTGCTGACTTAGGTTATGTGTCGACTCTGTTTGGTCGTCGCCTCTACTTGCCCGAAATCCGTGATCGTAATGCGATGCGCCGCCAAGGTGCTGAACGTGCTGCGATTAACGCGCCAATGCAAGGTACGGCTGCTGACATCATCAAAAAGGCCATGATCAATATTGCCCAGTGGATCAAAACAGAAACCCAAGGCGAAATCACTATGATCATGCAGGTTCACGATGAATTAGTGTTTGAAGTCGATGCGGATAAGGCAGAGGTACTTAAAAAGACAATCTGCGCCTTGATGGCGCAAGCAGCTAATCTCGATGTTGAACTGCTTGCCGAAGCGGGCATTGGTGATAACTGGGATGAAGCGCACTAATCTCAGTAACATCCAGAAGATCACTACCAATATGATTTAACTGCAAATAAAGCTAATCTGACTTCAATATTTTGAGCTCAGATTAGCTCTCCCCCATCTTAATCGCCTCTAAGCACATCAATACAGAGTCCTTTTCATCACTCAGCATAAATAACCCTTTCACAATACAAATTAGCTCGTTAAGTTAGACAAACTTCATTGACAGAAAATGATTCACTCACAGCCAAACAATCTTTACCTGATACATTTGGCAGTAGAGTTCATCGATACACTGCCACAGCAGATGGATATTAAAGGGTGTGATTTACTCGAATTGAAACTGCATTCAAGTCAGCCATATATGCTCAAGAGTGCCATAACGGTTGTTCTCTCACGCGTACACCAAAATCTTAGGTCAGGGTTAGAGTAAAAAATCAAATCTCAAATATTGATCACTTTTGTATATAAATTTCGAGTTTTCTCTTTAAATCAGCCAATTAACCATTTTCACTGAAATTTTAGGATCAATTTGAGATGCTTTTTCACTCACAACCTGAGATCAAGCGCACATAATTACCTCTTTTTTGAAAAAACTGTTTTCCATTTAAAGATAAATAGAGTAATATTCTCTGCGTAGGGTACAGAGGTTAAGATGTTCTATCTTTCAGACCTTTATTTCACTTATAGTGATGAGCCAAATTCTGGCGCCTCAGCAACTTGTTTGCTGAGGCTTTTTTTTGCTCTTTTTTCAGACTTTAAGTAAATTTTAGAGTATTTACTTTAATAAGGAATGAATTGGCTGTATGCTAGTTTCATTGAGAACCATTGAAGCTAATTTGATGGTGCTTGAGTCTTGTTGAATTTAGCTTCTCCCCAAAAGAGCTAATATTTTTGGCCGATGATAATATCATCGGCTATTTTTTTGCTTGAAATTAACGAAGAACCGATGGGAACGAGGCTGAACAAAAGAGAAAAAATTGCAGTAAAAACAAAGAGAAGGTATACACAGTCAAATTCTACCATGTACACCAAAACAGGCGATATTATTCAGCGTTATTCGCTGCATCTAACTCATCAGTCAGCCACTGTGGATGACACCATTCATTAAGAATTGCCAACACTTTAGGCTTACCGGTTCCTTTGAGTGATGAGAAGGGTTCAACTTGCACCCAGTCGCCAAACTCACTTAGTGCGAGACGCACTTCATTTACGGTTTTCATCTTAGCACTTTGGGCTAATTTGTCTGATTTCGTTAACAAAGCTAATACAGGAATTTCACTAGCAACTGCCCATTCAATCATCTGCATATCGAGATCTTTTAATGGATGACGAATATCCATCAAGACAACCACGCCACTTAAACAAGCGCGTTTTTGCAAATATTCACCCAATGCTTGCTGCCATTTATTTTTCAACGCAAGTGGGACTTGCGCAAAGCCATAACCAGGCAAGTCAACTAAACGACGCTGAGCATCTAACTCAAATACGTTAATTAGTTGAGTACGGCCCGGTGTTTTACTGGTTCTTGCTAAACTTTTTTGCTCAGTTAATGCATTGAGTGCACTAGACTTTCCAGCATTAGAGCGGCCAGCAAATGCAATCTCAACTCCAACATCGCCGGGCAGATATTGATCCAAATGTGCAATGTCAGGTGCACTGATTAAAAACTTTGCCCTACGAAAATCTATACGAGATTCAGTCACTATTTACTCCGAAATTTTTCTACGCAATACCATAATTTATGAAGAATTACTTACTTTCCCACGTTTTCGTGTAAAATATTACTCCGATCACATTAATCATATTTTACCACGCTTGCGGGTCACCCTAGTAAGCTCAGGATAATAATTTAACCAGAAGTTGGAACGCCATGAAAAAGCTAGCTCTTGCGCTGTCTGTTGTAATTGCCGCCATATCTTCACCTGCGATTGCTGAAGGTAATGCTGAAGCGGGAAAAACGAAAATCATTGTCTGTTCGGCCTGTCACGGTATGGACGGTAACAGTATGATCGATATGTACCCCAAAATTGCGGGCCAACACGCCACTTACCTCCAAAAGCAACTACATGATTTCCGTAGCGCAGCACAAACTGGCGGTAAAGATGGGCGTATGGATCCTATCATGAGTGGCATGGCAATGCCTCTAAGCGATCAGGATATTCTCGACATTAGCGCATATTTTTCTAGCCAAGCAATCCAAGTGGCTGAAGCAAAAGATGTTCCTGAGTTAGGTGCTAAACTTTACAAGGGTGGTGATGTTTCTCGTGGCATTACCGCTTGTATGGCATGTCATGGCCCAGATGGTAAAGGCGCTGAGCTTGCAGGTTTTCCAACGTTGGCAGGCCAACACGCAAACTACATCAAGAGCCAGCTGACAAAATTCCGTGAAGCGGGCCGCCATAATGACTTGAATGGCATGATGCAAGATGTGGCTAAAAAACTAAATGATAGCGATATCGACGCGCTATCAAAGTATCTTTCTAGCCTGAAGTAATCTTCGCGAGTGAAAAAAAGGGTGTATTGCCACCCTTTTTTTACACCCTAAAGTTGACGTGGACGTAAACTGCAAAGATTCGTGCTTGACATAGATCACAGATTTCGGTTTAATAAGCCCCGTACCGAGATAAACCCATCTGTTTGTACAAAAAAATTAATAATAACTTACAGGTTTCGGTATAATTAACGTTCAAGATATAAGAATAAAGATACTCAATAACAATAATATACTTAAGACCACTCTCTAATAATAACAAGAGTCGTGATTTCCACTTGAAATCCAGGTCAGCACAATTTTGTAAGGGATGGCCGATAACGCCAATTTGCTTCTAGCAAAACACCTTACACTAAGGGTAACTTGCCCCATCAGGACATAGTTTACATGATGTAAACTGTAGCAAAGGAAGCGATAAGCTTAGGATGCACTGGCTGGATGCTTGTTATCACAGGAAGGTACTTAAGTAACATGGATGGTTAACTCGACGTCAATGATGACGATGCTTTAAAAGATGTGTCGCGAGACCATCTACGGAAACTGTAGTCAGGATGGCGACAGAAAAAAATAAAGTGTCTGGAAGACCATTAACAAAAATAATGCAGGGAAAGCAGTAAAAAAAAGAAGGATACCGACCGGGAAAGTCGCATAGCAAGTATGGATACTTGGAATCAGGATAAGGTGCTAAAGCACCCTTTGTAAGGCGGCAGTTTAACTGCCGCCTTTTTTCTTTTGTAACACCCCATTAGTGTCTAAAATGTGCACTCAACCAATATAATTGGTACAATCAAAGCCTTAATAACCACTTCAGCAGACTCAATGCCCAGATGCCCTCTTTGTCATAACAGTCAGACACGACTCCTTCATCAAGATAAAAAGCGGAGTTTTTATGTTTGCAAGACATGTGAGTTAACCTTTGCGGATGCGAATAGCCATTTACCCCCCGCGGCAGAGAAGCAAAGATACGGTCGTTCACGCATAGCGTCGAAGCAAAAACAGTTATCGCAATTTATTTTGCCGCTGTTAGCACAATTAGAGCAGCAACAAGCGGGCCGTTTATTAGGATTGAATTTTGGTCGCATACTCGATGATGAGAGCCTGACGACCATAGAAAATGCGGGCCATAAGTTAAATCAATATGATCCCTTTTTTGCCCCGAATCATGACGTGTTAAAGCTAGAGTATGATTTTATCTGCTGTTATCGGGTGTTTGAGCATTTTCAAAACCCTATAAAAGAGTGGACTTTGCTCTCTCGGCTACTGCATTCTGGTGGTTGGTTAGCGATAAGCACACCATTACTAACTGAATTAGATGGTTTTGCTAAGTGGCATTATAAGAACAACCTCACCCATGTGAGCTTTTATCAGCGACAAACCTTCGAGTACCTCGCAAACAATAGCGATTTTGAACTATTATTTGCCGCAAAGGACCTCGTTTTGATGCAAAAAACATCATAATCTGGTATAACACTCGGCCTAATTTCGCACCTTGTAGACAAGCTCCCCTTAATCTGCAAGGCCATACGTTGTAAATAATTGAGAAGACCATGTCTCGTAGCAAGAAAACACGCAAGGGCGGCGAGAACAGCCCTAAGTTACAGCCAAGAGTGAAGAAGCAAGATCGCGCTGTAGCGACTGGCAAACGTAAAGATTCTGGCAATAAATCAGGTAGTCGTCATAACGAAAGCTTAATTTTAGCGCAAGCGCCGCAACAGCAGGCCGCTAAGAAAAAAGACCCGCGTCATGGCAGTAAAAAGCCTGTGGCTTTAGCAATTCCTGCGGCAGTAGTAACAGATAAAGCCGCTCAGCCAAAAGTGAAACAAGCTAAGCTGACTGACGAGCAAAAACTGCTGAAATTGGAAGAAGATCCAAGACTAAATCAGCTGTTAGATATGCTTGAAGAAGGCCGCGACCTCAACGAGGTTGACCAAAAGTGGTTAGATCAACAGCTAAATAAAATTGAAGCTCTGATGATTAAACTGGGCATTAGCGACGATATGGATGATGACACACCTTCATCACCTGCTAAGCCTTTGTCTGACGATGAGTTGTTCGACAAATTCGAATCAGGCGCTAACTTACTAAAAGATTATCAAGACAAGTTCTAACCTCTCAGTGCTAAGGCATAGGGAACTCAGTTTTTAGCTGTGGCTCCTTATGCCATTCATATAAGGAGTCTTTGTGTCTACGACTATCATTATTCTCGGTTTTATCATCATAGTAGCGCTAAGTAGCTACGCCACCTTCTTAATCCTAAAACTCAAGCAGCAAAAAAAGCGTCAGCAGGCTGAACAAGCCGAGCGTGAAGTGACTGCGAACGCAAAACGTGCCCAAGTTTTAGATGATATCCGCTATATCGCCACCGCTATGATTGAAGACCGCTGTGAGATCTCTGAAGGCGTGGTCAGGATTGGGCGATTATTTGAAATCCTGTCATTAAGTGAGCGTGTGGCTCCCGATTACCCTTCATTATTCAAACACTTTGAGTTAATTAAAAATCATCCCATCATGGATGCTCGTCAAGCCTTGCCTAAGCAAGAAAGAATGAAGTTAGACTTGATCAGAATGAAGTCCGAAGCCGCATTAGAGCAAGGCATTAGTGATGATGCGAAAAAACTGGCGGATTACCAAGCCAAAGCGATGCATTAAACCAGCCCATTGCTATATATACCTCAAGACCACTTATATTGTGGTTTTGAGGTTATCTCGATAAAACCCGCACCAATCTTACCCTCCTTACTCCCGTGAGCCTGCGCACAAAATCGCCACATATCGACAGACAAGCGTACTTTTTTGATAGATATTGCGTAACTTCTAAAAAGACAGACGTCATTTTTACAACCTAGATCAAGGTTATTTACTTAAGAACCTTGCATACTTCGCTTGTTGCTAATTTACCCACGGAGGACACGCCTTGAAGCAGCCCACTCAGATTAGCTGGGATCAGTCGATGATCGAAAAATATAACTACAGCGGTCCCCGTTATACCTCTTACCCAACGGCATTAGAGTTCGATGACACATTCACCGAACAAAACCTGCTGACGGCCATTGAAAATAGCAAAAGCGATAAACTGTCGCTGTATATTCATATCCCGTTCTGCGCCAAGCTTTGTTATTACTGCGGCTGTAATAAAGTCATCACCCGCCACCAACACAAAGCCGATCAGTACATTGAATATTTAAGCCAAGAAATTATCAAACGTGCGCCCCTGTTCAAACATTACAGTGTGACCCAAATGCATTGGGGCGGCGGTACACCCACATTCTTAAATCCAGAGCAGATTCTTAAACTTACGTCATTGATTAAAGCTAACTTTAACTTTGCGGAAGAAGGCGAGTACTCGATTGAAGTCGATCCTCGCGAGATAGAACTGTCAATGCTCGACACGTTGAAAGAAGCGGGCTTTAACCGTATCTCCATCGGCGTACAAGATTTCAATAAAGAAGTGCAAATTGCCGTTAATCGCGAACAAGACGAGCAATTTATCTTCGACTTAATGGCCAAAGCGAAAGCCATGGGTTTTGTGTCGACCAACATAGATTTAATCTATGGTTTGCCACACCAAACGCCAGAAACCTTTGCCGTCACTATGCAGCGCGTTTTAGATTTATCGCCTGACCGTCTGTCGGTATTTAACTATGCTCACTTACCTGCGCGCTTTGCCGCTCAACGTAAGATCAAAGACGAGCATTTACCTTCGCCAAAACAAAAACTCGAAATGCTGCACCAAACTATCGAGACCTTAACTGGCGCGGGCTACCAATATATCGGTATGGACCACTTTGCTAAACCCGATGACGAGTTAGCCAAGTTACAGCGCGAAGGCAGACTGCACCGCAACTTCCAAGGTTATACAACCCAAGAAGAATGTGATTTGTTAGGTCTTGGCGTATCGTCTATCAGTCAGATTGGCGACTGCTATGCGCAAAACCAGAAAGATATCCGCCCTTACTATGAGGCCATAGATAAGGAAGGCCATGCTTTGTGGAAAGGTTGTAGCCTGAACCGCGACGATGAAATCCGCCGCGTCGTGATTAAACAGCTGATTTGCCACTTCGAATTAGATATGGCGAAAATTGATGAGAAGCTAGGGATTAACTTCGAAACCTATTTCGCGGAAGATCTTAAGTTAATGCAGACATTTATCGATGACAAGTTAGTTGAAATCGTCGACAGACAGATCACTATCAGCCCTACTGGCCGTTTATTGATCCGCAATATCTGTATGTGCTTCGATCTTTACTATCGTCAAAAAGCGCGTCAGCAACAGTTCTCACGCGTGATCTAAAACGCTTATTGCTGCACTCGCAAACGCTCACAAAAAATCCGACTCTAGAGTCGGATTTTTTATTTATAGCTATTTTTATTAATGACTCAAAATCAACTTATACCTTAGCGGCATACAGTACTTTGCGCTCACTGTCCGATAAAAATGCCATTTCAACGCCGTTACGTTGCACCTGCGCTAACTCAGCATCGGTTAACTTGAGTTCAGATTTGGCGATACGATACTCATGCTTAATATCGATAGCGCTCACACCGGGATCATCGGTATTTAGGCTTATCAACACGCCTGCATCCATAAAGGTTCTGAATGGATGCTCAGCGTAAGAAGCCACAGTAGAAGTATGCAAGTTACTGGTTGGGCAAGATTCGATGCCAATACGGTGCTTAGCAAGATATTCCATCAACTTAGGATCGTGAATCGCGTTCACCCCATGACCAATTCGAGTTGCGCCAAGTTCTTGAATCGCTTGCCACATACTTTGTGAACCCGCAGCTTCACCGGCGTGAGCCGTAATCGCAAGGCCAGCATCACGAACACGTTTAAAGTGATCGTTAAATAACTCGCCAGGGAAGCCTAATTCATCACCGGCTAAGTCCATAGCCACGAGATGTTGTTTATGGGCGAGTAAGCCTTCAAGTTCTTGAGTACAAGCAGCTTGACCAAATGAACGTGACATAATGCCAATCAAATTGATTTTCACGTTATAGTCTTTTAAGCCCGCTTTAACGCCGTCGACTACCGCTTCAACTACGCCTTCAATCGGTAACTTATGGTTCATCGCCATATAGTAAGGACTAAAACGTAACTCAGCGTAATCTAAGCCAGATAACGCCGCATCGGCAACGTTTTCATAGGCGACGCGTTTAACCGCATCCAAATCTGCGAGTACGGCAACCATCCAATCGAGCTTCTTTAAGAAGGCGACTAAGCTAGTTTCTTTCCCCTGAATTTGCACAAAAGGTGCGAGCGTCTCTAAAGAATCGGCAGGTAGCGCAATGCCGTGTTGGTGTCCTAGTTCCCAAATGGTATTTACCCGCACATTACCGTCTAGGTGACGATGCAGATCCACCAATGGAATGGATGTATCAATCATATTTAACCCCTATTTGAACTACCCAGCCAATGCTTTTGTTATTTGGTCGCGGGCGGACACTAAGTTTAACACGCATTTTCGGGGGCATTTATGCGCTAAACGCATTTAAATTCACATTCAGTCACAATTCTGCTTAATATCCATACAAGGAACGGCCGCATTCATCAGGCATAATAACTTCAATAACAACGAAAATATCAGAGATCTAACATGCATAAACTCTTAACCCCCAGTTTATTGATATGCGCATTAGGCGCCTGCAGTGCCACTCAAACCACAAAAGATATTCAAACCCCATCGTCACAGACAATATCAGCAGCACAGTCGCAAGTTGAGCCAATCGCCCCAGCGCTGCAAGCGATTATCGACCAAAGCTGGCAATTACAGCTCAGTGCGAGTCCTGAAATGGCTTACAGCATGGGCGATGCCAGTGCAGCAGGAAAATTAGCGGATCTCTCGCCAGCCGCGCTCGCTAAGCTTAATCAAGGTCAAATCGCAGTACTAGCGCAGCTCAAAGCACTCGACCGCAGCAACTTGAGTAAAGAAGATAAGATTAACGCTCAAATACTGGAAGATCAGATCCAAAACGATGTCGACCTATATCGTTTCAAGGATTATTACCTGCCCATTACGGCGGAAAGCGGCTTCCACGCTTATATCACGTCAATCGTACAGGGAAGATTCAACACCCTTGAGGATTACCGCAACTATATTGCCAAACTCAATGCACTCCCGACCTATTTCGCCCAGCAAACCCACTGGCTAAAACAAGGATTAGCCGAGGGAATAACGCCGCCAAAAGTGACACTCAATGGCTTTGAAGACAGTATTAGTGCTTATATCGTCCCTGTTGAAAAGAGCAGTTATTTCAAACCTTTTACTCAATATCCCAACTATTTCACTGAGGCACAAAAAACTCAGCTGACCCAAGAAGGCCGCGCTTTAGTTGAGCAAAAAGTTCTACCTCTGTACCAAAACTTTTATGATTTCATGACTAAAGAGTACATTCCCAATGCTCGGGAAAATATCGCGGCCAGTAGCTTACCTAACGGCGCAGAATTTTATGAGAATAGGGTACGTTACTATACGACCTTGAATATGACGTCGACGCAAGTGCATGAACTGGGTTTAAAAGAAGTACAACGTATCCGCCAAGAAATGGAACAAATCATCGCGTCAGTAGGTTTTAAAGGCAACTTTGCCGACTTCTTACATTTCCTGCGGACCGATCCCCAGTTCTACACCACCAGTGCCGAGCAGTTACTCAAAGAAGCGGCATTTATTGCCAAAAAAGCCGATGCCATGCTACCTAAGTACTTCGGCAAACTCCCACGCCAACCCTATGGTATAGCGCCAGTGCCCGCCGAAATTGCACCGAAATACACCACTGGGCGATATTCAGGATCGAACAGCGATGATGAACCCGGTTACTACTGGGTCAACACTTATGCATTGGATAAGCGCCCACTCTACGAGCTAGAAGCCTTAACCTTGCACGAAGCCGTACCCGGTCATCATCTGCAAATTTCACTCAACTCTGAGCTAACCTCACTCCCAGATTTCCGTCGTTATGGCTATATCTCTGCCTTTGGTGAAGGATGGGGGCTATATTGCGAATATTTAGGTTTAGAAGCTGGTTTCTACCAAGATCCATACAGTAACTTTGGTCGCTTAACCTATGAAATGTGGCGCGCGGCGCGTTTAGTCGTAGATACTGGCATGCACGCCCAAGGATGGAGTCGTCAACAAGCCATCGACTTTATGGCCAGCAATACCGCACTATCACTGCACAATGTCACTACCGAAATTGACCGCTATATTTCGTGGCCAGGACAAGCCTTATCCTACAAAATTGGTGAGTTAACAATCAAACGATTACGTGCCAAGGCAGAACAGGAACTCGGCGACAAATTTGATATTCGTGCCTTCCACGATGCTGTGCTCGAAAATGGCTCAGTGCCTATGTCGATCCTCGAACAGCAAATCAATGATTTTATTGAAGCGAAAAAGGCGACACGCTAAGTTAATGAAATTCATGGGAGTCGGTATTTTCAGACTCCCATGGTTGTCTGTTACACTCTAACAAACCATTCAAGCCAAATGATTTGCGACTGAGTATGAGCCAAGCCAAAGCGACATTTTCGACTGAACACGATTTAAATACCTCAGAGCAGCAAGCCTTCTGGCAAAGCGTTGTTCAAGACACGCTAGCCTCTGCCGACGGCGTTACGCTGGCCTATATGATGGTCAAACATCCCCAAGCGCATACCGCAATCGTTCTCAGTAGTGGCCGAGTCGAGTCCTATTTAAAGTATCAAGAATTGGTCTTCGACTTATACCAACAAGGTTACTCTGTTTATGCCATAGATCACCGTGGCCAAGGGCTGTCAGATCGTATGACAATCAATCCACACATGGGCCATGTGCGAAGATTCAATGATTATATTGATGATTTTGCACTATTTATGCAGAAGATAGTGTTACCACAAAACGACAAACAACTCATGCTACTTGGCCATTCAATGGGTGGCGCGATTGGCACTTTGTATCTCAAACAGCATCCCGATATTTTTACCGCCGCGGCATTTTCAGCGCCCATGTATGGCATTAAATTACCTATGCCAAAAGCGTTCGTACGCTGGTTAGCCAGTAAACTCGATACCACACTCAATGGTGGCGAGCCTAATTATGTACTTGCAGGACAAAACTATAAACCTGTTCCATTCAAAGGGAATGAGCTAACTCACAGCCAAACCCGATACCAAGCCTACCGAGAATTGTATGATGCTGCCCCTAAGTTACAACTCGGTTCACCCACTAACCGTTGGTTGACTGAATCTTTAGATGCGGCAGATACTTGCGTACTGGCAACGGCACAAATTCGCACTCCGATACTGATACTGCAAGCGAGTGAAGATAAGATTGTTGATAATGCGGCCCAGAATCTCGCCGTGAGTACCCATTGCCAATTGAAAGTAATCGCTGGGGCTGCCCATGAGATTTTTATGGAAAAAGACGCCTGCCGAAACCAAGCCTTAAACTATGCTCTCGACTTCTTTAAACGCTACGCAATAAAGGACGAGGACAAACAAGCTGGATAAAGTCCGCTTGGTTTAAGGCTCGACTGAATAAATAGCCTTGATAGCCATCACAGCCAAGTTCAACAAAAGCTTGATATTGTTGGGATGATTCGACACCTTTGGCGACAACGCTCAAATTGAATTGCCGCGCAGAGGTAATAAGTACATTCACTTTTGTTGGCATTGTGGTTAATGAATCAATACAACTCATATCCAATTTAACCGCAACTAATGGCTGATTCGCTAAGCAACTCAAGGCACTCAAGCCCGAACCGAAATGATCGAGGATGATGCCTACACCTGCTTCAACTAACTTAGAGACACGCTCATCCACAAACTGTGGTTGCATTAACAATGCGGCCTCATTGAGCTCAATACCCAGTTGATTAGCACCAATACCATGCTCCTTAACCAACCCAACGAATGTATCAACAAAATCTGCCTGACCAAATGAGAATGCACTGATATTGAGAGTCAAAGGAGGCAAACTCCTTCCTTGAGCCCGCGATTTCTGAATAAACAGACACACCCGCTTAGCCACCCAAAGATCAAGCTCAGCAATAATTCCCCCTTGTTCTGCTAACGCCACAAATTCAGCTGGCGGAATAAACTCTCCATCAGCACGATACCAACGCGTGAGCACTTCAGCCGAGACAAGTTCACTGGTCGCATTGATCACAGGCTGGAACATTAACGTTAAGCTATCTTGTTGTAATGCGGTTTGTAATTCCTGTTGCAACAGCTCATCACGGCTCTGGCGAAAGTCCATTTCAGCATGGTAAAAAGCACACCCAGCTTGACTTGCTTGCTTAGCGCTTAACGTTGCCAACTCGGCACGACGCATCACTAAAGCAGGATCTAAGGTTTCTATACTATCGAGTAAACAGATCCCCACACACGCGCTAAGCTCAAAGTGATGATGACCGTAATGGAATGGTCGTGCAATCACTTGCCTTAACTCACTCGCAAGGGCTAAAGCACGACGAGCAGCGACTGACGCATCTGCCGCTAAATCTTTAGCAAGCAAAACGAAATTACCAGACTCTAATCGACCGACCGTTATATTTTCAGTGAAATAACTCGATAAACGGGCCGCGATTTGTGTTAACAAGCGCTCTAATTCATGGGAATGTAAAGTGGCGACCAATCCTAAGCGATCCACCTCAACGAGCAGCAATGCTCCCCATTGCCCCGAACTATTACCTTGGGTTAAAAATTGCGATAAACGCCCCATAAAGACATCGGGCAACATCTTGCGACCGACAACAGATTGATCCACAAGCTCAGTAATTGCAGCATGGTTCTTCGCGCTTTCTGACACATCCATATGAATGCCTATCATGCGAGTCGGGCGCCCTTGGGGATCCCAATCAACTAACATACCGCGGTCTAACACCCACACATAATGGCCATCTCTATGCCGTAAGCGGTGAACACTTTCAAATTCTTTACTCTTTCCGCTAACGTATTCCTGCAAAGCATCTAACACAATCTGCTTATCATCGGGATGTAGCCGCGTCTCCCATGTCTGGAATACTCCAGCCAATTCATCAGGCGCATAACCAATCATCTCTTTCCAGCGATCAGAAAGAAAAACCTCCCCCGTACTGATGTCCCAATCCCAAATACCGTTACGCGAACCTTCCACAGCAAATAACCAACGCAATTCACTGTCATTCAGCTGTTTAACTGCCCGACTTAAACGCTCATGTGCCTGCTGCAAACTGGCTTGCAAAGATAAAACTTCAGATGAACTCCAAGGTATCGATGTCGAAAAGGAAGAAGTACCTACCTGCTTAGCTGCCTCGCTCAACATTTGGAATGGGCGGATCAACAGGAAATATAAAATAAAGGTAAAGCCAATCAGCAATAATCCGCCAAGGCCCCAAACCCGCATAAAACGTTGCTGTAACTTAGCAGAAGCTTCGGCCACTAAAGGGGCTAAATCGGCTTCAAGATAAATCAAATCAACAGCCCCACCATACTGGGGAAGAACGGGATAATATGCTTGAATAGTTAAACGCTCGAGATTAACGAGGATCTGCGGAAGAAAAGCTTGAACCACAGAGCGGTGAAGGTCTACATCATAACCATCGATGACTTGAGTCGCATTGCTATCTCGCCACACAGTATGATTAGCAAAACGAATACGGCTTTCAGCATCAACCAAGATATACACCATAGTGCCCATATCCAGCGCAGCCAAGGAAACTTCCTGCTCAATCCGCTCCACATCCTGTAAAGCTTGCGCCGATTGAACCACATTCTGCATGCGGAACAACTGTTGCTTTATCAAAGCCGACTGTCGCTGCGCAAGTTCAGCCCTAACTTGGTCACTTTCGAACAGGTACTCGCCTATGACCAACACTAAATATAGGGTCAGCATACAAAGAGGAAGCAGTACCGCGAGCGAAAGCTTACGAAGCATAGGCAACAGATGGCCGTTAACAAAAAAATTAATATTTTTGTATGCTAACGGGAAACTAACCACTAAGCAAAAGGACTTATCAAACTAAGCGAGATCTTCATGTAAATAATCAACTTAGAGTATAAAAGTCTGAAATAAAGGAAGGAAAAAACGTAAAGAACCAGCAGAAGAAACAAAACTAAAATGAATAGAAAAATGCTAGATAGCATTGGTCTTTAAATGACAATTTAACAAATTGCAGACGCAAAAAAGCCAGCTTATTCAGCTGGCTTCGTTACATCTCAATGAGATAATTAGGCGCTTGGCGATGACCTACTCTCACATGGGGAGACCCCACACTACCATCGGCGCGTTTGCGTTTCACTTCTGAGTTCGGGATGGGATCAGGTGGTTCCACAAGGCTATTGTCACCAAGCAAATTCTGTTTATTACCGTGTCCATCTCTGGACCACGTTAATAATAATTCGGAAAGCTGATTTGCTTTGTTTGAGTTCACACTTCATCAAGTGTCGATATTCTGTCTAAGGCTTTCAGTAAAACCCATCTGGGTTGTATGGTTAAGCCTCTCGAGTCATTAGTACATGTTAGCTCAACGCCTCACAACGCTTACACACCATGCCTATCAACGTCCTAGTCTCGAACGGCTCTTTAGAGG
>NZ_JAGTUL010000029.1:0-60825 GCF_018224605.1 Shewanella sp. M16 | reverse complement strand
GAGCGGTAGTTCAGTTGGTTAGAATACCGGCCTGTCACGCCGGGGGTCGCGGGTTCGAGTCCCGTCCGCTCCGCCAACATTAAGAGATAAGCCTCATCGAAAGATGAGGCTTTTTTCGTTATGGCGTTGCTGATATTTTCGTGTCAGTGACGCACATGCTTCGGGCTCGGAGCATGTGGTTATCGTCATACTCGACCATCATGTAGATGAAGTCCTTATCAGAATATGACGCTTTCGCTTCAATGTTAAAAATCAAAACCTACTTTTTTGCCGATCTTTATTCCACTTTATCAATATTGTTTCTTTCACGTTCTGAAAACCTCTTGTGCGCGACTTGGCAGTATTGACCTGTGACACTGATCTCGGACAAATTAAACGGTATAATGCCTTATGTCTTTCATGAGTAACGAAAATGAATTGTCGTCTTGGGTGTGGTGCTTGCTGTATTGCGCCTTCAATAAGCAGCAGTATTCCGGGTATGCCAAAGGGTAAGGCGGCGGGTGAACGTTGTGTGCAATTGAGCGATGCCAATTTATGTTTGATTTTCGGCTCGCCTGATCGTCCTGCGGTTTGTAGTGATTTCGATGCATCTGAAGATGTTTGTGGTCATTCGAACGAAGAGGCGCTTTGGTTGATTACCCAACTCGAATCTCAGACCTCTCATTAAGTTTATCGCTGACAGGTGAAATATGCAGTTAACTCGTTATACCGATTTTGGCGTTCGTACCCTGATGTATTTAGCGGTTCAGCCAGATAGAACAACTTTATTTAGGATTGCTGAAATTACGCAGGTGTTTGATCTGTCACCAAATCATGTCTCTAAGATAGTGCATCATTTAGGCAAGATGGGTTACCTCGAAACCATTCGCGGCAAGATGGGCGGTTTCCGTTTGGGTAAGCCTGCGAGTGAGATTAATTTAGGCCAGTTAGTTCGGGTGTTAGAAAACTCGTTAGCACCGATTGATTGCAGTAAACCTTACTGCCGATTCACGCCAGCCTGTAAGTTGAAAGGCGTGTTAGCACAAGCAGTTGAAGCTTATTTGAATGTGCTGGATCAATATACTTTGCTGGATATTGTGAGTAACCGTGATGAGTTAGTCGCCTTGCTGCCAGACTTTTCTATTTCAGTACTGCAACTGGATTAGTACCACTTTTAAGTGCAATACCGATGGGGAGCAAACTCGATGCTGGCACTAGATCAATCCCCTCGGTTTTAAGTCTGTGTAGGTTAGCCTCTAAGAAGCGCATAGTTTCTGGATAAGGATGGGCAATCGCCACCAAGCTACCTTGGGTATGTGCCTGACTTATCATTAAGTTAAATTGTCTCTCGAGTGCATTGGCACTAGTATCATTGTCTAGAAACAGTTGGCGTTTTAGTAAAGGAATGCCTAGCTTATCTGCGTTATCCCCTGCCTTAGTGAATCGTGTTGTCATACTATCGACAAAATACAGCTGCTTTTGTTTGAGTGTTTCCATGACCCAGAGCATGGGATCGTCCAGTTGAGTTAATAGACTCCCCATGTGGTTATTGGCACCTTTGGCAAAGGGAACGCTGTTAATCGCATCAATAACACTGGTGCGAATTTGTGCCTCAGTCATCGTATTGGTTAACCCCCCCAGCCCTAATGTCTTACCATTAAGCGCCTGCATGGGAAGATGTAGCATAATTTCGTGGCCTTTTTTGTGTCCTGCGTTAGCGAGTTCTTTGCCTAGTGGGGTATGGGGTAATACTGAGAGTGTTACTGTACTGGGCAGTGCCAGCACGGCTTTATCTGTATGACGATAACCTATGTCATCAATAATGAGTGCAAGCTGAGCAGCATAGCTTTGAGAAATGCTTAGGGCCAATAGGGCCAAGGAATAAAGTAAGCGCACAATTTCTTCTTATTCATCATGGTGCTGTATCCATGCAATGGCAGAGGTCACTTGATGATCTTGGGCCAGTGATGCATGGGCTGATAGGGCGTCGATTATAGCTAAATTACCGACGCTGGGACCAGTTTCGGCGGCAATTTTTATGTCGGGGATGATCCCAATGTTGTGAATGTTTTCACCTCTAGGAGTATTGTACTGGGCAATTGTGAGTTTAATCGCATTACCATCTTCTAAGATGGGGATCAGGCTTTGTACTGTACCTTTGCCAAAACTGGTCTCACCTAAGAGTTTAGCACGACCATTTTCTTGTAATGCGGCGGCGAGAACTTCGGATGCAGAGGCCGAGCCTTTGTTGATTAACACTAGCATAGGCACGTTAGTCAGCATGGTTTGCGGTGAGGCATAGTAGTCAGAGTTGGCGTCGAAGAAGCGGCCAGAGGTTGAGACTATGCGTCCTTTGGCGAGAAATAGATCCGCAATTTTAACCGCTTGGTCGAGTAGGCCGCCGGGATTATTACGTAGGTCTAAGATAAGCCCTGTGAGTGGTTTGTTTTGCCATTGGCTGAGCGAGCGCACCATATCTTCGGTAGAGTTTTCTTGGAAGTTGCTTAATCTGACATAGCCAATATTGCCATCAAGCAGTTGAGTGCTGACCGACTCTATAGTGATATTGCTTGGCTTGAGTGACACTTTAAAGGTGGCATCGTCATTACTGTGTTTTAGCTCTAAGTTAATACTCTGATTATTGAGACTATGTCTTTTTATTTCAGTAAGGATATCGGCTAGATTCGTTTCAGTCGCCAGGGTGTTGTTAAGTTTAATAATAATATCGCCCGCACGTATTCCCGCTTGCTCTGCGGGAGAATGGGCAAAGGGGGCTATGATGCTGATGTGGTCTTTTTGGGCCGCGACTTCGAAACCGAAACCAAAATACTCGCCGCGATTAGAATCTTTAAGATCGAGTAATTCTTGATGATTCAAGAAGCTGGAATAGGGGTCGAGATGTTCAAAAATGCCTTTGATGGCGGCCTGCACTAGCTCTTCTTTGGGAACGGTTTTGATATAGTAAGTTTCAACCGTTTCAAGTACATCTTGTAGTAATGGATAGTCAAAGTTGTCGCGGTAGGATTTCGCGTTCTCTTGGCTGGAGAGGCTGATGGATAGGCCTAAAGTGAGACCTAATCCAACGCAACTGATATAGCGGATCATGTATTTCATAACGGTCCCCTGTGATAAGGGGACCGTTATGATTAGCGACAGTATTTCGCTGGATCGACGGCTTGCCCTTTATGCCTTATTTCAAAGTATAGGCCAGGCTCGCTCTGTCCACCTGAACGTCCGACTAAAGCAATCGCTTCACCGCTTTTTACCATCTCACCAGGGCTTTTTAGTAGGGTTTGAGCGTGACCGTAAAGACTCATATAACCTTTACCGTGATCGATGACCATAACAAGACCAAAACCGCGTAACCAGTCGGCATAAATGACTTTACCACCTGAAACGGCTCGAATATTTTGCCCTTCTGGTGCAGACAACATAGTGCCTTTCCACACGACTTGACCGGAGCGTTGGCTACCAAAGCTAGCACTCACACGACCTTTTGTCGGCCATTTAAGTTTGCCACTTTGTTTACCAAAGCCTTCCATCGAGGGATTATCTTTCATGGCACGCAGCGCTTGTTCAACGACGCGCTTTAAGCTGGCCTCTTCAATTTGCAACTGCTCAAGCTCTGCACCCTTAGAATTTAAGGTGCGTTGCAGCTCTTTGATGGTCAGTTGACGCTGATCTTGCTCTTGGCTCAAACGTTTAGCTTGTACTTGTTGTTCGGCCACGAGTTTCGTTAATTGCTTTTGCTTACTCGTTTGCGACACCTTGATCTCATCTAGCTCGGTCAAGGTTTGTTTTAATTCGTTGATCGACTTCATCCGCGCTTTATTGAGGTATTGGTAATAAGCCAACATACGCTCGATAGTGGCGGGACTTTGCTGATTAAGCATCATCTTAGTGTAATCGTGATTACCGGCAAGATAGGCACTCGACAGCTGTTTCGACAGTGTTTGTTGTTGAGTCACCTTAAGCGTTTCTAACTCATCTTGACGTTGTTTTAGCTCGGCAAGTTTAGTGTCGATTTGCGCTAAGCTATTTTTGGTGCTGTTGACTTTTTTGGCAGCTGACGCAATCGCTTCTTCATCGCTACGCAGCAATGACAGCAGTTTTTCTCTTTGTTTACTGGTGGTTTTTAATGCGCTTTGTTGTTGATTTATTTGCGTTTGGATTGATTTTAACTCGGACTTACGCTTCTCCAAATCAGAAGCGTGTGCCGAGAAAGATAACATCATAAAGCCAGCAATAATGCTGGCTTTAACAAGGAGTCGAGTGCTCACTAGGTAACGGTTACTCTTTTATGTGGATTAAGGGTTTGCCCGTCATCTCAGCTGGAATGGCTTCGCCGATCAAGGTCAAGATGGTAGGTGCAACATCGCTGAGTTTACCACCTTCATCTATGGTCGCATCGCGTCCAACAAAGACGAAAGGCACGAGTTCACTGGTGTGGGCTGTGTGAGCCTGACCTGTGGTTTCGTCGGTCATTTGCTCGGCATTGCCGTGGTCGGCGGTAATAATACATTCTCCGCCCACTTTCGCCAGCGCATCAACCACACGGCCGATACAAGCGTCGACAGCTTCACAAGCTTTAACGGCGGCATCGAAATTACCTGTGTGGCCAACCATGTCACCATTGGGGTAGTTACAGATGATCACGTCGTACTTGGTTGATTCAATTGCTGCGACTAACTTGTCAGTCAGCTCAGCTGAACTCATCTCAGGCTGTAGATCGTAAGTTGCCACTTTAGGCGAGTTGATTAGGATGCGATCTTCTCCCTCGAATGGCTCTTCTTTACCGCCGTTAAAGAAGAAAGTCACATGGGCGTATTTCTCAGTTTCAGAGATACGCAGCTGAGTACGACCTTGTTTCTGCAGCACTTCACCTAAGGTATTCACTAAGTTTTCAGATGGATAAGCGATAGGTGCTGTGATGTCGCCAGCATACTCAGTCAAAGTGACGAAGTGCATTTTCGGCATAACAGCGCGTTCGAAACCATCGAAGTCTGGGTGAATAAAGCTACGGGTGATTTGACGGGCGCGGTCAGCACGGAAGTTCATAAAAATCAGGGCATCGCCGTCTTTTAAGGTCGCAACTTGACCGTTGGCATCTGTGATCGCCGATGAAGAAACGAATTCGTCGTTTTCGTTACGTTCGTAAGCCGCTTCCAATGCTGTAACGGCATTGTCGTATTGGAATTTTGGCTTGCCTTGGGTGATTAAATCGTAGGCTTGCGACACGCGATCCCAACGATTATCCCTGTCCATAGCAAAGTAACGACCAATAATCGATGCGATACGGCCATGGCCTAATGTAGTAAACAGATCATCAAAATGACTCAGGCTACCCTTAGCGCTACGCGGTGGCGTATCGCGGCCGTCGAGGAAAGCGTGCAGATAAACCTGAGTAGCACCGCGCGCAACGGCCATACGGCACATAGCTTCGATATGCTCTTCATGGCTGTGGACGCCACCGGGGGAAAGCAATCCCATAATGTGCACTGCTCCGCCAGCTTTGATGGCTGAGTCTACCGCATCACATAGCGCAGGATTTTTTTCAAACTCATGATCTGCAATGGCTTTACTGATACGAGTGAGTTCTTGATAAACCACACGGCCAGAGCCTAAGTTAATATGGCCAACTTCAGAATTTCCCATCTGGCCATCAGGTAAGCCAACATCTAAGCCAGAACCTGAAATCAAACTATGGGGATATTTAGCGTTGAGACGGTCGAGTACCGGAGTCTTGGCGTGGAAAATCGCATTATTATGCGTGTTTTCACGGTAGCCCCAGCCATCGAGGATCAACAACGCGAGCGGACGTTTAGCTGTCGTCATAGTGATACCTTTAAGTTTTATAGAAGCGATAGAAATCTGAAATTGGTCAAATATTACTACGTTAGCGGGGTATGAAAAAGCGCTTTACCCCGATTAAGGTCATCGAATCACTAATTCGCCCGATTCTGTGAGTGGCTTGTGACAAGTACAGAGTCAATTGCACTAAAAGTGCGATCTCGAACTGTGACTAAACTGCTGCATTCTGCCAAGGCAATCGGTATACTCTGTGCCCTTATCGAATTTTCGCCATTTATGCGGGCAATCATCATGCAAGAATATATCGAATTTTTTAAAGCTCACTCAATGCTCAGTCTGGCTTGGGTGGGATTATTTGTTGTGCTTGTCGCGAGTATCATCAAATCGAGCATGTCAAAAATCAAAAGTATTTCTCATCAAGAATTAACGATTATGGTGAATAGACAGGATGCTAAAGTGGTTGATGTGCGCTCGAACGACGAGTTCCGCAAGGGCCATATTGTTGATGCACTTAACGTTACGCTCGCCGATATTAAAAATAATCAGATATCAGCCCTTGAAAAGTATAAAGCCAGTCCCATTATATTGGTATGCAATGCTGGCATGACCTCGTCTCAAGCCGCTCAGCTTTTGAGTAAGCAAGGTTTTGAAAACCTGTACAACTTGAAAGGTGGTATGGGTGAATGGCAGGCAGCAAATATGCCTGTTTCAAAAAGCAAAAGATAAGTTGTCGGCGGCAGTTATGATTTAAGCTGCACTCAATCCACAGGATAGTGCAGTAATAAAGTCATCATTGTTTGGCATACTGATCCTACGGTCGCTAAGGGCTTAATGTAAGTTTTTAGACTGGTTCGATCGATACCCGAATATGGGTACAAGTTGGGATGATACTGAGATCTGATATAGGCCTTGAGTAACATAAGCCCCGAGCCAATTTACGTTCAAATAGTAATTGGCTTTCAAATAATAATTGGCTTTCAACGAAAAGCCGATACAACATTGATAGGATAGGTAGGAAATTATGGCTGAAGTAGCAAACAACGAACAACAAGCCCCACAATTCAACATCCAACGTGTTTACACTAAAGATGTGTCTTTCGAAACGCCTAACAGCCCAGCGGTATTCCAAAAAGAATGGAACCCAGAAGTTAAGTTAGATTTAGACACGCGCAGCGCTAAATTAGCTGATGATGTGTATGAAGTTGTCCTGTCTTTAACTGTGACTGCACAAAACGGTGGCGATACCGCTTTCCTATGTGAAGTACAACAAGCCGGTATCTTCTCTATCACTGGTCTGACTGAGCCACAATTGGCCCATTCATTAGGTGCATACTGCCCTAACATCCTATTCCCATATGCTCGTGAAACCGTGGGCAGCTTAGTTGGTCGTGGTACTTTCCCACAACTGAACTTAGCACCTGTTAACTTCGACGCGCTGTTTGCCCAATACGTGCAACAACGTCAAGCTGCTGCGACTGCACCAGCTGCCGAAGAAGCTAACGCTTAATTACATGAAAAACTCTGCCGATATCACGGTATTAGGGGCGGGCTCTTATGGCTCCGCCCTTGCCATTTCTTTAGCCAGCAACGGTCATAAGACCTTGTTATGGGGACACGATCCTGTCCACATGCAAACGCTCGCTCAAGACAAGTGCAACCAAGCTTTTTTGCCTGGTATTGCGTTTCCTGATTGTTTACAGATCGAAGCCGATTTAGCCAAAGCCTTAGCCGCCAGCAACAATGTGTTAGTGGTGGTGCCAAGCCATGTGTTTGGTACTGTGCTTGAGCAAGCTAAACCGTTACTCCGTAGCGATGCGCGCATCGTATGGGCAACGAAAGGGCTCGAACCTGAAACCGGACGTTTGCTGCAAG
Organism: Shewanella sp. M16; assembly: GCF_018224605.1. Lineage (NCBI taxonomy): Bacteria > Pseudomonadati > Pseudomonadota > Gammaproteobacteria > Alteromonadales > Shewanellaceae > Shewanella > Shewanella sp. M16. The sequence continues at coordinate 53,163 of NZ_JAGTUL010000029.1, read as the reverse complement.
ATGTGGCCCGTGATGTGTTAGGTGAGCAATATCCGCTGGCGGTGTTATCTGGGCCGACCTTCGCGAAAGAACTCGCCATGGGTTTACCTACGGCCATTTCGGTCGCGGGCACTTGTCCTAAATTCACCAACGATCTCGTCGAGCTGTTACACAGCCCTAAACGTTTGCGGGTTTACGCCAATGACGACTTTACCGGACTGCAACTGGGCGGCGCGGTAAAGAACGTGATCGCGATTGGCGCGGGCATGTCCGACGGTATCGGCTTTGGTGCTAATGCCAGAACAGCCTTGATTACCCGTGGTTTAGTCGAATTGACGCGTTTAGGCGAAGCCTTAGGTGCCAACGCGGCCACTTTTATGGGCATGGCGGGGTTAGGCGACTTAGTGTTGACCTGTACCGACAACCAATCCCGTAACCGTCGTTTCGGTTTAGCCTTAGGTAAAGGCTGTGATGTGATGACAGCACAGGCTGAAATTGGCCAAGTGGTTGAAGGTTATCGCAATACCAAAGAAGTGTTTACGCTTGCGAAACGCCTCGGGGTTGAAATGCCGATCACTGAGCAGATTTACCAAGTATTGTATCAAGGCAAAGCGCCGGTCGATGCTGCTAAAGAGCTGCTCAGCAGAGAAAAGAAATCAGAAACGCCTACGCAATAAACCGCGAGCCGTGATGATGCTGTAATGCCGAATAAAGGAAAGGGTGCTAAAATAGCGCCCTTTTTTATGCACGGAAGTATTTATCCCCGGTCGCCAGGGATGGTGAAAGAGGGGATTTGTGTCTAGCATTTGAGCTTATCTTTGCTCCGTTTAGCTGTTGCATGACTTGCTTGCTAAAGGTTCGCAAGTCATCAAATTGCCCGTTGGCAGCCAATACCAATCAATTTATCTGTGTGGAGTAAGAGCGTGAAACATCATGATGTCATTATTATCGGAGCCGGCGCCGCGGGATTGATGTGTGCAGCGACCGCAGGTTACCGAGGCCGTGATGTACTCGTACTCGACAATGCCAAGCAAGCTGGGCGTAAAATCCTCATCAGCGGCGGCGGGCGTTGTAACTTTACCAACCTTAAAGTCGAGCCCGCTAACTTCCTCTGTGGCAATCCTCACTTTGTTAAATCGGCACTCGCGCGTTATCCGTCGCAGCAGTTTATTGAAATGGTCGAGCGTCACGGCATTGAATACCACGAACGTGATCACGGCCAACTGTTTTGCAATGACTCGGCCAAAGAGATAGTCACTATGCTATTGACCGAGTGTGAATGGGCGGGCGTGACGATTAAGCTGCGCACCGATATTCTGGCCGTTAAAAAGACCGAGGCAGGGCGCTTTGAGCTCAACACCTCTAACGGCGAACTGAGCTGCGACTCACTGGTTATCGCCACGGGCGGTTTATCCATGCCTAAACTCGGCGCCACGCCTTACGGTTATCAACTGGCCGAGCAGTTTGGCCTCAAAGTATTGCCAACTCACGCGGGTCTGGTGCCTTTTACATGGCACAGTGAAGATAAAATTCGTTTCGAACCTTTGTCGGGTATAGCGGTTCCGAGCCGCATTACCGCCAAAGATGGCACTGCGTTCAGCGAAGCCTTACTCTTTACCCACCGCGGCTTATCTGGCCCTGCCATTTTGCAGATTTCCAACTATTGGAAAGCGGGCGAAACCATAGAAATCGATCTTTTGCCGAATATGGATTTGGCGCAATTGCTTGAGCAGCAGCTCGCCGCACATCCAAAACAAAGCCTGCGCAATACCATCAGCCAATGGTTACCTAAACGGCTGGTCGAAGTGCTATTCGATGAAGCCCTGTTGAATAAAGCGTTAAATCAGCTAGTGCACGCCGAGCGCGCAACACTGGTGGATGATATACACCACTGGACAGTATTGATGAACGGCACCGAAGGCTACCGCACCGCCGAAGTGACGTTAGGCGGTATTGATAGTAATGAATTGTCATCTAAAACCATGGAAGCCAGTAAAGTCGCAGGACTCTACTTTATCGGTGAAGTCATGGACGTAAGTGGTTGGTTAGGTGGGTTTAATTTTCAATGGGCCTGGGCATCTGGCGTCGCCGCAGGGCAAGCGGTTTAGCTCATAGCCTGCATAAGAGTGATGAAATTAAAACGAAGACAATCTTTTGAGATAAAACGAATAATTAGTGTAACTGCATGATAGTTAAACTAAAAGATAGTCTTCGTTGTTAATGCGAATTTGTGGTTAGTTTTTCTTAGGTTCACCTGGCAATAACGATAAATCTAATTCAGATAAAAACGCATTATGTTTTTTCAACGCAGCCTCTATTGATTTCTCTATAACAACCAGTTTTTGTTGTTCTTCCACAAGAACAATTTTTACCGCATCTTTTGCCGTACTGACGTAACGAGAAATATTGAGATTGAAATCGTTTTTCTCAATCTCTGCCATCGACACGCGGCGCGAATAACGCTCTTCTTCACTGCGGTATTGATATGTTTCAACGATTTTCTTAATGTCGTTAGGTTCATCACCTGTGCCTTCGCGTAACCTATTCTGGCGTTTACCTTTTTCATAATGTTCGCTGGCATTAATAAACAATACATCGTCGTACTTTTTGCATTTCTTCAGCACTATTATGCAAACGGGGATACCCGTAGAGAAAAACAAGTTTGCAGGCAAACCAATGACAGTATCTATGTGGCCATCGTTGAGTAATTTAGTGCGTATACGTTGCTCTGCGCCGCCTCTAAATAGTACGCCATGGGGCAAAATAATCGCCATGGTGCCTTCATCACTTAAAAAGTGAAAACCGTGCAGTAAAAAAGCAAAATCTGCGGCGGATTTTGGCGCTAACCCATGGCTTTTGAAGCGGAAATCTTCACCCTGTGCTTCACTCGGATCCCAGCGATAACTAAATGGCGGATTAGCCACTACTGCATCGCATTTAAGTTTTTTAGCAGGGTTCCTCTCACTGAGTATGTCCCAGTCGTTTAACAAGGTATCACCGTGGTGGATGTCAAACTCTGTGTCTTTTACCCCATGCAATAACATATTCATGCGGGCAAGGTTAAAGGTGGTGATGTTTTTTTCTTGGCCGTAAATTTTACCGACACTGCCGCCCGCATCGACAATATGCTTACGCACATTGAGTAATAACGAGCCAGAACCGCAGGCAAAGTCTAATACCTTGTCGAGTTTTTTCTTTTTGCCCGTTTTGGGCTCTTGGCTGTCGAGGGTGACAATTTCGGACAAAATAGTCGAAATAGGCTGTGGGGTATAAAACTCACCGGCCTTTTTTCCTGAGCCTGCGGCAAATTCACCGATGAGATATTCATAGGCATCGCCCAAAATATCGCTATTGGTAGAAAACTCGGCAATACCTTCGGAGATTTTTTGAATGATAGTGCAGAGCTTTTTATTACGATCAGTGGGGGTTTTGCCTAACTTTTCAGAGTTTAAATTAATTTCAGAGAATAAGCCTTTAAAGCTGCTATCAAAGCTTTGCTCTTCAATGTATTTAAAACCGGCCTCTAAGGTTTGCAGTAATTCGCCGCTTTGCATGCGTGCCAGTTCGGCAATGCTGGTCCACAAATGGCGCGGCTCAATCACATAATGCAGTTTGCGGCGCATCTGTTTTTCAAACTCGGCCACATCCTCGCTATTGGCTGTGTACCATAGCGCGAGTGGCGCCGTTTTATCGTCTTTAGCCAGTGCAGGGTAATCACTGCCGAGCTCTTTTTGCGCCGCCGTTTCGTAGTTGTCTGATAAATAGCGTAAAAATAAAAACGACAACATATAGTCGCGAAAGTCATCGGCGTTCATCGCACCGCGAAGGCTGTCGGCTATATCCCACAGGGTTTTGCCTAAATCTTTGAGCTGTTCTTGGGTCATGTTAATTGATCTCTTCGAGTTGTTCGGCTTGCGCTTGCTGTACAGTTGGTGCTTGGTATATTGAAGGCTTTTGTTGTATTAAAAGCTCAGGAAACAGTGCAGGGTCAAAACGGTAGTTTTTCATAAAATTGCGTAATATGCGGCGAAAATGACCTTTATTTTCATCGGTCATTTCCATTGGCTCAAATAGCGAATAATTGCCGTGACTTAAAATATTAATCATACGCGCATGTAATATGCCTTCAGGATCATCTTTTTCTTGAGCAATACAGGCTGAAAAGTTTTTGAAGCCATGAAAAGTAGCCGTTTTTTCTAGTATACTGCGCAAAATATTAAAGTGATAAGTAAATAAATCACCGGATTGGGCCGCTTTATGCAGTTGTTCTAACAGAGCTACATGGTGAAAAAATGGTGTGCTATTGGTGTAGCGCAGCTTATAGCGTTGCGCTTCCTTATCGTAACTTAAAAAATAAGGTTGAAGCTTTTTCTTCTCATTGAGCTCATTCCATATCACATTAAAAAATAAAGTATGGTGGGATGAAATTACCGCTTTAATGCTGTTATTTTTCAGCAACTGTGCAAGGTGGCTTGCCACTGCAATAGCATTATTATCATCCAGTGATGAAATGGGATCATCAATATATAAATATTTAACCCAGCTGTAAGTTACTTGCTTATCTGCCGCTAATTGAGCAATGGCGAGGAAGAAGCACCAGATAAAAATATTCTCTTCACCGCGGGATACTTTTATATGCTCAATGTTTTCAGTTTTATCATCAATTAATACTTCGCGGATAAAATTCACATGGCCTTTTTTATAATTAATTAAAAAATTGAAATCACCGTAGCGTTGAACCAATGGTCTAATTTGGTTTTCTAAATCTAAGTCTTCATCTTTTAATGCATCAAAAAAGCTGGAGGTTTTATTGAGTGTTAACACCCGTGTAGCATCGTCTTTTAGGTCGTTGTCCCAGTTAAATAAATCTTCGGTAAAAGCATTAAAATACAAGGTATCGCGCTTACCTTCCTTTTTACCTTGTTCTTTAAATGCCATGGATAAACGGGTCTTACCCGTGCCGTTATAGGCAAATAATAAGGTTTGCTTAACCGTTTTTGGATTTGTATTGGTCTGTGGTATGCCGTTTTCTAGCACATGGCGTAAATGTGCTGCCACTTCATCGAGCGTGGAAAAGGTTAATTCACTCATGCGCTCACCTCTACTTTGGCATTCTGCATCGCTCTATCTTCTGCATCTATGCTGTCGCCACCAAACGTCGGAAATAGTTGCTGCATTAAACCTTTTTTATGTGCTTTAAGGGCTTCAATTTTTTGGCTTTGCGCGGTGATAAGCTCGTCGATGCTGGATAGGCATGAGGCGATTTTTTGTTGTTCGGTAGGTAATGAAATTAGAATGCTTTGCGCATATAAATCTCTTAATGAAATAAATGGCTGGTCACTGCCAATGGATTTGCTAATTACAAATTCCTTAATAAATTGACGACAGATATGGAATGCGAAATCCACAGTAAGAGATTTGTCTATAACTTCTAATTTTCCAACTCGTTGATACAATATTGATGGCTCATCATCTTTTAGTATTCTGGCAATTTTTAGTTCGTCGTTCGTAACTGGGCGATTTAATGCGAGAACGATATCGCCATTTCGTAAGACCAATTCTGGATATTCAGTTGCGTATGTTTCAGGAAGAAATATTGTATTCTCATTCCATTTTGTCTCGCCGTATCCAACGTTTTCAATTTGCAGTAGTCGAATGCCTTTTTTTGAGTACTCAGAAGCTTTGAAGCCTTTTCCTGAATTTATCTTTATGACTTTTCCAAAAGTTACTTCCTCCCAATCCCCTGCATCCTGAAACTCAGGAAATCTAAACTTAGGAACAGTTTCACCTTCGGCAGGGAAAAGTTGCTGCATCAGGCCTTTTTTATGGGCTTTTAAAGCGTCCAGTTTTTGGTTGTGTGCGCTCAACAGCTCGTCGAGGGACGAAAGGCAATCGGCAATTTTTTGTTGTTCTTCAACGTTTGGCGGGATCGGGATTGAAAATGAGCGTATCTGAGCGAAATTAAGCCCCTCTCTATTGCCTCCTGCCTGAAAGCTATCTATTTGAAGCTGCCCATTTGGAGATAGGATAAATTGGCAGAGATAAACAGGGTGAAGTTCTTTGAGTTTTGTTCTGATAATACAGACATGCTGATTTACGTTACCACCGGTGACGCGCTGATCCGCAATGGCAGATCGGCCTATTGATGCACCTGTAATATTCAGAAGGACGTCATTTTTTTTAATTTCAGTACCTGAAAAAGATTGATGTACCTCTTCCTCAATAAAAGCAATATTTTCAAGGATCAAACTGCCCCATCCAATATTCTGACTTCGGACAAATGGTACTCCTGCTGATTTATAATTCTTATCCCCACCTTTGGGTGTGATACCACTTCCCACTTTTTTAGTTTTACTACCCAGCTCATTAAAACACCAATCACCATCATTTTTAAACTCAGGAAATCTCAAATCTGGCACTAAGCCTTTTTCCGTTGGTTTATTCATTGTCTTCTCCTTGCCTTGGCGCGGGTTCAGCCATCTGCTGACTGGCTAATTCGTCTTGCGCTGGCAGGTCTTGTAATAGCTGATGCAGCTTGGCTTGCAACAGCTGTTTGTCGGGCAGTTGGCATTGGTACTGAGCCACCAGTGTGGGGGATAAGTTACGCGATAGGGCATATTCGACCACTTCGTCGTCTTTGTCGCGGCACAGTAATACGCCAATGCTGGGGTTTTCGTGGGGCTTTTTCACGTCGCGGTCGAGGGCTTCGAGGTAAAAGTCGAGCTGGCCTAAATGCTGCGGGCTAAATTTACCGATTTTTAGCTCAAAGGCGACCAGTGCGGCGAGGCCTCGGTGAAAAAATAACAAGTCGATGTAAAAGTCTTGGTTGCCCACTTGTAGGCGGTATTCTTCGCCAATAAAAATAAAGTCTTTACCGAGCTCTAAAATAAAGGTTTTTAGGTTTTTTATAATGGCGTGTTGCAGGTCGCTTTCGCTGTGGCTGCTGGGCAGGCCTAAAAACTCTAAGGTGTAGCAGTCTTTAAAGATGCTTGGGCTAGTTGGGTGCGATTGTCTCAGCACTGCTGAGAGTTTTGGTTGAACGGTCAAGCTGCGCTCAAAATGGGCTGCGTTTATGTGGCGCTCTAGCTCGCGGCTGCTGAGCTTTTCATTTTGTACTAGGGTTAAATAATATTCGCGCTCAAGGCTGCTTTTGCAACGCGAAAAGATAATGGTGTTGTGAGTCCAAGGTAACACTCTCACCAGTGATGCGATTTTTGTATCGTTTTGATAAGTCTCGTAAAACTGCTTCATTCGCCAGAGGTTTTTATCGCTAAAACCTTTAATGTCTGAGTCTTGGCTAGCAATGTAGGCTGCGAGTTGCTTAACCACGCCTTTGCCCCAGCTTTGTGAGGCGACTTTTTCGCTAATGGTTTGACCTACCGACCAATACAGCTCAATTAACGCGGTATTTACCTGAGCAAACACTTGCTGGCGGGTTTGCTGAATATGCGCGAGCAGATGGGCAAAGGTTTGCTCGTTTGGCTGTTCAGTGAGTATTGTTGGGGTATTTAGCGGCTCTTTTGGCTTATTCATAGGCAGCAAGCCCTGATATTTCGCGCCCTTGGGCGAGTTTATGTAAATAGGGGATTAAGTCTTCCATTAGTGCAAGCTCTTTTTGGGTGCGCGCTTTCCAACCTAAGTCTAGCGGGGCAAGTAAGTCACTTAACTGCTCACCATCAAAAATCATGTGCTGCATTATGCCATCAACAAAGTCTTGCAAGCTTTGGGGCGTAAGGCCGTGGGTGAGTGCTAATTGGTTTAATTCGCTGGCGGCTTTAGCCGCTTTAAATTTTTGAAAGCCAATTTTAATTTGCTCAACATTTAATGCGACACCTGTGGGCAGGTTTTCGATGTAGGCGATGATATCGTCGCGGTCTTCCATTAAATTGGCCTGTGAGCTGATTAAATCCATTAGCTCTTGGCGAGTCATTTTATGCTTGCTGGCACCTTGGCCTGCTGCTTGAGTAGATTGGGCGATTAACCCCATGATGTAGTCGTAATCAATTAAGGCTGAGGCAAATAAGACAAACTCAAATTCGAGCTGTTCAATGCTTGCGTCTAACTCAGGATTATTTTGGTCTTGCTTGCGTTTTAAGCCTTTGGCGGTTTCGAGGTAAGCGCCTTTAAAGCCTCGCAGGTTGTCGATAGGCATGGCGGCTTCAACGGTTTGCAGCTGTTGATCGTCGAGTTCAGTATATTGCTCTATTTGCGTTTTGAGCTTTTGCACTTCTTTAAAGTGGTTAATAAACTCGGCTTTGGCGGTGTCGCCGTTTAAGTTAGCAACGTCCGACGGCGTGCAATCTAACCCTTTACTTTGCATAAAGGTTTGCAAGTCTGTAATTGCTTGCTGGTATTTTGCAACGACGACGGGGGCTGGCTCTACGAGCCAAATCTCTTTGGCGCGATCTTTATCTGCACCCGAGAATAGTTTAATTGCTTGGTTCACTTGTGTTTCTTGGCCGCGAAAGTCAAGAATGTTGCCCCAAGGTTTGCTGTCGTTGAGTACACGGTTGGTGCGCGAAAACGCTTGTATTAAACTATGATATTTAAGGTTTTTATCGACATATAAGGTATTGAGGTATTTAGAGTCAAACCCCGTGAGCAGCATATCGACCACGATAACGATGTCGATTTTGTTTTTATGTGGGTAGTCGGCATTACTGTATTTTTGGTCTTTAATGCGCTGCTGTACGTCTTGGTAGTACAAGTCAAATTCATTAATGTTGTGGTTGGTGCCAAATTGCTGGTTATAGCTTTTTATAATGGCAATCAGCGCAGCCTTTTTTTGCTCAGGCTCTTGTTGGTTGTCGAGCTGCTCTTGCGGTAAGTCTTCTTGCAGTTGTTTTATGTCTTTGACGTTTTTATCTGCGTTGTAGGCTTGAGTTTCATCGCTATTTTTTGATGGCTGCGCGGGTGGAGAAAACACACAGGCAATATTAAGCGGAATATAGCTTTCATCTTGGGCTTGCTTTTGTGCCTGTTGTATTTTGAATTGCTCAAAATAATGTATCGCGTCATTAATTTTAGCGGTAGCGAGCACGGCGTTAAAACGGCGCTGATTGGTGGCGGCATCATGTTTGGCTAAAATTTCTTTTACCACGGCTTCTGGCGGTGGCGTGACGGTGTCCACTTTACTGTCGCCGTCTGAATTTTTGTTGTTTTTACCAAAATAATCAATGTGAAAACTCAGTACGTTTTTATCTTCAATGGCGTTAGTAATAGTGTATGGATGCAGTTCTTTTTCAAATATGTCTTTGGTAGTTTTAAATGAACCTACCGTACCGTCGATTTGAGTGTAATTAGAGTTTTCATCAAAAATGGGAGTGCCGGTAAAGCCAAATAGCTGTGATTTTGGAAAGAAGTTTTTAATCGCTTTATGGTTATCGCCAAACTGAGAACGATGACATTCGTCAAAAATAAACACGACACGTTTATTGCGCAGTGGCTCTAAACGTTCTTTAAAGGTTTGTTGGCCATCTTTGATTTTGCTAAGGTTGCGCTTGCTGTTTTCATCCAGTGCTAGGCCAAGCTTTTGGATGGTGGTGACGATGACTTTGTCGGCGTAGTCTTCTGACAGCATCCGGCGCACTAAGGTTTCGGTATTGGTGTTTTCTTCTACGCAGCCGTCTTGAAATTTGTTAAATTCTTCACGGGTTTGGCGGTCGAGATCTTTACGGTCAACCACAAACAAACACTTATCAACCTCGGGGTTGTCTTTGAGTAAGGTCGAGGCTTTAAAGGAGGTTAAAGTTTTGCCTGAGCCAGTGGTATGCCAAATATAGCCGTTGCCACGATTGTCGTGAATACAATCAACAATCGCTTGCACCGCATAAATTTGGTACGGACGCATCATCAGCAGTTTTTGTTCGGATTGCACTAATACCATGTAGCGGCTGATCATTTCTCCTAACGTGCATTTAGCTAAAAAATAGTCAGAGAAGTCGTGAAGATGGGCAATTTTTCTGTTGTTTTCATTGGCTAATTGATAGATCGGCAAAAAGCGTTCATCGGCATTAAAACTGAAATGCTCGTTACGGTTATTGGCAAAGTAATAGGTTTGGTTTTCATTGCTGACAATAAAGAGCTGCATAAAGCACATTAGAGTATTGCCGTAGCCGTTACCTGCATCGTTTTTATAGGTAACGATTTGCTCCATAGCGCGGCGAGTTACAATAGTGTGATTTTTTAACTCTATTTGCACCACAGGCACACCGTTGATCAGCAAGATCACGTCGAAGCGATGGTTGCTGTCATCATGGTTAATGCGAAGCTGGTTGATCACTTCAAATTCGTTTTTACACCAGTCTTTGATATTAACTAAGGTGTAATGTAAAGGCGTACCATCTTCACGCTGAAAATAGCCGCGCTCTCGCAGGGTTTTAGCGGCGCTGAATACATCACTGGTGATAATTTCTTGCAGTAGGCGCTTGAACTCGTTGTCGGTTAAGTTTACCCGGTTTAAGGCTTCGAATTTTTCACGGAAATTTTGTTCAAGTGCGGCCTTATTGCGAATATCTGCACGGTAGCTGTATTTGAGATCTTCAAGCTTGGCGATTAACTCGTTTTCAATTTGTTGTTCTTTTTTCATTTATATCATCCAGTTTGAAATCTTAAACTCACTTCACACAATAACCCAAAATTTCAATGCCTAGACAGGTATGGTTATCTGATGTTTGATAGCGTCTATTATCCACTTTAATACAGTCTTATCGCTACCAATCAATCGCTAATTACCGTGTTTAGTTCGACTTTCCAACGTTTTACCCTTTTTAGGCAATGAGTTTTCACTAGGATAGTGATACCGCTCATCCACAGAATAGTGGCTCAAAGCGAGATTTTGAATGTATGCATTGCTCATAAAAACTATTGACAATAGGTGCTTACATTGCTTTTGGGTTACACATTGTCGATTGTTTTGATGTTTCAGTCATCACCTGTGAAGTGATATGTGACATGTTTAGTGAATTATTGATTGTGAATTTATTTTTTAAGGGATGCTCATTTATCTCAGCTTCTGTTCCTGTGATTTTTACAAAATATTTCTGTCATATCGTTAGAGCACTTAATCAACCAATCGCCAGTTTAGTTTCTGCGTAGCGCAGTTTCTTGGTCCTTGGGCTGGCGAGGAAGTAGGCGAGTACGAGTGGGCCGAGGCGACCCATGAACATTATAAAAATGATGATGGCTTGGCCTAGAGTAGTTAAGTTGCCTGTTAAACCTCGGGACAAACCGACTGTGCCCAGTGCCGATACGGCCTCAAAGACGATATCAATTAACGGTGCGTTTTCACTTAATACCAGTGCGAAGATGGCTAGCCAAGTGACGCCAATGGAGATCATGGTTAGTGCCAAGGCTTTGCTGACAGTGTCTTTGGGGATCTCGCGCTTAAATACATAAATAGCTTCATCGCGGCGTAAATAGCCATAAGTTGCCAAGATGAGCACCATAAAGGTGACGACTTTAATACCGCTGGCGGTACTTAGTGAGCCGCCGCCAATAAACATCAATACCAGCATGAGTAGCGTTGTACCATCTTCGAGTTGGTCAATTGCTAGTGTATTAAAGCCTGCGGTGCGCGGTGTAACGGCTTGAAACCATGAGGCTAACCATTTACCGAGTTCGCTTAAGGGCGCCAAGGTATTGGGGTTGTTGTACTCAATAAAGTAAATCGCAATCACTGCGACGGCGTTGATAATCATAGTGCCTGTGATCATCATGCGGCTGTAAACGCTGAGTTTTGACCAACGCTTGTTGCGCTTGAGGTCGATCCACACCGAGAATCCAAGGCCACCTATGATGAGCAGGCCGGTGATGGTGAGATTAATGACAGGATCGGCAACATAGGGCATTAGGCTGTCGGCACTGAGGGCAAAACCTGCATTGTTAAAAGCGCTGATGGTGTAGAAAAAACCGTGGAATAAGCTGGTTTGCCAACCGAGTTCCTGACTCCAGTACACGGAAAGAATGGCCATGCCTACGGCTTCAACCAGCAGAGAAAACACTAACACTGATTTTGCCGTTGACACTAGAGTCGATGTATCTGTTTGATTAAAAGCCTCTTTTGCGACTGTTTGGTGTAAAAAACCAATTCTACCGCCAATGGCGATCAAGGTGACAATGGCGAAGGTCATCAGCCCAAGTCCACCGCATTGGATTAACAGCGCTATGACGATTTGCCCAAAGGGCGTAAAAACAGTGCCAGTATCTACAACGACAAGTCCTGTCACTGTTACAGCCGAGGTGGCCGTGAACAGACTTTGTAGCCACGTAATAGACGATTCGGTTGCTATCGGCAGTTTGAGTAAGCAAGTGCCTAAGATGATCAACAATGCAAAGCTCACGCTTAGGATAAAGGGCGGTGCGCCTAACAACTTTTTACTCGATTTGGGTTTATGCTCAATCGCCATGATGGAGGGATGCCATTGAACCAAATTACACCAACCTTGGCGCTAGGTATTTGAGCTCAGTACGGCTACCGCAGAGCAGTAAGGCGTCATTCGTTTGCAGGATAAATTGACTATCAATTTTGCTGAAAACCGTCAGATCCCGCTTAACCATAATGGCAGCGACTTTGCCTTTAGGATTGCGTATCACATTGCTTTTTGCATCATCTTTAACATCATCCTGTGCAGCGCCGAGTAGTTGGCTGACAGTAGTTTGATCAAGGTGAGGCTTGATATGGATTTCGACCACATAGAGACCATCACCAATCGGCAGGAAATTGTTCACCATAGGATAGTTGAGTGACTGGGCGACACGTATGCCCATTTCTTCCTCTGGATGTATGATGCGGGCGACGCCGAGTTTAGAGACGATAGTGTGATGGGCTTTAGTGCTGGCCTTGACCCAAATGACTTCTACACCTAGATTTTTCAGTGCCAAGGTGCACAGCAAACTTGATTGCATATCTTCGCCAATTGCGACCAGTACGGCTTCACTGTTTGCGAGATCTAGCTCACGTAGTGCGGCTTCGTCGGAACAATCACAAATAACCGCTTCGGTTAGGTCTTCTACGTATTTTTCCACCATTTTAGGGTCACTATCCACGCCAGTGACCGTGTGGCCTAAGTGGATCAATTCTAGGCTAGCGGCGACACCAAATCGCCCTAAGCCAATAACGGTAAAATGTGCCATTAAAATATCCTTTGCTAATTTATAACAGATGCTTATCTATTGTTTGTTAAGCGATAACCTAGGCCCGCTTCTGTCTTAATGAGCTGCTGCTCGCTGCTGTCATTGAGTTTTTTACGTAACTGACTGACTAAGATCCGCAGATAATGACTGTCTTCTTGATGGGTTTTACCCCAAATATCCCGCAGTAATTCAGTTTGTTTAACGAGCTGACCAGGGTGAGACATTAAGGTCTCCATCAGGGCAAACTCCTTTTTGGTTAAGGCTATTTCTTGCTGATCGAGCCAAAGCTGGTGGGTACTTTTTTGCAACTTAAGTGCGCCAAACTGCAGTAAATCACTTAATGGCGGTTCATCGACTAAATCGCGGACTAAAACCTTGATGCGAGCGATTAACTCCCTGATCCCAAATGGCTTGCTGAGATAGTCATTGGCGCCAGCTTCCAAAAGACGAATTTTTTCTTCCTCTTGATCGCGGGCGGTTAAGATAAGCACAGGCACTTTGTCACTCTGACGTAGGGTTTGCAGCAAGCTGATGCCATCACCATCGGGTAGGCCAAGATCGAGCACTAACACGTGTGGCTGCTGCGCATGATATTGCGCTAGGGCTGACGCAATCGAGGCGGCGCCATGATATTCGAATCCTTCCGCTTCTAACGATATCCGCATAAAAGTGTGGATTTGCGCTTCGTCATCGACGACCAGCACCTTATAAGCCATTTATTCCTCTCCCTTTTTTATCGGCAATGCGATACGAATAAGGCTGCCATGAGCGACAGGTTCGGCGCTGATCTGGCCACCATGGGCGGTAATTATGCCCTTAGCAACAGCAAGCCCAAGGCCCGAGCCGCTATCGGTTGAGGGATGCTGGCGATAAAAGAGTTCAAAAATTGCCTGCGCCTGAGCGGGTTCTATGCCAAGACCCTCATCTTGGATATCTAACAGTAACGCATCGCCCTGCTGATACGCTTTTACTATGACTTGCTTATCAGAAGGCGAATAGCGCAGCGCATTATCCAATACATTAAAAATAGCTTGCTCAATCAATGAACTGCAGATCATCAGTGACGGTAGATCGGCGTCACTCTTGATGATAATACGCGGCTGCGTGGCTGGAAAACGGGCAATAGCTTGGTGCAATACATTCATTATGGCGTCTTCACTCAAGCTAAACTTGAGTGCGCCGTGTTGTAACTTAGTGGCTTGCAGCAGGTTTTCGATATATTGGTGCAGGCGATGGCTTTCGGCGGCCGCGCTATCAATCAGCTCATCCTTTTGGTCTGGGCTGAGCTTAGGCATGTATTCCTTTAAGGTGGTGAGCGTGCCAATGATAGTGGCGAGTGGGGTGCGTAAATCGTGGGAAACCGACAGCAAAATACTGTTGCGTAACTGAGCTTGTTCGAGAGCATCTTGCTGACGTCGATAGTGTTCGGCTAATTTGCTGGTGGTGAGGGCGACAAGCAGAAACACACTGAGATTGAGAATGTCCTCAAGATTAAACATCTGGAGTGAATAACGTGGTGTGGTAAATAGAAAATTAAAGCTGGTCGCCTCAAATACTGCCGCAAAATAGGCCAAGTTAGCGTTGCATTGTAGGGCTACGGCCACTACGGCCAATTGTAAAATCAGCAGTACGGCGATAGTCGAGTTTGAAAAGTGATCGATAAAGGCGCTGCTGAAAATGGCCGTCACTAGCACTATGAAGGTAAATAAAGTCGGGTGCGAACGCCAGTATTGTGTCATGGGAGCCGCTATGGATGAAGTCATGAATAGAAAGACGCATATAAAGAAAGTGCCTGTACTTTAGCAAAGGCATTTTAAGATAGCGCGTAAAAATGTCGTAAAATTTGTAACCTTGTGAGTGGCTTAGCTTGCACTTAGCTTAGGCAAATCGAGCTTGTTCACATCACACTTTGGGTAAATGATAAGGCTTACCGCATACACTCATGTTGTAAGCCTTAACCCTGGCACAGGCCATTACGTATGATGTCAAAGCGCCTATCCAACCCCTAACCCTGAGTCATTGACCCGCCCGTCATTGATCTAAGCATCACCAAGGTATTGGTGGGGGCACTAAGCGTTTGCCACTATAGCCAGTAACGGCGGCGAAGCGGGGATCTTCGGCTTCCCAATCTGCCTGTGCTTTGACTATTTCATCTTTGCTATGGCCAACAAAGTTCCACCAAATGCTGACAGGATCAGCCAATGGCGCGCCGCCAATCAGCAGTATGCGACAACCCGCTTCGAGTTTTATGGTGATGGTTTCGCGTAGCATGCCAAGGTAGGCGAGGTGGTTATTATCGAAACTTTCATCCTCGATTTGGAAGCGGCCTTCCAGTGGCATGAGGGCATATTCGAAACTAGGGTCGAGATTCAGAGTGAGTTCAGCGTCATGGGCGGCAAACAGATCTATGGCAACGATAGGTGAGAAGTGTAATGTGGGCGCCTGTTTATGATGCCAACTGCCAATCAGTAGGGTGAATTCGATATTCGCTTCGAGCCAAGTCGGCAGCTCTGGGTAGTGATCGAATCTCGGAGTGGTATCTTTGTGTTCTAGTGGTAAGGCAATCCATAGTTGGGCTGCGTGCATAGTGTGATGACCCGCTATCGACTCTTCGGTGTGGGCTATGCCGTGTCCGGCTGTCATCAGGTTAACTTGTTTTGGGCGGATCACTTGGGCACTGCCTAGGCTGTCCCTGTGCATGATTTCGCCTTCGAGCATCCAAGTAAAGGTTTGCAATCCAATGTGTGGATGTTGGCCGACGTTTAACTGCGGGCCGTCGGTGATTGGGCCAATATGGTCGAGAAAGCACCAAGGGCCGATAAGGCGGCGCTCTTTTTGGGGAATAGCCCGTGCGACAGGTATGCCGCCGACATCACTGATTTTTGGGGCAATCCGTTGAGCTTGAATGCGGCCATTTTCAATAGGACATTCCTTAGGGCCACCATAAAACTGTGCTTGTAGTTCACTCATGTTCGCTCCTTATTCCATTACTAGGGCATGCTCAGTTCAGTTTGGCTCGGTTCAGTGCAGCTTAGTGTGAACCTAGAATCTCGCATGAGGGTGATCTCATCTTGCATTCGAGCCGAAGGTTTTAGCTTCGGGTATTCCGGTCGATTTTGCAAATCTGTGCTGTCATATGGCTGGACAATGGAGCTGTTAAAATCGCCCTTCGATAACTCTGTTAACCCATTTCAAACGTGAATGTGTGACTGAGCCCGCGTGAATGGGACTTTTATCTGTCCTTTACTTTAGCAAGCCTGTATTTATGTGGGCATTAGCGTTTGATGTTTTACTCGAGCCTAAATACGAGTGTTTGACAAGTTTGGGGCTCGGTGATTTTTATCATCCATGTCTTACGTTGGATCTGCAAAATCGAGTCTATCTTTTATGGGAGCTTGTGTTGGCGGCAAAGCCTGTCTTCACCCTAATCCATTCAGCGTACAGGCTTAACACTCATAAATATATCATTGGTAAATATAACGTTGGGCTGTGATTCAGCGTGATAGCTCAAGGAGAAAGCGTGCTCGAAAATCAAATGATGTTACTGGCGGTATTTGAACGGGCGGCCTTGATGCTGATGACCTTGTTCTTTTTAACCCGCACTCGACCGTTTCAGCGTTTATTCCAAAAGCGTAATCATACCCCCGCAGAGTTAGTTTCTGTGGCGGCGATATTTTGCTTATTTGCGGTATTTAGTACTTATACCGGCATTGAGGTTGAAGGCGCGTTGGTCAACGTGCGGATTATCGCAATTATTTCTGGCGGGATTCTATTTGGCCCTTGGGTTGGTATTCCTGCGGGCGTGCTGTCGGGGCTGCATCGATATTTGATTGATATGGATGGCGATACCTCTATTCCGTGTTTAATCGCTAGCATTATTGCCGGCCTTATGGCGACGTGGATTTATTACAAATGTCCCAAATCTAAGTTGTGGATTTATGGCATTGTGGCGGGCATGTTGTGCGAAACGCTGACCATGTTGTTGATTTGGTTGCTGACAGAGCCACACGAGGTGGGCGTTGAGATTGTGAGTCATATTGCCTATCCCATGATTGCGGGCACTGTGTGTATCGGACTGATTATCAAGCTAGTGCAAGACCTCGACGATGAGAAAGAGTTGATTGCCGCTAAGCAGGCTAAGCTCGCGCTGGATATTGCCAATAAAACCTTACCCTTTTTCCGCAAGATTGATCGCCATGCCTTAGAGCAAGTTTGCGCTGTGATCCGCAATGAAATCCATGCCGATGCTGTGGCGATTACCGATACTCGCGATGTATTAGCCTATATGGGCGTTGGCAAAGATTACTACGAGGTCGATGGTCATCAAGCGATTAGCGAAATGACTCAAAGGGCGATAGAGCAAGATCAAAACATTATTAACAATGACTTACGCCAATATCATTTATCGGATTTTCATTCGGTCATCATAATCCCGCTGCGCGAAAACGGCACTGTGAGTGGCACGCTGAAGATTTACTATCGCAATACCTATCGTATCACTAGCTCGTTGCGGGAGATGGCTGTGGGTTTGTCGCAGCTAATTTCGACTCAGATGGAAGTGTCGCGTATCGAGCAACTGCAAGAGATGACCCGCAAGGCGGAGTTTACGGCGTTGCAGAGCAAGATTAACCCGCACTTTTTGTTTAATGCCCTCAATGCGATCTCTTCTTTGATCCGTATTCGGCCACAGCAGGCGCGACAGTTGATTGCTAATCTGGCCGATTATCTGCGCTATAACTTGGCTAAAGGCGATGAGCTGATTGATATCCAAGAAGAAGTGAAACAAGTCCGTGATTATGTGGCGATTGAGCAGGCGCGCTTTGGCGACAAGCTTGAAGTGATCTTCGATGTCGACGATGTGCATTTTTGTGTACCTTGCCTCTTGTTACAGCCGCTGGTGGAAAACGCCATTTTGCACGGCATTCAGCCGCGCAGTGCACCGGGTAGAGTGACGATAGAAGTGAAAAAACTCGATGCAGGTATTCGCGTCGCTGTGCGCGATACTGGCTATGGGATCCGCCAAGAGGTGATTGATGGCGTAGCTGCTGGCCGTGTAGAAAGTAGCAGTATTGGGCTGATGAATGTGCACCAGAGAGTGAAGTTATTGTACGGCGAAGGTTTGCAGCTTAAACGGCTCGAACCGGGGACTGAAGTCAGTTTTTACTTACCGGAAAATGAGGCGCAAGTATGTTAAAAGCCATCATAGTTGAAGATGAATATCTCGCCCGTGAGGAGCTAGAGTATTTAGTGAAGAGCCACAGTGAGATAGACATAGTGGCTAGCTTCGAGGATGGCTTAGAGGCCTTTAAATATTTGCAGGATCACGAGGTCGATGTGGTGTTTTTGGATATCCAAATACCGTCCATCGATGGCCTTTTGTTGGCGAAGAATCTGCATAAATCGACCCATCCTCCCCATGTGGTGTTTGTTACTGCCTATAAAGAATTTGCAGTAGAAGCGTTTGAGCTCGAAGCCTTCGATTATATTCTCAAGCCCTACAATGAACCGCGGATCATCAGCTTATTGCAGAAGATTGAACAGGTGGGACGACAAGCACCAAAGCCGCAACATGAGGCCGCGAGCAACACCAGTCGAACCGTGAATTTAGTTAAAGGTGAGCGGATTATCGTTACGCCCTGCGAGCAAATTTATTATGCCGAGGCCGATGAAAAACTCACCTATGTGTACACCCGCACCGACCGTTATGTGATGCAGATGACCATCAGTGAGTTTGTGAGTCGTTTGCCTGCTGAAGGCTTTTTCCGCTGTCACCGTTCCTATTGCGTCAATATCAACAAGATCCGCGAAATCGTGCCTTGGTTCAATAGTACTTACCTGATTAGGTTGCATGATTTGTCGTTCGAGGTGCCCGTTAGCCGTAGTAATATTAAGGCTTTTCGACAGCTGATGAGGCTGTAATTGTCATTCATTCCTGCAGATCTGTATTTCATGCCTTAATTGATCGGCGCGAATCGCATCTCTCTTATAGTGGACTCAATTCCTGATCCCCTAAAGCGAGATGCATCATGACTAAAGAGATGAACCGTACTCGGTACCTGACCTTAGTTGGTACTATTATCACCCAGTTTGCACTCGGCTCAGTTTACACTTGGAGCCTGTTCAATGCGCAGTTGGCCGTTAAACTCGACGAACCCGTCAGCCAAGTGGCGTTTGTATTTGGTTTGCTGAGTTTGTCTTTGGCCGTGGCATCTTCCATGGCGGGCAAATTACAGGAACGCTTTGGCGTACGTAATGTCACCTTAGGCGCAGGCCTGTTACTCGGCGTTGGATTCTTACTCACTGCCCAAGCCAGTAACTTGATGATGCTTTACCTGTGCGCAGGGATTTTAGTGGGCTTTGCCGATGGCACTGGCTACTTGATGACCTTGTCTAACTGCGTGAAGTGGTTCCCTGAACGCAAAGGGCTGATTTCGGCGTTAGCGATTGGTGCTTATGGTCTAGGTAGCCTCGGATTTAAATACATTAACGTGCTGTTACTCGAAAACACTGGCCTTGAAACCACCTTCCAACTGTGGGGGCTGATCGCCATGGCGTTGGTCTTGTGTGGCGGTATGTTGATGAAAGATGCGCCTGCACAATCAGCCGCAAGTCAGCAAGCCGAAAGTCGCGACTTCACCCTCGCTGAAGCCATGCGTAAGCCGCAATACTGGATGCTGGCGCTGATGTTCCTGTCGGCCTGTATGAGTGGTTTGTATGTGATTGGTGTGGCTAAAGATATCGGTGAGAAGATGGTCGACTTGCCTGTACTGGTCGCCGCCAATGCTGTTGCTGTGATTGCTATGGCGAACCTCAGTGGTCGTTTAGTGCTGGGTATTCTGTCGGACAAAATCCCCCGCATTCGGGTTATTTCACTGGCGCAGATCATCACTTTAGTCGGTATGGTGTTACTGTTGTTCATTCCTTTGAATGCTAACCTGTTCTTCGTTGCGGTTGCCTGCGTTGCCTTTAGTTTTGGCGGTACTATCACTGTTTATCCATCATTGGTGAGCGACTTCTTCGGCCTGAATAACCTGACTAAAAACTATGGCGTTATCTACTTAGGTTTCGGTATCGGCAGTATTATCGGTTCGATTGTCGCCTCGTTATTTGGTGGGTTTATTGCAACCTTTAACGTGATTTTAGTGCTACTGGTGGTGGCGTTAGTCATGTCATTAACCATTCGTATGCCAGAGCCCAAAACCCCTGCGTCAGCTAAGAAAGCGACTAAGAGTACGCCTCGCTTAGTGAATATGACGGCCGAATCTGCATAGGCGTAAGCTAAGCTTTTCCTCTTTAGCTAAAAGCTAACATAAAAAATCCGCAGCCAAATGGCTGCGGATTTTTTACTTTTTATCCCGTGTTTTATGGGCGAGGTTGTTACTCATTTAAGGCTCACTGACTTATCTATGTGATTGCACTTTTGATGTTAGCTCAGTGCTGCCTCTTTTTTATCACACCAACAACAGGTAACTTGATAGCCATAAAGCGTTATTCAGGATGTGTTGATGTTAACGGACCCTCTTTTTTGGTTGGTGGCGATACCCGCAGTCTTGATTACTGGGATTTCTAAATCCGGTTTTGCGGGTGGCGTGGGCGGCTTAACTGTCCCACTATTGGCGCTGGTCATTAGCCCTGCTACAGCGGCGGCAGTCATGTTACCACTGCTGATTTATATGGATTTTTTAAGTGTACGTTCCTGGTGGGGGCAACATAATCCGCGTCATTTATGGATACTATTGCCCGCGGCGGTTGTGGGAATTTTTATCGCTTATCTGTTGTTCGATCGATTAAACGAAGATTACTTACGGGTGATTCTAGGCTGTGTGTCCCTCGGTTTTGGTTTGTATGGTTTGATCCTTGGGGATAAAACTCAAGCATCACCTTCACCTCTGGTTGGGCGCTTGTGTGGCTTAACCGCCGGCTTTACGAGCTTTGTTGCCCATGCGGGCGGCCGCCACTCAACGCTTATTTGTTGCCGTTGCGCTTAGCCAAGGCAGAGTTTTTAGCCACTGCCGTGGTGTTTTTTGCTGTGGTGAATCTGGTTAAACTTGTTCCTTACAGTTTGCTTGGGCAGATTAACCAAGAGAATATTATCGTTTCTCTGTTATTGGTGCCGCTTGCATGGTTAGGGGTAAAGTTAGGTTTGTTCATTCAAGATAAAATTGACGATAGGTTATTTAAACGCATCATCTTGATTTTAATGGTGCTGGTGGGTGTGCGTTTATTGTGGACGGCGTTATAGTTTTAAGCTTTAGGTTATATTAGTCTGCTAGAGTGCGCGGGTGTTGGGGCGTTTTGATCCCCAGCCGCCCTGAATTTACCTGATAAAAACTCAAAATTACGTTACTGTGAAATCTGCCTGCAATGAGTTTGAAGCTATGAAACGATTACTGATAGTTATCTTAGCCTTAGGCCTTGGCGCTTGTGCTAGCGCGCCAGAACCTAAGCCTGTGGTAAAGCAAATTGAACCCGCCACGGTTTGGAATGATAGCAAT
Source organism: Shewanella sp. M16 (assembly GCF_018224605.1). Lineage (NCBI taxonomy): Bacteria > Pseudomonadati > Pseudomonadota > Gammaproteobacteria > Alteromonadales > Shewanellaceae > Shewanella > Shewanella sp. M16. The sequence goes on along the minus strand of NZ_JAGTUL010000029.1, from coordinate 31,555 downwards.
ATCTCCGAACTGCATTCTGAGTGGCGCGGTGTGCCCTATCGTTTAGGCGGTGGCACTAAGCGGGGCATAGATTGCTCGGCCTTTGTGTCGGTCGCCTATCAGAAGATGTTGGGTATGACACTGCCGCGCACGGTTGAAGAACAGCAAGCCCTAGGGAAACCTGTGCCGAGAAATCAACTGCGCAAGGGCGACTTGGTATTTTTCAAGACAGGTTGGAGCACACACCATGTCGGCATTTATGTGGGAGACGATAATTTTCTCCATGTTTCCACTAGCCAAGGGGTGAAGATTTCGAGCCTGCATAACAGTTATTGGGCGTCTAAGTATTGGAATGCACGGCGAATTTAGCACATCTTCTTTATGCACTTTCTTTTTGCACTTGGGCTGATGAGTTAGCGGAGACAATATGTCCTTAGAGCCTGCGTTATCCCAGAGTGACCCTTTACCTACTTCTGTTTTTCTCGCCATTTTCTCGGCTGTATTCTTGCCCATGTTTTTGGCGGCAGTCGATCAAACCTTACTCGCGACGGCGACGCCAGCCATAGTTGAAGATCTTGGCGGCCTGCGCCAAGCCTCGTGGATCACTATCGGTTATATGCTGGCGATGGCCGCTTCTGTGCCGATTTATGGCTGGTTAGGGGATAACTTCGGTCGCGCGAAAATCCTGATGATCGCCATAGTGATTTTTGCACTGGGTTCCATCGTTTCGGCGAGTGCGGGCACTATGGATCACATGATCGCCGGACGTATTTTGCAGGGCATGGGCGGTGGCGGCTTGATGAGTTTGTCTCAATCTTTGATTGGCGAGTTAGTCCCCATTCGGCAGCGGGCGCGTTTCCAAGGGTATTTTGCCGCTATGTTTACCCTAGCGAGTGTTGGCGGCCCTGTCATTGGCGGTATTGTGGTGCACGCCTATTCGTGGCATTGGCTATTTTGGGCGAATATTCCACTGGCCATGCTGGCGGTATGGCGACTCAATGGGCTGCATAAGCGCAGCGTTAAACCCGTACGCCAAGGCAAGTTTGATTTAGTGGGCGTGGTATTGTTTCCGACCATTATCACCGCACTCTTATATTGGTTATCTGTGGCGGGGCAAGAGTTTGCTTGGCTTTCTGCGACTAGCTTAGGCTTTGCCGTCTTTGTGGTGTTCGGCATTCTAGGTCTGCTGTTGTGGGAACGGCGATTGGCGAGCCCGTTTCTGCCGTTAGATTTACTGGCGAAGAAGGCCGTTTATATGCCACTGCTGACGGCGGCGCTGTTTGCGGCCTGTTTGTTTGCGATGATCTTCTTCCTGCCGATTTATCTGCAAGTGGGTTTACACACCAATCCCGCCAAAACCGGTTTGCTGCTCTTGCCTATGACCTTCGGTATTGTCACTGGCTCTACGATTGCGGGCCGACTGTTAAGTAAAGATGTCGCGCCTAAGTGGTTGCCGACCTTTGGTATGGGTTTAGCTTTCATCGGCTTGTTATTGATTAGCTTTGTGCCGCCTAATGCCAATGTGATTGGCGGCTTAGGTGTGTTGGTCGGGATAGGGTTAGGGACTGTGATGCCAAGCGTGCAGCTCGTAGTGCAGAGCGTGTCGGGCAAGGCGCGACTCAGCCAGATCACGGCCATGGTGTCACTGTGTCGTTCTATGGGCGCTGCTATTGGTACTGCGCTGTTTAGCGTGCTGCTTTATAGTTTGTTGCCACTCACGGGTTCTGAACTTGGCATCGCTGCGATTAAAACATTGCCGACAGAGGTGGTGCATCAAGCCTTCCAGTACGGATTTATGGCCGCTGCGGGTGTGGCATTGTGTGCCGCGATAGTCGGTTTTTTATCCCCTGCAACGGTATTAAAAGATCACGATAGCGAAACTGCGCATTAAGCCTAGATTTGCAGGTGCACGACCCATTTAAGCCGTGTACTATTTGCGCTGAGCCGTATTTTTGTGGCCTTATTCGATTCCAGGACATAAGCATGACAACAACAAAACACTGGACCCTAAAGAGCATAGCCAACGAGTTGGGTGTCTCTAATGCCACTGTTTCTAACGCGTTTAATCGCCCCGACCAATTATCGGAAAAACGTCGTAACGACATTTTAGCTGCCTGCACTAAGTTGGGATATTTCGGACCAAATAAAGCGGCTCAATCCCTACGTAAGGGCAAGTTTGATACTGTCGCCTTGGTATTGTCGGACAGCGTGGAATACATGGTGTCCGATCCCGTCGCCAGTAAATTTATGAAGGGCGTAGCCTCTGTCTTGGAGCAAGAAAAACTCAATTTGCTGCTGTTTTCGGGCAGCTCAGACAGTGTGAATGCGGTAGCCGACTTTGTGGATGGTTTTATTTGTTATGGTCGCCCGCGCAATGCCCTGTTAGCCGAGCAGTTAAAGCAGGTAAAGAAAAAGGTCGTCACGGTCGATTTTGATATCCACCGCAATGCATCAGTGAGCATAGACAATAAGTTAGCCGCCTATGAAGTGGCGAAACTGGCATTGCAATCGCCCGCAGACAATGTCGCCATTTTAGGGTTACGTTTGCTCGATACCCACTTAACTTGCCGCGTTTATGATTTGAATTTGTTAGAAATCGATACCTCTGTTGCCCATCAAAGATTACAGGGTTACTTGCAAGCGATTGAAGAAGTGGGCGTTTTACTGGGGCCGGACCGCATTTGGAATATCCCCGAGAGCAATGCCGACTATGCGGCGATAGCGGCAAAAGAAGCGCTGAACTCGACTCCGCGGCCGAATGTATTTTTATGTATGAGTGACTTAATCGCCTTGAGTGTGCTCGGTGAGGCGCAGGCCATGGGGCTGAGTGTTCCCGAAGATGTGCGAGTCGTGGGCTTTGATGGCATAGATGAAGGCACACGTTCAAATCCGCCGTTAACGACCGTCTATCAATACTCTGAGCAGAAGGGCCGAAAAGCGGCGCAAATGTTTGTCAGTGATGCCGTGCATGCGGAAGTTTTGGGCTATGAATTACGCCTCGGTAAGAGCTGCTAATCGCTACATCTTTTAACTAAAAAAGGCGCATTCAATGCGCCTTTTTGCTATCTAAAAACTATGTCGCTTAGCTTGAACTTAAACCTAAGCTCAAGCCCGAACAGGAACGCAAGCTTATGCTTGAGCCAGCAGTCTTGATAACGACACTTGTGTCTCTTTACCTTGCTTATCTAAAAGGATGATTTGGCCATCTTTATTGGCAAAGTCGAGGGTGAGGCTCGCCTGCGAATCGGCCGCTGTCCAAGACAAGGTTAATGTGCGTTCTGCCGATGCCATTGTAAAGCGGCCATCGAAGGCTGAGCTGCTATTGCGCAGTTTAATCAGCTTCGTTAGCGCCTTAACGACAGGTTTGTGCATGGCTTGCTGCACTTTTTCACGATTCAAATAAGGGCGATTAATATCGCGGCCGACGTGAGTCCGGTTAAGCAGCGCCATATCGTTCGGGATTGCCAGCAGACCCGCGTAATACACCTGCGGAATCCCTGGTGCGAAAAACTGAATCGCCCGCGCCATCAAATAATCGAGGTCATTCTGGCCGAGTGCATCGTAATAGGTGCAGTTGATTTGATACAAATCGACGTTGCTGGCGGCCGCGCCTGTGGCCTGTAGACTCTCGCCCTTGCTATTGCCATGTATGGTTTCAACCAAATTATCGATTTGATTTTCGGTCAATAATCCGCGCAAGCCATCCATAGGGCCGACGTCGATAATGCCGATACCGTCGTGGGTGTCGAGTACGGTAATGCAGTTGCGTGGCGCCATTTCCAGCCAATGGGTCAAGGCTTGGCAATCTTGGCTAAACAGCGTGTGCAAGATGAGCGGTGGCAGGGCGAAGTCGTACACCATGTCGACCCGCTTGGCGATCTCGACCTGAGTCATGTGGTGCGAATGAATTTCGGCCAGCGTTGTCATACCTAACGCATTGGCTTGCTGGGCTAACTTATCCACAAACTCGAAGGACTCTTCAATCATAAAGCAGCTAGTGCCGGGCTTTTTAATCGCATAGCCCGCCGCATCTAAGCGGATCAGATTCACTTTACTGTGGTCGAAACGCGCCAGCACTCGGTTTAAATAATCTTTACCTGCGGTGGAATGAACGTCGATATCGATTTGATTGCGGGTAAAGGTGGTCCAAAACTCTTCGGTCGAGCCATCGGCTAAGGTGTAAGTGCTAAAACAACTTCCCGGACGTGGGCGATAGATAGCGGCTTGATCTTGCTCGCTTAATCCATCAGGGAATACCTTGTCTTTGGTTAAAAATAAATCCCAGTAAGCCGATTGCTTACCGTGCTTGAGTACGTCTTTAAATTCGGGTGACTCGGCGGACATATGATTAACGATAAGGTCTGCCATGATGTCGTAATCATCACCAATGCGTTTAACGTCATCCCAATTGCCTAAGCGTGAATCGACTTGTACATGGTCTATCGGATCGAAGCCCGCATCACTGCCGTCAATGGGAAAATAGAAAGGCAAAAGATGCACGCCGCCGAATAGACCTTGCAACTCGTCATCGAGTAGTGCTTTGAGCTCCTTGAGCCCGGCATTGGTAATTCTGTCGACATAGGTGATCAGTTGCACTTGGTTTTTCATACTTTGCCCACGCTTGAGTTGTCTTTTTAGAGTAAAGGTTTATGGCAATCCTTTAATTGATTGCACAACTAAACTTAATCGATTAAGTTGTATATTTAACCAATATGAAACATTATTCAAGTGGTTTGTTGGATTTTTGAGTTAGTCTCAAGTTTTGGGGGAGGCTGGCTCACTGCTGTACACAAAAGCCGAAACCTTTTCAGCATGCTGTCACTGAGCTGCTGAGAGCGAGTAGGTATAATAACGATAAGGTGAAATGGTATGGTAAGTGATTCAAAAGGTTGCGATAACCGCAATCATACCCGTATTCGGGTACTCACATATTTAATGTTTTTCATGTTCGCTATGACCTCTGATGCCGTGGGCGTCATTATTCCTGAGTTGATATCCCAGTTTGGTTTGTCCATGTCGCAGGCCAGTGCCTTCCATTATATGCCGATGATTTTTATCGCGGTGAGTGGACTGTTTTTAGGCTTCTTGGCGGATAAGATAGGGCGTAAGTTAACCATTCTATTGGGGTTATTGTTATTCGCGCTCGCCTGCTTCATGTTCGCGCTGGGGGAATCGTTTTACTATTTCTTGTTCCTACTCGCCTTTGTCGGCACGGCGATTGGCGTCTTTAAAACCGGCGCGCTGGGGCTTATTGGCGATATCTCGACTTCCTCAAAACAGCATTCGAGCACTATGAATACGGTAGAGGGCTACTTTGGTGTCGGTGCCATGATAGGGCCGGCCATCGTTAGTTATTTACTGATCAGCGGCGTCTCTTGGAAGTATCTGTATTTTGGCGCGGGTTGCTTCTGTTTAGTACTGTGTTGGTTAGCTTATCGGGCGGATTATCCGCAAATCAAACGTTCCTCGACGGATGCCATTAACCTTGCCAGCACCTTTAAGATGATGAAAAACCCTTATGCATTAGGGTTCTCGCTTGCGATAGGTTTATACGTTGCCACCGAAGTGGCGATTTACGTGTGGATGCCGACCTTGCTGCAAAGCTATCAAGGTGATTACACCACACTGGCCGCTTATGCCTTGACGATCTTTTTTACCCTGCGTGCGGGTGGGCGCTTTTTAGGTGGCTGGGTGCTCGATCGCTTCCCATGGCAGCAAGTGATGTTCTGGTTTAGCTTCGCGATAAGTGCTTGTTATCTTGGTTCTATGATCTACGGCATTGAAGCGGCAGTCGTCTTGTTGCCCTTGTCTGGGCTGTTTATGTCCATGATGTATCCCACGCTTAATTCTAAGGGGATTAGCTGTTTCCCCGTGGATCAGCACGGCTCTGTGGCTGGGGTGATTCTGTTTTTTACTGCCGTGTCCGCCGCCGTTGGGCCCTTGTTGATGGGGTTAGTGGGCGATATTTTCGGTCATGTTAAATATGGCTTCTACCTCGCCACTGGTTTTGCCATTTTGTTGTGCCTTCTGAGCGGATTTAATCTCGTTAAAGATCCTGCCCGTCATTTGTTAACTTTCGATGCGCACTAATTTGGGCTGTGACAGAAAATATTTTTCTGTCACATTTATTCAATTAATCAATATGTTGATATGTTACACCCAGAGTGCGAACCAAAATTGTGCAAAAAACACACTTGCTTTTTGTTATTAAGTTGCTAACTTGTTAACTTAATCGATTAAGTTGATTCGAGGTTCAGTTCAATATGACCTTGAGCAATCACTAAGATGGTTCTTCGATTAATCACAATTCGGTAGATGTAGCTATGGGGAGATAGGGCTGCATCTCAAATATGGGTGGGGACATAAAAATGATAAAAAGCACATCACAGAAATTCTTGTTAAGTACATTGGCCGTGTTGGTGAGTTCTCACCTTTGGGCAGCCGACGCACCACAACAGGAAGAAGCCAAGAAAGACGCGTTAGGTTTAGAAAGAATTACCGTGACTGGTGTTGCCCGTGGCACTCGTGTTATGGATTCGAGTGTGTCAGTCAGCAGTGTGTCACTGGCTGAGCTTGAAGTGAGTACGCCGCGTTCATCGGCCGAAGCATTCCGTATTATTCCGGGGATGAAGGTCGAGTCTACTGGCGGTGAAGGTAACGCTAACATAGCTGTGCGTGGTTTACCTGTGGCGTCTGGTGGTGCTAAGTTCCTGCAAATTCAAGAAGATGGTTTGCCAATCCTACAGTTTGGCGATATCGCCTTTGGTAACGCAGACATCTTTTTACGCTTAGATTCAACAGTGCAAACCATTGAATCTATCCGTGGTGGCTCGGCATCGACTGCGGCCAGTAATGCGCCCGGCGGCATTATCAATGTGATCAGTAAAACGGGCACCTCGGATTCGGGCAGTGTTGCTACTACTTTAGGGCTGGATTACGACACTTTCCGTACCGACTTTGAATACGGCACTAGCATCAACGACAGCCTGCGTTTCCATGTGGGCGGTTTTGTGCGTACGGGTGAAGGCCCACGCGACGCTGGCTATAACGCAAACAAAGGCGGCCAGATCAAAGCTAACTTAACCAAAGAATTTGATAAAGGTTATGTTCGTCTGTATTTCAAACATTTAGACGATAAAAGCATTGGTTACTTACCTATGCCTATGTACTCGGATGGCAGTTCAATCCCAGGTTTTGATGCGAAATCCGATGCGATTCAATCCGCGTATTTCCAGTCAACTTTGAGCTTAGGTGCCGATGGCGAACGTCGCCGTGGCGATATGCGCGATGGCATGAATCCAGTGGTCGATTCTGTCGGCTTAGAGGCATCCTTCGATTTAGGTAACGATTGGCAGGTTGAAAACCGTTTCCGTTTCTCCGATGTGAGCGGTAACTTTATCGCGCCATTTCCTGCCGAAGTGGCAAACGGTAGCGATATCGCGACCAGTATTGCTGGCACTGGCGCTAAGTTGATTTACGCCAATGGACCTAATTCTGGTAATCAGATGGACGGTTTAGCCATGCGTATCAACACCTTTGATGTGCAGATGAATGATTTTGGCTCAATCGTAAATGACTTCAAATTGACTAAAACCTTCGACGATACCAGCGTGACCTTAGGTTATTACAATGCGGTGCAAAACATCAGCATGACCTGGATGTGGAACTCTTATCTGATGGAAGTAAAAGGCGATAATGCCGCGCTATTAGATGTGGTTGCCGCCGATGGTACTGCGTATTCTGACAATGGCCTCTATGGTTATGGCGTACCTTACTGGGGAAATTGTTGCCAACGTAATTACGATACCGACTACACCATTAAAGCGCCTTACCTCGCGTTAGCCTCGAGTTTTGGTGACTTATCGCTCGATGCCAGTGTGCGTTATGACAGTGGTGATGCGAGCGGTAACTACGCCGGTAGCGTGCAATCGCAAGTAGATATGAATCTCGATGGGGTGATTTCAATCCCTGAGCAGAGCGTGTCTTCCATCGACAATGCGAACCCTCAGCCAGTGAATTACGATTGGAGCTATACGTCTTACTCATTAGGTGCTAACTATCAATTTGCCAGTGACTTAGCTGCCTTCGGTCGCTTGAGCCACGGTGGCCGCGCCAATGCCGACCGTCTGTTATTTGGTAAAGTGCGTGCCGATGGTTCAGTTGCGAAGGAAGATGCGGTTGATATCGTTGACCAGTACGAGTTAGGTGTTAAGTACCGTTACGATGATTTGTCTGTGTTTGCGACGGCGTTCTACTCTGAAACCGAAGAGCAAAACTTTGAAGCCACCAGCCAACGTTTCTTCGACCGTAAGTACAAAGCCAAAGGTATCGAAATCGAGTCGGCCTATTTTATCGGTGACTTCGACTTTAGAGGCAACCTGACCTGGACCGATGCTGAGATTGCCAAAGATGCATTGACGCCAGAAGTGGTGGGTAACATCCCAAGAAGACAGGCTGATTTTATCTACTCTTTGATGGGCCGTTACAACTTTGACCAAGGTTCAGTGGGCGTTAACTTAATCGGTACCACGGATTCTTATGCTCAAGATAATAACGACTTAAGTTTCGACGGCTACAACCAAGTGAATGCCTTTGCAACTTACAATCTGACCGAAGCCATGAGTGTGTCTTTAAACGTCAACAACTTGTTTAATGTCACAGGTATTACTGAAGCGGAAGAAGGCTCAATCCCTGATAACAATATCATCCGTGCCCGTACCATAAATGGCCGCACCACGAGTGCGACGCTTAAATACGAGTTCTAAGCGGATCTTGCTACAGAAACTGTTTTTACAGAAAAAATGCTAAGCCCAAAACAGCCCATGAAAGTGGGCTTTTTGCCTGCTACAGAATGCAGAATATAGAATACAAAGTTGGAGTGGAAATGACGGTATTACTCAGTTTTGGTGAGGTGTTAGTAGACTTGCTGCCAACCGATGCCACAGGCAAACATCATCAGCCGATTGCCGGTGGCGCGCCCGCCAATGTGGCTGTGGGTTACGCGAAACTCGGCGGTCAGAGTTATTTTGCCGGTGGCATCAGCGCCGACCATTACGGTGTCATGTTAAAGCAAGCCTTAGCGGAGCAGGGTGTGGCAACCGATTATTTGGCCGAAGTGCCGGGCGCTGCTACCGCGACTGTGCTGGTCAATTTAGATGAACAGGGTGAACGCACCTTTGAGTTTAACCGCACTGGCACTGCCGATATGCGCTACAGCAATCAGCATTTCGACAGTATTCCATGGCAGGGTATTGATATCTTTCACCTTTGCTCTAATACCTTTACTGAAACTGCCATCTTTAACACTAGCCTTTATGGCGCGCGTTGTGCCAATGCGTTCGCGACCTTAGTGAGTTTCGATGTGAACCTGCGTTTATCCCTGTGGCAGGACACGTCCTTGCTAGCCGAGCGGGTTGAGCTGTGTTTTCGCTACACCCAAGTGCTGAAAATGAGCCGCGAAGAAGCGGACTACTTAGCGTTAGCGCGGGATAAGAGTTTTGAAGATTATCTGCAGTTTTGCCTCGCCCAAGGGGTTGAGGTGATTTTGGTCACCGATGGTGCCAATCCAGTGCAATGCATCACAGGGCAGCAAAGGTTTAGCGTACCCGTCCCCAAAATCTCAGCCGTCGATACTACGGCGGCAGGCGACAGTTTTATCTCAGGTTTTCTGTTCGCCTTAGGCTTAGGGCTCGAACATGATCTTGAATCCGATTTAGGAAATGTAGGCTTGAAACAAAGGCTAGAAAGCAAAGCGCATTTAGAAGCGGCGGTGGTATTTGCAACTCGCTGCGGCGCGATTACCTGCGGGCAAAAAGGCGCGTTTCCCTCTTTGCCCACACTGGCTCAGGTGAGCTCATTTTTGCTTTAGATCTGAGCCGATATTTGTCTCTTCTCCTTGGCATAAATTGCACATATATTTCAATGTAATGTACTAAATCTATTTTTTATGCTGAAAATATCGCTAAAGCAGATGAATATTAAAAATATACTGCTATAGTATAACTATTATTTTTTTTCATCATAAAAAGTCTGCGTTAGTGATAGTTGTTACTGTGTAATACCTGTGGTGAAACGTAGCACTTTGAGGTGGTACTTATGTCTGATATGAAAAACGTAGAAAGTGATACCCAAATAAATCAGATGCTTAACATGAGAAACCAGCTAGCTGTGCAGATGGCTGCGTTAGATCGTGAATTGCAAATACTGCTTCTTAAACAAAAGCGTGATGGATTTCAGCCGCTAACGCAACAGACAGTACAAGAGATGGTGGCCGAACATATGGGGCAGCTAAAAGTGAAGGAGCTAACCTTATTTGCCGATATTGCGCCAGCTACTTACTACAAAATTATGAGTAAGCTTGAGTCGGTAAAAATTGGCACCCTAAAGACACTACTCAATACCATTGGGTTAGATTTATTTATTGGTAAGAAAGCACCGGACGTTAGTGTTCAAATTAGCTCTTCGAATGAGGCTAAGTCATGAGAGCTAATCGAATTGGTTATGTCTACAGTAACAACCGATTTGCCGGTGAACTGCTAGAGTACGACACGCTAGAGGGGTATGAGTACAGCTTCACCTATGCGGCCTCGTATATTGCCTCAGGCCTGCCGCAGATTGGCTATAAGCTGCCAATCACCTATGAGCCATACCGCCGAAACTATTTGCCGCCATTTTTTGCTAACCTGATGAGTGAAGGTTGGGTGAGGCGTCATCAAGCGAGAATCGCGAGATTAGATCAAGATGACAAGTTTGGCTTATTACTGGGAAATGGTGCCGAGCTTATTGGTCCCGTCAGTGTGCTGACTGAGTATCGTGGTGATGATATCTCGCCCGCGATAGAATTGATCTCTGTTCCGATGAAAAGCCTTAAAGGTTACCAGATTGATTTTCCTCGCAGTGAGTTTAACGAAGTGGCCATGGAATCCTTAGGTGGCGTATCTATCTCTGGTGTTCAACCTAAAATGTTTCTAACCTATGTTGAAGGCAAACCCAAAACACTGACCAACGCCGTCGGCATGGGACCATACATAGTTAAACCTTCTCCCAACGACTTTCCAGAGTTGGCGGAGAACGAATTTATGGTTATGCAGTTGTGTAAGGCAGTTGGTTTCAATGTTGCTGAACATCACTTAGTTCCCTTTAGTTGCGGGCAACTGGCCTATGTGACTGCACGGTTTGATCTGGATAGAGAGACTGGTAGAAAGCGTGAATTTATCGAAGATCTGGCATCTGCGCTAAATGTTGCGCCGGGGAATAAGAGTAGCGATACATTGTCCTATGAAAGAGCGATTAAAGAAGCGTATCAATTGAGTGGTGGCCATGTGCAATTGCTCAAAGATGGCTTTCTGCAGGTCCTAATGGCCTATATCGTTGGCAACAATGATTTGCATTTGAAAAATATTTCCCTTAGCCGTGCTAGTGACAGTAACAGGGCCTCTGGGTACACCCCCATCTATGACATGGTCTCAGTTGCTCCCTACAAGCAATACGATAATTCGGGTGAGTTAAGTATTTGGTTACTTGAGTCAGAGGTGGAAAGAGGATTCAGTACATCATCATATGAGCATTATGGTTACTATACTGGCCATGATTTTAGTGCCTTTGCTGAAGCGATTGGGTTGGGTGAACGAGCAGGAAAAGTATTGATGAATGACCTTGGCAAAAAAGTGGCAAAAGCTCGGGAGAAGGTTATTGAGAATGCCCCCGGTAGTGAACAGCTTAAGCAAATAATTAGTGATAGGATAACGGCCAGATTAAGCACTCTGACTCGGCCAACGCTTTGATAATAACTTGCTGCAATTGGCTAAGTTGAAAGTGTTTGTTTTTCAATATTACCCTTTGTGCTCATTGCATCTCCTCTATACATACAAATGCTACGCATATAGCGCGAACCTCATCACGTTCTAGTCGCTCCATTGGCTAGGCATTTGTGCTATTTTAGCTGCGGCTTATAGTCGCAGGAGCATCGGTTTCTCCTCTGCTTATGGTCGATATAGTTTTATTTCAACTTGATTGGGGATTTCCTATGAGCAAAGCAAAAATCGGTATTGTGACGGTCAGTGATCGCGCCAGCGCGGGAATTTATGAAGATATCTCAGGCAAGGCGATTATAGACACGCTCAACGACTATCTCACCAGCGAGTGGGAGCCGATTTATCAAGTGATCCCCGATGAGCGGGATGTGATTGAAGCGACGCTGATCAAAATGGCTGACGAGCAAGATTGCTGTTTGATTGTCACTACGGGCGGCACTGGCCCAGCGAAACGCGATGTCACCCCAGAAGCGACAGAAGCCGTCTGCGATCGCATGATGCCAGGCTTTGGCGAGTTGATGCGCGCTGAGTCATTAAAATTTGTGCCTACCGCCATTTTGTCTCGTCAAACCGCAGGGTTACGTGGCGATTCATTGATTGTGAATTTGCCCGGCAAACCAAAATCGATTCGCGAATGTTTAGATGCCGTGTTCCCTGCCATTCCTTACTGTATCGATTTGATGGAAGGCCCGTATTTAGAGTGTAACGAAGCCGTGATCAAGCCATTTAGGCCTAAGGCTAAGTGATCTTGCTATCAAGCCTGTAAAAACAAAGCCACTGAAAATCAAGTGGCTTTGTTGTTTGAGGAGCTTAGAGTTCATAACTGATTAATCTGCTGCTTTAGCTCGTACTCTGGCTCTATCACTATTTTTTCAAGCACTTGTACTCGCTCAATTAGTGCTTAGTTTTGTAGGCTGAGTTGAGTCACTTTGTCCCCAAGTTTATCAATCGAAGCGCCCTATAAACCGAAGATCACTTTTTCACTCTTGAGCGACCTTTCCATGCCAAAGGCGAGCAATACCGCAATGGCGAGTGTGCCTAAGGTCGAAACCAGTAACTGCAACATGGGCAAGTCTTTACCTTTGATAAAGTCCATTAATGCCTGTTGCTGACCCGAGACGGGCAACCACTGCAGCATATCTGGCGCTATGTTGTAACTGGCGGCCATCGACAGGGCTAAGGGTACAAACAGCACCATAGTCAGATAGGACTGGGCTTCCTTAAAGGTTTTCGCCATAAAAGACACAAACAGTTGCAGACAAGCGGCCATTAACGCGACGGGGATGCCGACTACTAACATCAGTGCCATAAATTCTGTGGTGATGTTGACGCTAAAGCCTAACTCCTGCCAAGGCACAAAGGCGTAGGCGATTTTAGACACCAGCAAGATCAACACTAAACCGAGCAAAGCGAACAGGCTTACCGCAATAATTTTTGACAGCACTAATTGGCGAGTGGTCAGCGGATGGCTCAGTAGCAGGGCCAAGGAGTTGCGTTCGCGCTCACCGGCACTGGTGTCGATAGCTAGGTTCATGCCCGAGATAAATACCGAGTAAATCATAGTGAAAATGGCGATACCTAAGATCATCCCACCCTTAGAGTCTGTGGTGGCTTTGTCTTGCACATTCACCTTGAGTGGCTGCACCACGCGCGGGTCGATACCGCGGGCAATTAAACGTAAACTGCCCATTTCAGCGCTGTAGGCCTGCAGTTGTTTCTCGAGTCTACGAATCGAGTTCTGCAGTTTCTCCTCTGAATTATCGGCCACGATAGTGATCTCAGCGCTTTTGCCTTGGTTCATTTGCGCGGCATAGTCGGTGCTGATTATCAGCTCTATGGCTTTAAGGTCTTTGGCGTCAGAGCCATCGGCTGCGCCTTGAGTGATGCCTTTATTCGATAAAAATCTTACTAAATCCGGTGCTTTATCGGGATTTTTAATGGTGATTTTCAAATCATCGGGGCTGCTTAGCTGGCCAATTAACACCATAAATAGGCCGCACATGATCAGCGGCGTACCTATGGCGTAGTAGAGACCCGCCATCACAGAGCGCTTATCGCGGGCGGCATCGATGAGTTCTTTACGAACCATAGCGATTATTTTATTCATGCTGTCATTCCCTTAACCATGTTCTTAAATGCCACGCTTTTATATATCAAGGTCTTAAAGGTTAAAACCTGCGGGCGTAATCTTTGCTGAGTTATCATGCCGCTATCCCTTCATCCGTGCCGATAAGTTGAATAAAGGCTTCTTCGAGCGAGTCTTTGCCTGTTTGAATGCAAAGCTCTGTTGGGCTACCAATGGCGACGACTCTGCCTTGGGCCATAACGATCACTTGGTCACACAGTGCGGCGACCTCCTGCATCACATGGCTCGAGAACAGCACGCAATGTCCTTGATTTTTAAGATCGATAAGAATGTCACGCAGTAGGCGAGTGCTCATCACATCCAGCCCACGGGTCGGCTCGTCGAGGATAATATTGCTCGGGCTGTGGACGATTGCCTGTGCGAGGGCGGTTTTCATTCTTTGTCCTTGGGAAAAGCCTTTGCAGCGGCGATCGCTAATGTCTTCGAGGCGCAATTTCGCAATCACTTGGCTGGTGGCCTCTTTGGCCTCCTTGGATGATAAGCCGCTCAGCTCGGCAAAATAGCGAATGTATTCCCGTGGTGTTAAGCGTTCATACAGACCAAAAGGGTCGGGGAATAGCCCGAGTTGCTGCTTAGCGCCAATAGGGTCGATGGCGACATCTATGCCTTCGATTTCAGCCTTGCCGTTATCGGGTTTCAGCAGGCCAAAGATAGTGCGTAAACATGTCGTTTTACCTGCCCCGTTCGGGCCGAGTAATCCTGTGATTTGGCCGTTTTGTGCGACGAAACTTAAGTCATTCAGCGCCTGCACGTCACCGATGCGCTTGGAAAGATGGGATACTTTAATCATGGCTTATTCCTTAGCTCCAGTGCTGGCGTGATCATCTGTTGTCGTGGTTTTTGTGCTGGTCGCATTAAGCGGTTCTACCGAGCTGGCATTTAAATAAAAGCTGCGGCGCACATCTTTGTTCAAACATTCGCCGTCGAGATCGTTGACTGAGCCTGAGCGAACGAGATCGGCAATCAGGTTATTGGCGCAGGATTGATAGGCCACACCGTGGGTCGCATAAGGAGCGACAAAGTGCTTGGCATTGGTGAGTTTTTCCATGGCTAACTCGCCCCAGCTTGGTGGGGTGGCGGGGTCGATTTCGCCGGATAACAACAAGGTCGGAATGTTGCTGTTGATGGGCTCGCTAAAGCTGTTATCGACCGCAGGCACTTTCCATACTGAACAAGTCGCCTCTAAGCCTTCGAGCATGGTTCTGCCCATAAAGGATTTTTTGGCCTGCTCGCGCATGGTTGTGGTAATGCGGTGCATATCTTCGCCACAGACCACAGATGCGTGCATGCCCATCGCCATGCCAGCATTGTCGATAGTGAGGGCATATAGGCCGAGTATGGGTTGGAAGTTGTTTTTCGATGCTTGATGAATCGCATGGGGCAAGAGGGCGCGCACATTGGCTTGATACAGCGCCATGCGGATCGAGCCAGAGAATTTACCGCGCGTCATGGTTAACATGGTTTTTTCGCCCGTGACGGGATCGTAAACGTTTTCCATCACAGGGCCTGTGGCGAGCTTAGCGTCGACTCGCTCAAAGTCCGCTTTTAACTCGGGGAATTGACTGTTACAGGCGGCGGTTGCTTGGCAATCCTTAAACAATAAGTCGAAGCCACGATCAATCGCAGAGCCAATTTCTAATACGCTTTGCTGCATGGGCACTATGCCGTCTAAGGTCACTGTGGCTAAGTGCTCTGGATATAAACGCATGTAAAGTTGCGCCATACGAGTGCCGTAGGAGATGCCGTAAATATGCAGTTTTTTATAGCCTAAGTGCGCACGTACGGCTTCGAAGTCTTTAATCGCATTGAGGCTACCGTATTGAGTCACGTCGGCATCAATTTTGGCTAAGCATTTTTGCGTTTCGGATAAGGTATCGACATTATCGTCATCGAAGGACAGTGGAGATTGAGCACCTTCATCGCAGGCCAGCACATTCGAACGGCCTGTGCCCCTTTGATCGATCAGTAAAATATCACGCTGTTGGCGGACTTTGCTCAGCATGGCATCGAAACCTGCCGCGTTCTCTATGGCCGATTGTCCTGGGCCGCCGGCAATCGCTAGCAAGGCTTCTTCATGGTTGGCATTTTTCACCGCAGGCAAAACAACGTAATGTACTTGGATCTGTTTGCCATCGGGTTTGTTAGGGTTTTCTGGCACAGTCACAAAACCGCAGTTTAGGCGATCAGAAACGCCTTCCACATAACAAGTGTCGGTCTTATTCGCGATATCTGCCGTCGCTTGTGTCTCTTGGCTTTTCACATCACTCGCCCACGTCGCCGTACTTGCCATTGCCAGTATGAGGGCGCTCATTCTCAAAGTACGCGTGCGCCATGTGGCACTAGTCGCACCATGGCGTGGCTGAGTTGGCACAAGGCGTTGAACTGTGTTGCTTAACTTCCTGTGTGTCATGCTATCTATCATGCGCGCTTTCCTTTTTGCATTTCAGGACGAGTTGTAAATTTAGATACAAAATATCGGTATATTAATGTGTTAACAAGGTGTGAGCGGGCAGTGCTGGGCGTTTTTCATGTCAACCTAAGTTGTTGTGAACCTATTTACAAGCACTGAAACGAACAAGTTGTGTTTTTTGGGGATAAGAAAAACTCTGGCAAGGCGATGTCATTAGCAGATAAAAGCCTATTTACAGCGTGATTTGGGCGACATTTGCACAACATTAGAGCAAAAACTCTTAGTTTTTATTTGGCCTTCAGGTAGAATGCTGCAAAAGCGGTACACTTGTAAGCTAAAAAGGTGAGTCTCTTATGTCTCTCGATCAATATCATGTTATTCGACTACTACAGCAGCAGAGCGAGTCTTTAAAAGACGCAGTAGCGCTGGAAGGTTTTGAAATGGCCGCTCCTTGGTATCAGGTGAGTTGGCAAGCCTTCGACCAAATCAGCAGTAAAATTGCACAAGTGTTGATCGAACTTGGCGTACAAGTGCAAGACCGTTGCGTTATTCTGGCGCAAAACTGCCCGCAGTGGACTTGTGCCGATGTCGGCACTCTCAAAACTCGCGCCGTTGTGGTGCCAATTTATCCCACCAGTACCGTCGAACAGGCGAGCTTTATCGTAAACGACGCCACCGCTAAAGTGATTTTTGTTGACGATGCTAAGCAATACGCCATGGCGTGTGAGTTGCAAGCCTTATGCCCAAGCCTAGAGCATGTGATTGTATTCGATGCCAGCGTGACACTCGCTGCCGATAAGGCCAATCAGCATTGGCATCTAGATACCCTACTGGCGGGTGACACTCAGTTAAACATTGAGCAAGAAGCCGAGCTTAATCAGCGTTTACACGCTGCAAATTTTGATGATTTACTGACCTTAATTTATACCTCCGGCACGACGGGCGATCCTAAGGGCGTGATGCTGGATTACCGTAATATGGCGTCTACCATACGCCAGCACGATCAAAAACTGGCCTTCCATTCTGGCGATGTGTCTTTGGCATTTTTGCCCTTGAGCCATGTATTTGAGCGCAGTTGGAGTTTCTACGTCTTGTGCCGTGGCGGCCATAACGTCTATCTGCAAAATACCCAAAGAGTGAAAGAGGCGATTAGCGCCGTGCGTCCACATACCTTGTGTGTGGTGCCGCGTTTCCTCGAAAAAGTGTATAGCGCCGTACAAGATAAAGTTGCCAAATCAGCCGACGGTCGTAAGAAGTTGTTTGCTTGGGCGATGCGAGTTGGCCAACGTCAGTTCGAAGTTGGCCAAGGTCGTGCTAAGGGGGGATTGTGGTTGTCGCTGCAATGGCGTTTGGCGCACAAGCTGGTGTATAGCAAGCTGCAAGCCGTGCTCGGTGGCCGTTTGAAGTTTATGCCTTGCGGTGGCGCAGCCTTAGATGTGAATGTCGGTAGTTTCTTCCATGCGATTAATATTCCAGTACTTTGTGGGTACGGTATGACAGAAACTAACGCGACTGTGACCTGCAATACCTTAGGTAATCGAGTGCCAGGTTCCAATGGACAACCTTTGCTGGAAACCGAAATTAAGTTAGGTAAGGACGATGAGATTTTAGTCCGCGGCGCCACTGTGATGCGCGGCTATTACAATCGTCCTGAAGATACCGCCGCTGCGTTTGAAGATGGTTGGTTAAAAACCGGTGATGCAGGGCGTTTCGATGCGAACGGCAATTTATTTATTACCGATCGTATTAAAGAATTGATGAAGACCTCCAACGGTAAATATATCGCGCCGCAAAGGGTTGAGGGCGCCGTGGGCTGTTGTCCTTTTATCGAGCAAGTGGCGATTATTGCCGATGCGCGTAATTATGTGACCGCTTTGATTGTGCCTGCGTTTGAGTCACTTGAAGCGTGGGCGAAGGACAAAGGGCTGAAGTATGAGTCACCTTTAGAATTGCTGCGCCATAGTCATGTGGTTGAGCATTTTGAGCAACGCTTAAAGCAGTTACAGCATGAGTTGGCCAGTTTTGAACAGATTAAAAAGTTCACTCTGTTGCCTGAAGCGTTTTCGATGGAAGCGGGTTTAATCACCCCAACGCTCAAGCTGCGCCGCAAGATGATTTACCATAAATACGCCCATGAAATAAATGCTATGTACAACAACTAATTGTTAAGTTGTTGTTGCTAAAGGCCGTAGAAGCGGCCTTTTTTTTATCTACTACTTCCTGAAGTGCTTTTCTTCGCTTAAAATTCGCCCCGTTTACTGGTGCGCATGAGGCGCGAGGCGTCGGTATAAAAGGTGTAGTTAAATGGAACTTTCGATTCGTAGTTTATTCGCTGCAGTGAGTGCGGTGTTGTTATCTTCTTTAACTGTCATTCCTGCAGCTGGCGCTGAGGATTACGACAAAATCGTCCATGGCCCAGTGGACTTGCCTAACGGGCAATGGCTCAATTTCTATCAAAAAGATCATAAAGTGTGGGGCGAAATGCTCTATGGCGATGCGCCCGGCGTGCGTCTTGATGATTATGGTTCTGCTGAAGTGGTTGCGGTTTTTTACCTCGATTTTGATAAAGGTGGCACCAAAGAAGTGGTTGTCATGCTTAAAGATGCCGATGGTCAGCATTTACGGGGCTATGGTTTTGAAGGAGATGATCTTACAAAACTCCCCCGTCTACAGGTTGTGCTCGATGAAGTGGCACCAACCTTAACCTCGTTTACCGTGGGTAGCGTTCGTAAAGTACTAAGCCAAATTCCGCCGCAACAATACCGTATGACCTATGATGTTGACGCGATTGAAGATCCCGCTATTAAAGCGGTTGTCGATGGTTCTACTAAGCTCAAGCCGACCTTAGTGGGTTATCGTAATTCCGAAGGTTCACCCGTCGATGTGAAGACCGCCGTCGAATATAAATTACGTTATCCACTGACTCGTAAAGATAAAGATGCCCAAGGGATTGAGCGCCAATATAGCTTAGTGACCACCTTTGATCGCAGTGGTTATAGCGAAGAAGACGGCAGTTTTGTATTGGTGAGCGTGGCCTTTGAGGCCGATGACTTTGATTGGCTTAAAAGTGGTGGTGCCGTGATCCCTAAAACAGGCCCATCCTATGATTTTATGAGTATGGGCATGGGGAGCACTTGGGCAGGGCTTGCCAGTGAAAGTCATTATGCCCAAGGTGTGCTCGATGGCCCGTATGCAGCCTACGATGGTCGCAATGGTAGCGTGGTTTACTCTGGTAACTACAAACAGGGCAAAAAAGTCGGTAAGTGGATGGAGACAGAGAACCAAGCCATTTATTGGGAAGGCGAATATCTTGACGGTAAAAAGCAAGGTAAATGGATTGCACAGTCGATGTTCGATGAGGCCGATAACTTTGGTTTTGCCCATTACAATCAGGATGTGCTCGACGGCCCCTACGAAGTCTATGAGCCCGATTATGACTCCAGTGCAGAAGGCGATAAGCGATTAGTGGCAAAAGGTATTTATCTTAATGGCGTAAAAGATGGCGAGTGGCTTGAGGCTGATGGCAGCAAAGGCCAATATCAAAAGGGTGTCAAACAAGGTCCTTGGGTCGATAAAGTGACGAGCGGACATTTCCGTGATCAAGTTGGTGAAGGTGCCTATCTTGCAGGAAAACGCACTGGCCCTTGGGTATTTAAAGCCGAAGATGGGACTCGTACCGAAGTGAGCTATGTCAATGGCTTACGTCAAGGAGAGTCTAAATCATTCGACAAAAATAATCTGATGTTTAATACCCGCCATTATGAGCAGGGTCGCCTTAATGGTCAGAGTATTTGGTATTCAAGTCCGAATGTCGTGGTGGATATCGCTAACTACCGCCAAGGAGAGTTGGATGGCCAGCAAATGCGCTTTAATCCCCAGAACGGTGAGCTGACTGAACTAACGAGTTATAAATTCAATGAAGCGGTGACGATTAAGCCTTCGCACGATGAATGTATTATGCGTGAGAATCCCTACTCAGATGATTGTGAAGGGGTGATTAATGGTAAAAATGAAGCAATTTCATCGATAAAACACGGTGAGCAGCGCGAATATCATAGCAGCGGCTCCTTGTATAAATTGGCTTATTACACCAATGGCGCTGTAGATAAAGAATATCAGTTTGATTCCAATGGCCGTTTATTAAATTTAAAAACGTACAAAGCGGGTAAGGAATACGGCCCAAGTATCAGTTATTCCACTGATGGTGGTTACTCACTCTCCCGATATGGTCACCAAGTGAATAACCGTGTCTCTGGCCCCCATTACAGTTTCTATCCTAATGGCCAATTAAGAAGCCTGTGGAACTACTGCCAGCAAGAAGGCGAAACCTGGAACGGTGAACCTTATTTCTGGGATAACGCCATTGCGCGCTGCGGTATACAGCGCGAGTACTTTGATAATGGTGCCGTGAGTTGTATTGAAGACCTCGATAGCAATTATGCCGTGGATAAAGTGTGTTACGACATGAATGGCAAGATAGCGAATGAAATGCTGCGTATCGATGAACAGCATGTGATCCACAAGCGCTACATTAACGGTGTCATCTATTCCGAAGAGCCGGGTTTTGCCGATTACTCACATATCACTAAGGGCCGTAAGATTTATCACTTAGAGAACCCAAAAACTCATGGAGTGTATAAGTCTTATAAAAATGGCAAGTTAGAATACGAGAAAATGTATGATATGGGTAAGGCTGGATGCCTTAAAAAGTACGATGCTAACGGCAAGCAAACCCCAGAAACGGCGAGTTGTC
This sequence comes from Shewanella sp. M16, assembly GCF_018224605.1. Lineage (NCBI taxonomy): Bacteria > Pseudomonadati > Pseudomonadota > Gammaproteobacteria > Alteromonadales > Shewanellaceae > Shewanella > Shewanella sp. M16. The sequence continues at coordinate 10,454 of NZ_JAGTUL010000029.1, read as the reverse complement.
AGTTTTAAAATGCTAGGTTTGGGCTAGTGGCTAGAACCTGTTTGGCTTAGGATAATGGATGAGTTTGGTGGTTGGTTTCATTGCGATAATCACCACGCTCTTCCATTCATAAAATAATAAAAAGGAAGTTTGCATGTCAGCCACAGAATACAGTCTCGAAATCAATCCAAGATTTACTGAAACTGACGGCCTAGGTCATATCAACAACACTGTTATCCCCGTATGGTGCGAAGCGGCGCGCACGCCAATCTTTGAGATTTTTAATCCTGAGCTGGATTTACATCAGTGGAACTTAATCGTAGCGGGGTTTACCGTGGCATTTATCGCGCCGACTTACTATGGCAAGAGTGTCACAGTAAAAACCTATGTCAGCCGTATCGGTAATAGCAGCTTCGAGCTGACCCAAACCTGTTGGCAAGCGGGCAATAAAACCGCCGAAGTGAAAACTACCTTAGTGCACTACGATTACAGCAGTGAAAAAAGCCGCCCGATTCCTGAAGATATCCGCGAAATGCTCGCGAATCTGAGTGGTGAAAGCGCTTAGTCTGCTTACTCTTTCGGTCAGCGTAATTGCAATTGCGCTGCTGAAGGGTTAATTTGTCGACCCGCTAACTGTGATGCAGATCACTTGTCTGTATCGCTTAATTTTTATCGGTTCGGATTAACCATGAGATTCTATTTTACCCGCATGCGATCGAAGGACATTTGTCCACCAAGACAGCCACTTAAAAAGATTGTGTGGTCATGGATTGGGGCTTTCTGTGGCATTTACTTGGTCGCGAGTCTCGCAAATTATATGAGTGAAAACCTCGTCGACACTATGTTTGTCATTGGCTCGTTTGGTGCGTCGGCTGTGCTGGTCTACGGTGCACCGCTAGCGGAGTTTTCTCAGCCGCGTAACTTGATTGGTGGCAGTGTGTTATCGGCCTTAATTGGGGTCGCAGTGTACCAAGTGTGTGGCGATTATGTGGTGCTGGCCAGCGCCTTAGCGGTATCCCTGTCTATCGCATTCATGTACCTGACTCGGACTCTTCATCCTCCGGGCGGCGCAACGGCATTGATTGCCGTGATTGGCGGTGAAAACGTGCATCAACTCGGCTTTCTTTACGCGTTAATGCCAGTGTTCCTCGGCTCAGTATTACTCTTACTGGTCGCGCTGGTGGTCAATAACCTTTCCACCGATCCCAAGCGCCATTACCCTGTTTATTGGATTTAGCGAACTCGTTCTTAAATCTGCTTATTTCAAAAACTTCTGCACATACCAGCAGCTGGCTTGGATAGTAAAGTCTTGGCCTTTAGCCCACTTTAAGCCGTGGCGCACTAAGCGTTCGGCAAGGCCTTTACCGCGCAGTTCGTTGGGGACAAAGGTGCGGCTAAAATCGATATCCTTGCCTGATAATCGGTATTCCAACACGGCTTCATAGCCGTCGACAGGTATAATAAAACGCTGTCTATCCTGTTGATGTTCAATGGCTATCTCGATATTTTCGTTATCTGACATACATGCTTCCCTCAAGGTATGGCCTAAAGTGTGATGGCAATTCGTTATCGATTTGAATAGCTTAAGCGACTTCGTGCTGTTTGAGAATCGCCAGCAGTTCTGCCGGTAACTCGGCTTTTTTGCCCGTTTTAAAGTTAAACATTACGGCGACTGAAGTGCCTAAGGTGGTTACTGCCTGCTGCTGTTTACTAAAAGCCTGATAATGCATGGTAAATCTATCGCTGTGAATATCGCTAATACTGACACTCACCAATAAAGTATCGGGGAAAGTCACTGGGCGTTTATAGCGAGCCTGATTTTCGCTGATTACGGGGCCAATACCTGATTTATACAGGGTATCTAGCGGGAAGAGACGATTGAAAAAGTCGATACGTGCCGTTTCAAAATAGCGGAAATACACCACATTATTAACATGTTGTAGGGCATCCATTTCACCCCATGCAACGGGGATTTGGGTAACGATAGGGTGCTGTGCGAGAAACTTTTCCATTGCCTGTTCTTGTACACCTTCTTGCAACTGTTGTTTAAATCCCATGATAAAAATCCCAAGTTAAAACGCTCGTTTAAGCGGCCAGACTAGCAGCATAAGATTGCTGCGACAAGTCTTGGCCTAAGCTGATACTGTGGCTGATAATGGCAAGCAATGCAGATATGAGTAATGTCTTTAAAGGGTTAGGTTGAGCTATGTATATTGGACAAGCGGCAAAGCAAACAGGGCTGTCGATAAAAGCGATTCGCTTGTATGAGGAGTGGGGGCTTATCGACACTCCCGCACGTCAGGGGCGTTATCGTATTTATAGTGCGGCGGATATTAGGCTGTTGTTGCTGATCAAAGAGGCCAAAGCCCTCGGTATTAAGCTTGTCCAACTAAAAGATTTACTCGAACAAGGCGATAAGCATGCTCAGTTAGCCACAGTGCAGGCTTTTTTGTTGGGTATTAAAGCGGATTTTTTACGCCAGATAAGTGAGTTAGAACATAAAGTCACTCAGTTAGATGCCTGTATTGATGGGCTCACCTCCTGTGAGTCGCAGCTGTTACCTTAGGTCTTGACTCTCCCCTTAGGGGCAGAGTTTATGCTATTTGCCACATTGACTGTTATGGCGTTTCATCGTGGCAAAAAAGATTTTAGTGATCTGTGGTAATCCTAAGGCGCAGAGTTTTTGTGAGCATCTGGCTGAAACCTATGTCCAAGCGGCGGCAGATAAACACTCAGTTAGAATCGTCAAACTAGCTGAGCTGAATTTTGACCCGAATCTGACCTACGGTTATCGTCAACCTCAGCCACTCGAAGCCGATTTGCTAGCGTTTCAAGCGAATATCCAGTGGGCGGAGCATGTGGTGATTATCACACCGATTTGGTGGGGCGGTATTCCTGCTAAGTTTAAAGGCTTAATCGATAGGACATTTTTATCTGGATTTGCATTTCAATATGAGAAAGGTAAATTGATACCCGCTAAGTTGCTGCGCCATAAAACTTCGCGAATTATCATGACTATGGACACGCCGCCTTGGTATTACAAGTGGTTTCAAGGCGCTCCCGCGCTGAAACAGCTTGATACCGCCACCTTAGTTTTTAGTGGTTTTAAGCGGGCTAAGTCCAATATGTTGGGGCCAGTGATGAGTGCTAAGGAGCCGCAATTGCAACAATGGCGGGCGTTGGTGCAGCGGCTGGGGAATTTAGGTTTATAGAATCTAGCGAAACAAGGAGTGGGTGTGATTAAACAAGTGGGCAATACTCTTATTCAGCCAAAACACAGAGCGTCCTGCCATTGCGGTGCCGTGGTATTGGAGTTGTCATTGCCTAATGGCATCGAAAATCCACGCCGTTGCGATTGCTCTATCTGTCGTCGTAAGGGCGCAATGGTTGGCTCTGTGCCGCTGGCGGGGATTAAGATCCTCAAGGGTGGGGATGCGCTAAAACTCTATGAATTCAATACCAAAACTGCCAAACACTACTTCTGCTCTATCTGCGGTATTTATACCCATCACCAGCGACGTTCCAATCCCCATGAGTATGGTTACAACATTGGTTGCCTCGAAGGGGTTAATCCATTCGATCTCGAAAATGTGCCCACGAATGATGGCGTTAACCATCCTGCGGATCGTTAGATTATGAATATAGGTCAGTTTGCAACACTCACAGGACTGTCGGCGCATACGCTCAGATATTACGAGAAAATTGGCCTACTGCAGTCTGTCGTTCGAAATGGCAGCGGGCATCGTGATTATGCTGCGAAAGAAGCGGAATGGATTGGGTTTATCAATCGCTTAAAAGAAACGGGCATGCCGTTAAAGCAGATATTGACCTATGCCGAGTTGCGCGTCCAAGGCGATGCAACCGCTGGCCAGCGACAGCAGTTGCTCGAGCAACATGCAACACAATTGGCTGAGTGTATTCGCCAAGAGCAGGAGCATTTGGCTGCCCTTAAGCAAAAAATTCACTATTACCAAACTCATTTTAGTGGCTAAGCTCAGTCGCTAACATTTGTGGTCAAATGCTAAAAAGCTAATATTATTTACTTTTCTATTTGCTTGCTTGTGCCTCTAGCCGGCGAGTTAAACAGAGGGTTAGTTTTACTGATCCGCATTGCCTGTGTCATCCATCAATGAACCATTGACTTAGAGTTAACTCTAAGGTTTAGGCTGCTTGCTGTGATTTAATCCAACAGGAGCTAAAAATGCGTAATCAAAGATATGTGCAGGGCCTCGCTAAACTGACTGAAATCGACGGTGAGGCGGGTGAGAAAGTCATCCGCAGTCTTGCCGATATTTGCCCTGACTTAGGCAAGTACATTATTGAATATCCTTTTGGGGATATTTATCAGCGTGAAGGGCTCGACCTTAAGACGCGGGAGCTAGTGACAGTTGCCGCACTCACGGCGCTAGGGCATTGCCAGCCACAGTTAAACGTACATATTAATGGCGCATTGAATGTGGGTTGTACGCCGCAGGAAATTGTTGAGGTGATATTGCAAATGTCGGTTTATGCTGGCTTTCCTGCTGCACTTAATGGCATGTTTGTCGCTAAAACCGTATTTTCTGAGCGGGAGTTAAGCGTCGTTTAGTTAGTCCTGAGTCAGGTTTATCGATTTGTAAAAGTGACAATAAGGCCGCTTTGATTTTCTCTCAAGTTCATTTTAGTTGGATTTAAACGGGCGATGGGGTGTTGCAGAGCTTTCATTCGACTCTAAGCAGAGCGTTCGACTTTGGCTAGAGATAGCCAAAGTGACCAATGTACCGAGATTGAGTGGCACAGTTGCCAACACTGTGCTTTGCACATTACAGTGGCAAATGTTGCCCGTCTTACTATTTCAATGGAATGTAAAATAATAATGAATTTAATCGGTTACATTGGGTCGGCTCGCCAATACTTGCGAAAGCTCAGCTTACCATCACTGAGTGAAATCCGTTTAGGTTTGGGCAAATTTTGGCGCTGTCTTATCCAAGGGGTGGCTAAGTTATCCTTTGCGCAAAAGCTGTATCTTATTGCTTTGATATTGGCTTTTAGTAGCGAGTTAATGGGGTTGGTCGCTGTGATTGCCGTAATCGCTATGGCCATCGAGTTTTGGCCTGTGTTCGAGCGGGTTTGGCACAGTTTGGCGGGCAAAGCTGTGTTGTTGCTGTTTTATGCGATGATTGCCAACTTTGCTTTGGGCTGGTCTGGCGCGATAGTCAACGAAGTGGTTGGGGTCTCAGCAAGCGATCTCAATTACACCCATAACTTAGCGATTCTACTCTATATGCCCGCTTGGTTTTTGATGGTAAGCGCGATTGTGCTGCTGGCATTACAGTTGATTATTCCTATCTATTTAATATTGATCTTTTTGCTTAAACCTTTAGGTGTCAAATCGTTACGGCTTACCTCGCATACTTCATTCCGTAAAACGACTTTTTTGATCCGTATCGTGCTAGCGACTGTGGTTTTGTATCACTTGAGCCTGTTAATTGATTTAGAGACGCGCATTGAAACCTCGTTTGGCAACTTTATTACCTCTCCCCAAGAAGCCGCTAAGCATGCGCCTCGCGAGCCTAAATCGGGACGGTTGCCGGATGCGACCGATGTGCTGACGGTACCGATTGTAGAGCTAACTCAGACTGCTCTTGACTCTGAAAGCGATAAATCGAGCAAGGCTGAGAATAGTAATGATGATAGCGAGCTGGAAGAGGAAGATCGCAAAAAGGCCTACGCCTCAGTGCGAACTCAATATCAGTACTTAGTGCGGCAATGGCTAGCTACGTTCGCATTTTCACTTGAAGCCAATGGCCGCTCGCGTTGTAAAAAGCCTGCCGAATCGAATGTGATTGAATTAAATGATTACGAGATTTTGTTGATCACACCCGATAAGAATGCGGATTATGGTTATCGTTTTGAGGTGGAAAAATGTATCTCGGCCGCGTTTCCGCTAGCGGTTAAGGGTAATTGAGCCAATTAATAAAAAAGCGACCACAAGGTCGCTTTCGTTTTATCGGCTAAATCAGCTTGAGCTGACTGAGTCGACTATCGTGTTATTCAACCATCACGTTATTCAATAATCGCATTATTCAATCAGCAGCTCATCGAAGCTGCTGATTTTGCGGAACTCGCCAGTGCGTTGCTTGCTGTCGCGAACCATTTGGCAGGTCATCATACCCGCAGCGTCGGCAGCCTTTAATTCTTCAATAACATCTGACACAAACAGCACTTGTTTGGGGCTTAAGCTGATAGTGTTGAGGATATTGCAGTAAGCCTGCTTATCTAATTTGTTGCCCGTGCGGGTGTCGAAATGGCCGTTAAACATTTCAGTTAAATCGCCGCCGTCACTGTGGCCGAACAACAGTTTTTGCGCGTCGACAGAGCCGGATGAAAAGCTGTAAATACGCAGATTTTGTGCGCTAAAACGTTTCACCGCTTCAATAAAGTCCGGGAAGATATGGCCCTTAAATTCACCATGGGCATAGCCTTGTTTCCAAATTAACCCTTGTAAGGTTTTAAGTGGTGTAGCTTTACGGTCTTCGTTGACCCACTGTTGCAGGATCTCAGTTACACGCGCTAAGTCAGCCTCGGGTTCTAGGGCGATATCTTTAGTGTCACAAATACAGTTTTCAACCAATACATTGTGTTGGTTCTGTTCTAAAAAGTCTGGCAAGGCTTTGACAGAATAGGGGAATAGTACATCTTGGATAAAGTTTAGGTCTGTCGTGGTGCCTGCTGTGTCTACGACTATGGCTCTGATACCCATAATGTTTTGATACTCCACAATATGTTGGCTAAAAAATGCAACTCCGATCCTAAGCGTTATTGGTGAAATTGGCTAGTCTATTTCACCCAAACACATGGGCAAATTGTGGGTGATATCACTAAGCGATAAGATTGAAATTTGATTAATCTAGTAATTTTAAAAGCTTATCCATTGATTATCCGAGAAAACACTAACTTAATACTGGATTTCATCTCGTTTATTGTGCACAAGTTTGTGGTAGACATAAGACTATGGTCTTAATAGCTAAGGGAAATTTAGGCTGCTATTGTAGTTAATGTCTCTTTACTCCTTTATACCTTGCATGCTGTGGTTTTCGGGAGACGAGATAGCATATTTCACCTGCAAATAGAGAGACCTTACATGAAATATTTACCCGCACTTGGCTTTGGTATCTTATTAGCTTTATTGAGTTTTATCAGTTTCTCATTAGTCGCGAGTGCGGGTTATATGTTGGACATGTTGAGTGTGGTGCCTCACATCTCGCATAACAGTGTGGAGTATCTTTTGTTGGCGGCTCATGATGCGAGTTTGCTGATATTGCTTGCAGGTTTAGTGCTTTATGCTTACCACAGGATCTTTCCTAAACTTCCCTTCGATTGGCTTACCGCTGTGCTTATCCAAATGCCCCTTGGCTTGGCGGTACTGGTATTAGATGGTTTTACTTTAAACCTGTTTTCATTCAAAGGTTTTGCACTCACGCTGACCACTTTAGCCGCTTCATTTGGGGTGTTAAGCCTCTTTTGGTTGCTTCAACGCAGAGCTAAGCGTTTCGAGGCGAGGCTTAGTAAATAAGCAGAATTTACAGAACATAGCGTAGGCGTAGCGCCGTTTGTTCAACAGGGGATAACGCGATCCACTGTTCTCGGATTTCCACGGCTTCCTGCGGATAGTCGGTAATGAGCACATCGGCTCCCAGCGCCAACATGCGCAGCATTTGCCGTGGATTATTTACTGTCCATACATGTACTTGCTTATCTCCTTTGTGTGCACGGGCGATAAATTTTTCGTTAGTAATCGATTGATTGACCGCTAAGAATTGTGTATTCGCCTTAATGGGATCGCCAATGGATTGAGTTACGATAAGGCCTGTGTGAATGGAAGGGTCGAGTCGTTGCACTTCTTCAATGGCTCTTGCTTCGAGTGATGTAATGACGACTTGTTGTGTCATTTTCTCTTGTTGCAATAAGGCGACAACGGCCTGCGCTAAGCTGGGATCGGCTTGATTATATTTAAGCTCAATGTTCAAACCGATTTTGTTGCGTGCCTCATTAAGCATCTCTAGTAGTGTTGGTACGGATTCCCCTGCAAAGGTGGCACTGTGCCAACTCCCCGCATCAAGTTGTTGCATTTCACTCGCACTGAGGTTGGCAACTCGTCTTGGATCGCCCGCTATGCGCATCAAATCAGCATCGTGCAATACCATTAAGGTGCCATCGGATGCCGTTTGCACATCGATTTCGGCATAATCCGCCTTTTCTGCAATCGCTAAACGCAAAGCCGCAAGGGTATTTTCTGGTGCCCTAGCTGCGCCAGCACGGTGGGCAGTAATCAGGATGTCATCCCTTTGTGGTTCACTATTTAGGGTATATACCCCTAATCCCAACATGATTAAAAAAGTGCCAACTAACACCCCGCTTATTGTATAAAGCGACAGTTCAGACGCTCTTTTTACTGTTTGTCGCCCAAGGCGTTCTAACCCTGCGGGTTTTTCTCCCAGCTGGCGGTATAGCAGCAATATGATAAAGGCTTCGCCAAACATTCCGAGTAAGGACCATGCCGCACTGAGCATAAAAATCAGTGCAGAGACGAGGGCCAATATTGCTAATTCTGCCGAAAGTGTCAGTGAAACTCGGTCTAGTAAGCTATCGGCCCCCCAGGAGATCAGCAGTATTAAGGGATACACCAAAGCACCTATCCTCAACCACCAACCCGCAGCGTGCCACATAATCGGGCGTTCATTGCCTGCGCTTAATTGCCAACTGCGTTTGAGTGCCGTCAAAGCATCGGTCGTTTCACTCACAATAATCGTTAGTGAAAAGGCCGCTTTGGCCCACAGATATAAGGCAACAAGGACATAGATTATCGCTAAGAAGGCCATACTCGTTAAGGCGAGATACCAGTCTATAGGCTTGAAATGCAAGTAGTAATTAATATCGTGTCCCTGTAGAAACACGCTGAAAATCAGATATCCTAACCCGATAAAAGGTACGCTGAGCAGCAATAAGCAAGCCGCATAAATGCTACCAAGGCGGATAAATACGGGTAAGCGAGCAGTCGCGAAAATCAGCGCCCGCACTGGGCCAATGGGAATATCGTATAAGCCAGATGCTGCGAGAATCGTGACTCCAGCACGTTGGGTAAAAAACACGGTAAAGCTGCTGAATAGAGTAATGACTATAAACAGCAAGCCATAGGGAGACATGGCAAAGGCGATTAAGTCGTAATTGGTGATGGTGACATTGCCCGTTTTGGCAATCAGATGGCGCAGTAGCCAGCCAAAAGACGGGACGATAATACCCGCCGACACTAAGGTGAATAACAGTTCAAATTCAATGAGTTTTCTACCGCAGCGACGAATGGCTTTAAGCGTGTCATGCCAGTAACTGTGTTCAGGATTGAGCATGCAGCTTCCTTAATCGTGCGAGTTTAGGACTGTAATTTAGCAGCGTTTCTGGTTGACGGTTAGTCATTCGTGCAATGTTTTAGATATGGGCAAGCCGTTAAAGTCTTCTTCTCAATGATTTTACAGAAGACGTATAAGTGACTAATCAAAGTATTGGTTTAGCTGCATGGGCTCAGCCATTGCCTTTGCCAATATCTCGTTGATTCATATAGTGGGCTAATTGTGTCGCATCGGCATGGGGGCTGGCACTTAAGCCGCTGAACACGCCCTGTTGATCGCTCATAGATCTATGCTGACCGAGCTTTTCCTTTGCTTGAATCTCATCAATCACAATCTTAAAGCCGACTATGGCTTGGCGCAGCTTTTGCTGATACTCATCTGGCATAATTTGTTTATCTTGTAATAGCTTGGGCTCGTACTTCGCCACTAATGTGTCCAACATATCTTGGGTTTCGGCATCACTCAGCAAGCTTGCGACACCATAACAATGCACCGCCGCATAATTCCATGTAGGCACTGCAGGTTTAGCGTCATACCAAGTTGGGGAAATGTAAGCGTGTGCACCACTGAAAACCACTAATACTCGCTGTTTTTCAAGCTCTTGCCAATGTGGGTTCGCTCGCGAAACATGGCCGTACAACACGCCTTTCTCTCCCGCTGTTGCATCGAGTACAAAGGGAATATGAGTTGCATTCAGTGAACACGAAACCAGTAAACCAAAGCTGTTTTGTGTGATAAAACCTGTAATGGCCTGCAGATCTGTCATCGCCATATTCTTAGGGGTATACATTGTCATCCTTGGGTTTCAACATGAGTGAAAGCATTATATTACAAGGAAAAAGTCGGAAGTCGATAGGGGATTTAGAGTGTTAGTTTGTGGCTTATTAAAATCAAAATCGTATGGACTTGAACTCAGACTCGGAGATTAAACACTCGCATTACTGTGACTCGCAGCAAGTACGTATATGGACACCTCGAATAGATCAACCACTTTTTGAGTAACAGAAAGTAATACTGCGTACGTATATCCGACCTGTTTGTGAGAATCTTTGCTCTCTGGCCTTAATGAGAACCGCGCCTTTGCTGCTT